>RFIB01000220.1 GCA_003695625.1 Acidobacteriota bacterium | reverse complement strand
GCGTCGAGCAGCGCGGCGGTGCCGCGTTCGAGGATCGCCGGGCCGTGGGCCGGGAACAGGATGTCGGGGCGGATCTCCTCGGCGAGCATCCGCACGGTCTCGCGCGTGCGCCGGGGGTTCTCCTGCAGCTTGTCCGGCACGAACGCGAGCGGCGCGTCCTCGTCGGGGCGGATCAGCAGATCGCCGAGGAACAGCGCCGCGCGATTGTCGTCGCGCTCGTGCAGGAACGAGAAGTGCAGGTGCGCCGGGCCGGGCGTGTGCAGCGCGCGCAGGCCGCCGGGCAGGATGTCGTCCGCCTCGTAGCGCTCGTCCGGCTCGCCGTCGAGGCCCGATGCGGCCTCGGGTGCCCAGACCGGGGCGCGGAAATGCTCGCGAAGCCGCCATGCGGCACGCTGGTGGAAGCCTCCGGTCAGGCAGATCGCCATCACCGGCGACAGCCTGCCGAGCAGCGAGTCGTCGAGCGGCAGCGGATCGATCAGGACGTGCCCGTCCGGCGTGACCAGCGCCCACGCGTCGGACCGGAAGCCGATCCGGTCGTCGCGCACCGTCCAGTGCAGCACGTCGTCGAGCACGGGCATGATCGCGCGTGCCCTGGCCTTCGGTTCGCTCATCGTGTCTCCCGCAGCGTCGTCCGGCACGCGGCGCGCGGCCGGCCGTCCGGCCGGCGCCGGCGCGACCGAATCATGGCACAGGATCCGTCTCGCCGCGCCGGCCGGCGCGCGAGATGCCGTAGAGCAGGTCGAAGGTCACCGGCACGACGACCAGCGTCAGCAGCGTCGCGAACGACAGCCCGAAGATCACGGCGACGCCCATCGGTCCCCACCACTGCGTCGACTCGCCGCCGATCCGCAGCGTCCCCTCGACGAAGTCGAGGTTGATGCCGACGGTCAGCGGAATCAGGCCGAGCACCGTGGTCACCGCGGTCAGGATCACCGGCCGCAGGCGCGTCTGGCCCGCATCGAGGATCGCCTCACGTCGCGTCGCGCCGGCGGCCAGCCGCTGGATGATGAAATCGCACAGCACGATTGCGTTGTTGACGACGATTCCGGCCAGCGAGATCACGCCGATCCCGGTCATGATGATCCCGAACGGGGTCGCCGTGATGATCAGCCCCCACAGCACGCCGATCAGGCTCAGGACGACGGAGACGAGAATCGTCAGCGGCGTGATCAGCGAGTCGAATTCCGTGACCAGGATGAACGCGATCAGCATCAGCGCGACGAGAAACGCCCGCGACAGGAACTGCTGCGCCTCCTGTTCCTCCTGACGCGAGCCGGCGAACTCCCAGTCGATCCCCGGCGGCAGCTCGATGTCGGCCAGCACACGGGCCGCCGCGTCACGCATCGGTGCGTCCTGGAAACCGCGTGCGTAGTCGACATCGGCCTCGACCGTCACCACGCGGTCGAGATCGACGCGGCGGATCGCGGACGGGCCGGACGAGCGGACGATGCGGACCAGGCTGCGCAGCGGCACCGGCCGGCCGTCCTCGTCGATCACGGTCAGCTCCTCGAGCGCGTCGAGCGACTTGCGCTCGCGTTCGGGGAGCCGGACGACGATGTCGTACTCGTCCTCGCCGGTGCGGAACTTGGCGACCTCGGCGCCGGCCAGCGCGGTGCGCACCGCGAGCGCGATCTCGCGGGTGCTGGTCCGCGCGCGCGCGGCGGCATCCCGGTCGACGAGCACGCGGATCTCCGGGTTGCCGGTGTCGTAGTCGTGGTCGACGTTGAGCAGCCCGTCGATGCCGCGCAGCCGCCGGACCACCTCCTCGGCGACCTCGCCGAGCGCGTCGTAGTCCTCGCCGCGCAGCCGGATCGTCACCGGCTTGCCGGTCTGCGGGCCGTCCTGCGGCTTGTCGACGGTGAGGTTCACGCCCGGAAAGCGCCCGGCCAGCCTGCGGCGCACTTCCTGCATCGTCAGCCGCGAACTCTGGCTCCTCTCGAAGAACCGGTACAGGTTGAGCGTGACGCGACTCTCGTTCGAGGTTCCCCCGCCGCCGAACGTCGAGCCGTCGTTGGACACGCCCTTCGAGCCGACGTTGGCGAGCATGCTCTCGACATCGGGGATGTCGGCGAGAAGCTGCTCGATCTGCCGCACGACGCGGTCCTGGGCGTCGAGGTTCGTGCCCGGCGGAAACTCGAGATCGACGAAGATCTGCCGCGGGTCGGTGTCGGGGAAGAACTCGACGCCGTGCCCGAGCACGCCGTAGGCGAGGACGGTGGCGACGAGGAACAGGCCCATGGCGAGCAGGACGATCGCCCGGTGGTCGAGCGCCCAGGCGAGCAGCCGCCGGTAGGCGGCGGTCAGCGGCCGGCGGCGCCGCGCGCTCGGCCGGACGGGAGCGCGGAACAGCTTCAGCGCGAGGGCCGGGTTGAACACCAGCGCCACGAACAGCGATGCGCTCAGGCCGAAGATCAGCGTCAGCGGCAGGAACTTCATGAACTCGCCGATGATCCCCGGCCAGAACAGCATCGGCGCGAACGCGCACAGCGTCGTCGCGGTCGAGGCGATGATCGGCATCGCCACCTCCCGCGCACCGTCGAGCGCCGCGCGGCCCGGCGCGTCGCCCAGCTCGCGGTGCCGGTAGATGTTCTCGACGGTCACGATCGCGTTGTCGACGAGCATCCCGAGCACGAGCACGAGACTGAACAGCACGACCATGTTCAGCGTGTATCCGGCGACCGCGAGCACGATGAACGTGATCAGCATCGAGAACGGGATCGCCGCGGCGACGATCACCGCCGGACGCCATCCCATCGCCACGAACAGCACCAGCAGCACGAGCAGCAGGCCGGAGAGGATGTTGTTCTCCAGCTCGCGGACCATGTCGCGGATGTCCACCGACTGGTCGCCGATGATCGACAGCTCGACGGCGGCCGGCAGCCGCGGCGCCAGCTCGGCGAGTCGCGCGCGCACGGCGTCGGCGACCTCGATGATGTTGGCTCCGGTGCGCTTCTCGACCGTCAGCGAGATCGCGGTGCGCCGGTCGACCCGCGCCCGGCTCGTCTCGTCCTCGTATCCGTAGACGACGCGGCCGATGTCGCGGATGCGCACCGGGTTCCCGCCGCGGTCGTCGACGACGAAGTCGGCGATCTCGAGCGGGTCGTCGACCTCGGCCGGCGTGCGCACGAGCAGGCGCTGGCGCCCGATGTCCACGGTGCCGGCCGGCAGCGTCAGGTGCTCGCGTTCGATCGCCCGCTCGACGTCGACGAGGCCGACGTCGAACGCGGCCATCCGCTGGGGATCGACGAAGATCTGCACCTCGCGGTCGCGGCCGCCGATGATGTTCACCAGGTTGACGCCCGGGATCTCCTCGAGTTCGTCGCTGATGTCGTCGGCGATCTGCTTGAGCCGGTCCATGCCAAGGTTCGCGGCGACGTTGACGACGAGGATCGGCAGCCGCGAGAAGTCGAAGTCCTGGATCACCGGATCCTCGGCATCTGCGGGCAGCTCCGGCCTGGCCAGGTCGACCTTCTCGCGGACCTTCTGCAACGCCGTGTCGAGGTCGACGTCGGGGTTGAACTCGACCTCGATCAGCGAGTAGCCGTCGAGCGACGTCGAACGGATCTCCTTGATGCCGGACAGCCCCTTGAGCTCGGTCTCGATCTTGCGGGTGACCTGGCTCTCGATGTCCTCGGGAGTCGTCCCCGGGTACACCGTGCTGATGATCATGAACGGCACGCGGATCTCGGGGAACGACTCGCGGGGCAGCGCGCGGTAGGTCGCCAGGCCGCCGACGGCGACGATCACCATCAGCACGTAGACCGTCAGCGGCCGGTAGAGCGCGATGCGGGTCAGCGCGGTCACCGGCAGCTCTCCGTGAGCACGCGCTGGCCGTCGACGAGATCGTGCTGGCCTTCGACGACGACCGCCTCGCCGGCCGCCAGTCCCTGCGCGACCAGGGCGCGATCGCCCTCGAGCGCGCCGATCTCGACCGGACGCAGCACCGCCGTGCAGTCGTCGTCGACGACGAACACGGCGCTGCCCTCGGCCCGCGCGAGCACGGCGTCGAACGGGACGACGAGCGCGTCGTCGAGCACGCGCCGCGCGAGGGAGGCGCGACCGACCATGCCGGGACGCAGTCTGTGCGTCGTGTTGTCGACGGCCAGCTCGACGAGAAATGTCCGCGTCTCGCGGTCGGCGGCGGGCGAGACGAACGCGATCCGCGCCGGGAAACTGCGCCCGGGCCACGCGTCGAACGTCAGCGTGCCGCTGCGTCCGATCTCGAGCCAGGCCGCCTCGGTGTCCGGCACGGAGGCGACCGCCTTGAGGCGGTCGACCGTCTCGATTCTCGCGATCGGGGTTCCCGGCGGGACGACCTCCCCCGGCTCGACGGGGCGATCGAGCACAACGCCGTCGATCGGGGCGCGGAGCACGGCGCGCTCGAGCCGCGCCTTCATCTCGTCGACCACCGCGCGGGCCCGGTCGCGCGTCGAGGTCGCGGCGACGAGATCCTGCTTCGGGACCGCCTGGCGCTCGAACAGCCGGCTGACCTTGGCGTAGTTCGCCTCGGCCGCCATCAGGTCGGCCTCGGCCTGGGCGAGCTGGGCGCGGGCGAGGTCGTCACCCACCCGGGCCAGCTCCTGGCCGGCGCGCACCGTCTCGCCCTTGTCGAACGCGATGCTGCGCACCGTCCCGCCGAACTCGGCGGAGACCGTCACGTCGCGCCATGCCTCGAGCGTGGCCGTCACGACCAGGCTCTCGACGAAGCGTTGCGGCTCGACGTGCAGCACCGTCACGCGCACCGGGGGAACGGTTGCCGGCCGGATGTCGGCCGTGCGTTCCTCCTCGACAGCGGGGGGACGCGGCGGCACCTGCTCGCGTTCGTCGCCCGCCGCGCCGCAGCCCGCGAGGCCCGCGAGCGCCGCGGCGAGCGCCAGGGGCGCCGTCCGCCGGATCACGACTCTCAGGGATTCCATGCGTCAGTCTCCGGCCGCGACGACGGGAAGCCGTCCGGCCAGCCGGTCGAGATCGGCGCGCGCGACCAGCGCGTCGTGCACGGCCTGCACGCGCTCGAAGCGCGCCTCGGTCAGCGTGCGCTGCGCCTCGAGCACCTCGAGCGTCGTCGCCGCCCCCCAGCGGGCCTCCTCCTCGGCGACGCGCAGCGCCTCCTCCGCCTGCGCCACCGCGTCCCGCGCCGCCCGCGCCGCCTGGGCGGCCTGCCGCCAGTCGGCGTGGCGCGAGACGATCTCCCGGGCGATCTCCGCGGCCCGTCGGCGTTCGCGCAGCTCGTTCTGCCGGCGCTGCGACGCGATCTGGCGCACGCGCGAGCGCGTCTGCCAGCCGTCGAACAGCCGCCAGCGCAGGAAGATCCCCGCGTCCCACGAGGCGAACTGCGTGTTGGTCAGCTCGCTGGTGAAGATCGTCCGGATGCCCCAGCTCCCGCTGAACGTGATCTCCGGCAGCAGTTCCGCCCGCGTCGCGCGGGCCTGCAGTCCGAGCGCCTTGCGCTCGATCTCCAGCGCGCGCAGCTCGGGACGCGTCCGGCCCTGCTCGATCAGCGCCTCGAGCGGAGGCGGATCGCCCGGCTCGGCCCGCTCGAGCAGGCCCTCCGCGGCGGCGACCGGTGCGAGCGCCGGACGACCGAGCGCCTCGTTGAGCGCGGCGCGCGCCCGCGCCACCTCGCCGTCGGCCGCCAGCTCGCGAGGCCGCAGTCCGGCGAGCGCGGCCTCCGCCTGGAGCACCTGCAGCCGCGTGCCCGCGCCCGCGTCGAGAAAGTCGCGCGCCTGCCGCACCTGGCGCTCGCGCGAGGCGCGCTCGGCGGCGAGCACCGACCGGCGGCTCTCGGCCAGCGCCAGGTCGTACAGCGCGACCAGCGCGTTGCGCGCCGCGTCGAGTTCGGCGTCGGTCAGCTCGGCGCGCCGCTGGTCGCGCAGCACCTTGGCGGCGCGGATGCCGGTCGGGATCTTGCCGAACGAGTAGAGCGTCTGCTCGACGGAGACGCCGTAGTAGTACGTCGTCACCGGGATCGGCGTCGGATCGAACCGGAACAGCTCCGTGATCCTGGAGATGATCGGATCGCTCGTCCCGTCGGCCGTCGCGTCGACCCCGGCCAGGTCCGAGAAGTTGGGGCTGTTGAGCAGGGCGGGATCGCGCACGCGCTCGATCGTCGCGCTGCCGTCGATCGTCGGCAGCGCCCGCGCGCGGACCTCGGCGATCTGGCCCTCGAGTTCGGTCTGGCGCTCGCGCCGCTCGGCCACGGCCGGATGACGTTCGATCGCCAGCCGGACCGCCAGCTCCGGCGTGACGACGAGCGGTGCGTCGTCGTCCGCGGCGCCGCGCGCCGCGACGATCGCCAGGGCGATCCCGACGGCCGTGATCGCGACCCGGCTCGGATGGATGGCGGACATCGGATCCCTCCCGGTCGCGGCAGGATAGGCCCGGCGGCCGGCGGCGCAACGCGCACCGAGGCGCGCGCCGTCCGAGCAGCCCCGCTGGCGCGGCGAGCGGTCAGCCGCGGACCAGCCGCCGCAGTCCGCCGCCGGCGAGCACCAGTCCGTAGAGGGCCACGGCGAGCACGATCGTCGTCGCCCCGGTCGGCAGGTCCGGCCCGTAGCTGACGGCCAGCCCGGCACTGGTCAGCCCCGCCGAGACGAGCACCGCGAGCGCCATCATTCCGCCGAGCGTCCGGGTCAGCCGGCCGGCGATCGCGGCGGGGATCGTCAGCAGGGCGATCACCAGCACGATGCCGACGACCAGCGCCAGCAGCACGACGGTCACCGCGGCGAGCAGCAGCAGCAGCAGATGGACCAGCTCGGTGTTGATCCCGCGCAGCCGGGCGAACTCGGGATCGAAGCAGGTGGCGACGATCTGCCGGTGCCAGACGAGGGCCACGGCGAGCACGACGGCATCGAGTCCGGCCATCAGCCACAGGTCCGACGGCTGGACGAGCAGCACGTTGCCGAACAGGTCGCTCATCAGGTCGCGCGCGTAGCCCGGAGTCCGGCTGACGAACAGCACGCCGAGCGCCATGCCGAACGCCCACACCGCGGCGATCAGCGTGTCCTCGCGCTCGCGGAAGTGGCGCGAGATCAGCGCGACGGCGAGCGCGGCGAGCAGCGCGGCGGCCAGCGCGCCGTGGACCGGCCGCAGGGCGGTCCAGCCGTGGACCTCGTGCAGCCAGCGCGCGGCCCCGATCCCGCCGAGGACCGCGTGGGCGATCGCGCCGGCGATGACGCTGATCCGGCGCACGACGACGTACGGGCCGACGATCCCTGCCGCGAGCGCCGCGAGCAGTCCCGCGGCCAGCGAACGCTGCAGGAACTCGTGGGCGACCAGCGCGTCGACGAATCCGCTCATGCCCCGGGCTCCCGCAGGTCGTGCCGGTGGGCGACGAGCGCGTGACCGTCGCCGTAGAGCTCGGAGAGCACGGCGCCGTCGAGGTCCGCGGTCGGGTGGACCGCGACGCGGCGCCCGACGCAGATCACCTCGTCGACGAGACTGGAGACGACGCCGAGGTCGTGGGAGACGAGCACGATCGTCATCCGGCGCCGCAGCCTCGCCAGCAGGTCCTGGAACCGCGCTCCCGCGACGAGGTCGACGTGCGCGGTCGGCTCGTCGAGCAGCAGCAGCCGGGGCTCGCAGGCGATGGCGCGGGCGACGAGCACGCGCTGGCGCTCGCCGCCGGACAGCTCGGCGAACGGCCGGGTCTCCATGCCGGCGAGACCGACCTCGGCCAGCGCCGCGCGCGCCGCCTCGACATCGCGGCGCGGCCACGGCCCGGGCCGCGGGGCGGCGCCGAGACGGCCGAGCAGCACGGCGTCGAGCACCGGCATCGGGAAGCGCGCATCGACGTCCACGTGCTGCGGCACGTAGCCGATCGCCCCGCGCATCGCCCGCGGCGGACGGCCGTAGACCCGGACCGTTCCGCTCCACGGCTCGAGCAGGCCGGCGATCAGCCGCAGCAGCGTGGTCTTGCCGCCGCCGTTGGGTCCGATCAGCGCGGCAAAGCCGCCGTCGGGCACGGCGAGATCGACGTCCTCGACGACCGGGCGCCCGGGCTCGTAGCCGAAGCGCACGCGCTCGAGCCGGACCGCATCCACGGCGCTCACCGGGCGCCTCCGGTGCCGCACGCGCCGGCGACGGCCTCGGCCAGCGCGCGCAGGCCGCGCGGGTAGTCGTCGAACAGGGGATCGATCTCGACGACCGGCACGCCGAGTTCCGCGGCCGCCGCCTCCGCGGGACGCCGCCCGGCCTGGCGCTCGGCGAGGACCGCACGGACGCCTGCTGCCCGCGCCTGCCCGATCACGGTGGCGAGCCGTCGCGGACCCGGATCGTGCCCGCGATGCTCGAGCGCCAGCTCGCGCAGACCGAAGCGCTCCGCGAACGCCTCGAGCGAGCCGTGGAGCGTCACGACCGCCCCGCCACGGCACGCCGCCAGCCGCTGCCCGACGGCGTCGGCGAGTCGCGCGAGTTCGTCCTCGAGCGCGGCGGCGCGCCGCGCGAAGTCGTCCGCGCCGCGGGGGTCGATCTCGGCGATCGCCGCGGCGAGCGCGCGGACCTGTGTGCGCGCCCGGTCCGGGTCGAGCCAGAAGTGGGGCGGGGCGTCCTCCGGGGGCGGGACGATCCGGACGTCCCGACCGGCGACGGCGCGCAGCCGGTCGAACAGCCGTTGCTCGAACGGCAGTCCGCCGGCGATCACCAGGTCGACGCCGTCGAACAGGGCCAGGCGACGCGGCGTCGGCTCCCAGGCGTGGGGGAAGACCCCCTCGGGCACGAGCGTGTCGACCGTCACGCGCGGGCCGCCCACGCGGCGCGCGAGGTCGGCCTGGGGCGGCAGGACGGCCAGCGCGTGCACCGGCGGCGCGGCGCCCGGCGACGCGGCGGCGAGCGCGACGACGAGCCAGACGCTCACCGCGCGTCCTCCGGGCCGGCCGGGGGAGGTCCGCTCGCCGCGCCGTCCGCCGCATGGCACACGAGCACCGGCTCGTGGCAGTCCGCGCAGTCCTCGACCGAGTGGCGGCGCGCGAACTCGCGCCAGTGCTCCTGCTGCGGCCCGGTCAGGATGCCGGTTCCCCGGCAGACCGGGCAGACGCCGTCGAGGGCGGCGAGGATCGCCGCGCGGATGAATTCGGACCGGTTCGGAATGCCGCGCATCGCCTCGACGAGGTCGGCGTCGGCCTTGAAGGACACGATCTCGCTGCGCCTCGACCGTCGGGCCATTCCGTCTCCCTTGCCCGCACCGCGGGGCGGGGGGATGGTAATACGACTTAGTACCTCCGTCGAGCGGAGTCCGGCCCGGGCACGCGGGGTTGCGCGGCGGCGGGGTGTCGTCTACCTTTCCGCGTCGCGCGGCCGCACCCGGCGGGTGCCCCCGGCCGCCGCGATCGAGGCCCGAGCGATGAAGGAAGGCATCCACCCCGACTACCATCCGGTCGTCTTCGTCGACGGCGGTGCGGACTTCGAGATGGTCTCGCGCTCGACGCTCAAGAGCGACCAGACGCGCGTGATCGACGGCGTCGAGCACTACGTGATCCGCGTCGACATCTCGTCCGCGTCGCACCCGTTCTTCACGGGCAAGCAGCGCCTGCTCGACACCGCCGGGCGCGTCGAGAAGTTCAACCGCAAGTACCGCAAGCGCGCCAAGCGCTGAGCGTCCATGGCGGGATCGAGACGGAGGGACGGGCGTGCCCGTCCCTTCTTGCGTGAGGCGCCGTGAGCGCGTCGGCGTGGGCGCGGACCGCGCTGCGCTGGCTCGCCGCGCCCGTGGCCGTGACGGTCGGCCTGCCGCTCGCGTTCCAGGCGTGGTCGCCGTGGACGGCGACCACCGGCAACCTGCTGCCGGACGTCACGCAGGCCGCCCGCGCCGACAATGACGGATGGCATGGCCGCGGCGCCCGCGCGCGCGTGATCGACGGGGCGGGGCGGGACGGCGGGCCCGCGCTGCGTGTCGAGAGCGACGGCCGGATCCGCGGGCGCGTCTGGTACCGGGTCGACGATCCTGCCCGCCACGATGCGCTGATCCTCGCCGGCTGGTACCGCGCCGAGGGGATCGAACCCGGTGCGCGGGGGTGGCAGACCGGACGGCTGATCGCCTTCTTCCGCGACCCGGACGGCCGACCGCGCTGGGACGGCAGCCACTTCGCCTGCGCGTCGACCGGGACCCACGGCTGGCGTCGCTGCCGGGGCACGTTCCCGGTGCCCGAGCAGGCCGGCAGCGTCGAGGTCGTCGTCCAGAACGCGGGCCTCGCCGGGGCGTTCGTGGTCGACGACGTCGAGCTGCGCGGCGCGCGTCGCCGGCGCGGCGTGGCGCTGGTGCACGGGACGCTGGCCGCGCTCTGGCTGGCGGCGTTCGGCGTGCCGCTCGTCCGCGCGCGGCCGTGGCGCCGGCGCTGGGGCGTCGCGCTCGTCGTGCTCGCCGTGCTGATCGTGGTCGGCGCGATCGTGCCGCCGCGGACATTCCTCGACGCCGCCTCGCTGCCCGAGACGATGGCCGAGCGCGTCACCCGCCCCGCGCCCGCCGGCGCCGCGGACGCTCCCGCGCCGCAGGCGGCACCGGAACGGAGCGCTGGTCGGACGACGCCCGCCCCGTCCGGCCCGACGGCTGCCCCGGAGCAGCCCGCCCCGGCGCCGGATCTGGGTCAGCGGGTCCGCGAGACGGCACGGGCGCTGTCGGGCACGCTGCGCAGCCAGGTGATCGAACTCAAGAAGCTCGGTCACGCCGCCCTGTTCGCGGCGCTCTCGCTGATGGCGCTGGCCTGCGCCAACGCCGGCCGTCCGCGCATCCCGGCGGCCGTGGTGCTCGCCGCGGTGCTGGTGTTCGCGGCCGGGACCGAGGCGCTGCAGTTCCTGTCGATCGGGCGTCAGCCCGCGCTGCGCGACCTGCTGATCGACGCCGCCGGCGCGGTGGTCGGGATCGGCACCGGTCTGCTGCTGCGCGTCGCGGTCGGGCCCGCCGAGGGAACGCCGCCGGTCCTCGGCGCGTAGACTGGGGCGGGAGGCCCCGGTGGACGCACAGCAGCTCGTTCCGCTCGCGATGCAGATCCTCGCCGGTGCGGCGCTGGCCGCGTGCTGCGGACTGCGGGCGTTCCTGCCGCCGTTCCTCGTCGGGCTCGCCGCCCGGACCGGCGTGACGCGTCTCGCGTTCGGCGACGCGTTCTCGCTCAATCCAGCGTTCGACTGGCTCGCCTCGAGCCCGGCGCTGGTCGTGTTCGGTGTCGCCGTCGTGTTCGAGATCGCGGCGGACAAGATCCCCGCCGTCGATCACGCGCTCGACCTGGTGCAGACGTGGGTGCGCCCGATCGCCGGCGCGCTGGTCGTCGCCTCGACGCTGACCGATCTCGACCCGCTGTGGGCGACCGTGGTCGGGCTGGTCCTCGGCGGTAGCGTCGCCGGCGGCGTCCACGTGGCCAAGGCGCAGATCCGGCTGCTCTCGACCCTCGGAACCGGCGGGATTGCCTCGCCGGTCCTGTCGCTGATCGAGGACCTGCTCGCCCTGGTCGGCTCGGCGCTCGCGATCGTCGCGACGCTGCTCGCCGTGGTCCTGATCGCGGTCGGGCTGATGCTGACCTGGTCGCTGGTCCGCCGGTTCCGCAGGCGCGCCGGCCGCTTCGCCGCGCGCTAGCGCGCGGCGGCGGGCGCGGGCGGCGCCGTGCCGACGCTCGCAGTATGTTGGGCGCGCGATGCGGACGATCGGATGTGCCGGCCCCGGCTTCGTGACGCTCGCGGTGACGTTCGCGCTCACCGCGGCGGGCGCGCGCGCCGAGATGCGCGAGCTGCCGCTCGACGTGCCGGTCGACGCGCCGGGCGTCGATCTCGAGCTGAGAAACAGCCGCGTCGACGTGCTGCTCTCGCGCGACGCCGACGCGCGGCTCCTCGTGACCGACGCGCGGGGCGACGAGATCACCGGCGGCTACGTGGCCATCGAGGCGGGCGAGGACGGCGCGCTGGTCGTGCGTCAGCCGTGGGGTGACGAGGCCGTCGCGCCCGACGTGCGGGTGCGGCTGGTGCTGCCGCCCGGCACCGCCCTGACGATCCGCGGCGAGCGCCTCGACGTCGATCTCGAGGGCGAGCGGGCGGCTCCCGGCGAGCGGCCGGCCACGGGGCGCGGACGCGCCGGGGGCGGCGGCGGCGGTGCAGGTCGCGCGTCGATCCGCATCGACGTCGACGACTCGAGCGTCCGCATCACGCGCGTTTCCGGACTCGACCTCGAGGGCAGCGGCGGATTCTTCGACCTCGCGGCGACGGCGGGTGCGGTGACGGCGCGCCTCGAGCGCGCCGGGCTGCGCACGGCGGGGCACCGCGGATCGCTGGTCCTGGCCGGTTCGTCGCTCGACGCCGAGGCCCAGGACGTCAGCGGTACGCTGCGCGCCGTGCTCGACGGGGGAGGACTGACCGTCGGCAGCGGCGAGGGGCGGCTGCGCGCCGAGCTGAAGGCGGCGCAGCTCCTCGCGCAGCGCTGGGCCGGGCCGGTCGAGGTGGCCGGCTCGGACGCGACCGTCGAACTGCGCGCCTTCGAGGACGACGGCAGCACCGTGCGGGTCGACCTGTCGGACGGACAGGTGCTGCTCGAGGGGCTCGCCGGCGGCCTGTCCGGTCAGTTGCGCGCCGGGCGGATCGAGGCGCGTGACATCGGCGGTGCGGTCAACCTGACTGCACGCGAGAGCGCCGAGATCGAGCTCGAGGGACTCGGGCAGGCGTGCCGGCTCGATCTGCAGGACGGCGCCCGCGGACGGGTGCGGGGCGTCGCCGGACGGCTCGCCGTGCGCGTGACCGATGCGGAGATCGAGGCGGAGGGCGCGCTCGAGCTCGACCTGCGCGCCGAGCGGGGGATCGCCGACGTCTCCGGGGTCACCCGCCAGGTGCGGCTCGTCGCGGTCGACTCGGATCTCGACGTCGACTGCACGCAGGCGCGCGGCCAGGCCGAGCTGCAGGCGCGCGGGACGAGCGTCGTGCGCATGCGCCTGCCGCAGCCGTGCGAGGTGCGACACGACGGCTCCGACGCGGCGCGTGACGCGCTGGCCGCGGACGGCTGCGAGCTGGTCGGCCGTGGCGAGCGGCGCCCGCGGGTGATCCGGCCGCGGGGCCGGCGTCCTCCGCTGGTGCTCGAGGCGAAGGTCGACGCCGGGACGCGGGTGGAGATCACCGGCGTCCCGTAGGGCGGCCGCCCTGCCGCGACCACGGGAGGTCCACGATGGAATCGATCCGCGCTGCGGCGGTGCAGATGCGCTCGACGCGCGACGTCGACCGCAATCTCGGCGTCGCCGAGACGCTGGTCCGGCGTGCCGCCTCCGAGGGGGCACGGTTCGTCGCGCTGCCCGAGAACTTCGCGCTGATGGCTGCGGAGGGCGTCGTGCTCGAGCGCACCGAACCGCTCGACGGTCCGCTCGTCGGCTGGGGCCGGCAGCTCGCCCGCGAGCTGGGTGTCGACCTGCTGCTCGGCTCGGTGCCCGAGACCGCCTCGCGGCCCGGGATGCGGCGCAACACCTCGGTGCTCGTCGACCGCGAGGGCGAGGTGCGCGCCGTGTATCGCAAGATCCACCTGTTCGACGTCGATCTCGGCGACGTCAGCCTGCGCGAGTCCTCCGTCGTCGAGCCCGGCCGCGAGGTCGTCGTCGGCGAACTCGCCTGGGGACGCGTCGGGCTGTCGGTCTGCTACGACCTGCGCTTTCCCGAGCTGTACCGCGTGCTGCGCTTCGCGGGAGCCGAGGTGCTCGCCGTGCCCGCCGCGTTCACGGCGACGACCGGACCTCACCACTGGCACCTGCTGCTCCGCGCCCGGGCGGTGGAGAACCAGGCGTTCGTCGTCGCGCCGGCGCAGGTCGGCCGGCACGGCCGCACGCGCGCGTCGTACGGGCATGCGGCGATCGTCGATCCGTGGGGCGAGGTGCTCGCCGACGCGGGCACCGACGAGCAGGCGGTCGCGATCGCGGACCTCGACGTGGCACGGCTCGACGGCGCCCGCCGGCGGATCCCGTGTCTCGACCATGCCCGGCGCTGGCTGCTCGCCGGCCGGACACGGGACGAGACCGAGTGAGCCGCGGGACCGCAGACTCCCTGGCGGCGCGTCCGGTCGTGCTGCTCGACGCCGGCGGAACGCTGGTCGGGCTCGACTGGGATCGCGTGCGTGCGCTGCTCGCGCCGCTCGGGTTGCGGCCCGCCGACGAGGCGCTGGTCGCAGCCGAGGCGCGGGCCCGCGTCTGGGCCGACGCGGCGGTCCGCGAGCGGCTCGGTCTGCGTGGCCTGTGGGACGGCTACTTCGCCCGGCTGCTCGCCGATGTCGGCGTTCCTGCGGAGCGGACCGCCGAACTCGCGCAGCGCCTGTGGGCGATGCACACGCAGCGTGGACTCTGGAACCGGCCGATCGACGGCGCGCTCGACGCGGTGCGCCGGCTGGCCGCGGCCGGCCGGCGGCTGGCGGTGGTCAGCAACGCCGAGGGGCAGATCGAGCACGACCTGCAGGCGTGCGGATTCGGCCCGTATCTCGAGACCGTCGTCGACTCCGAGATCGTCGGTGTGGCCAAGCCGGATCCGCGGATCTTCGCCATCGCCCTCGAGCGGCTCGCGGCGCGACCCGAGCAGGCGGTCTACGTCGGCGACGTGCCGTCGTACGACGTCGCCGGCGCCCGCGCGGCGGGGATCGAGCCGATCCTCGTCGACCCGCTCGACCTGCACGGCGACGCCGGCTGTGCGCGGATCCGGTCGATCGCCGAGCTGCCCGCGCTGCTCGGCGCCGACGGTCCGGTCACCGGACCAGGCGCCCCGGCGCGTCCCGCGCGCTGATCTGGATCGAGACCGACTCGAACAGCACGTGATAGAAGAACGAGAACAGCGGCGGGACGTTCGCCGTGCGCGGGAAGCGCTCGTCGTGGAACACGAGGTGCACCTCGAGGTCGTCCGGATCGTGCGCGCCCTCCGCGCCGCGCGCCGGGGAGTAGATCCCGCCGTCGACCGTGCGCACGGTGCCGTCCTCGCCGCGCACGCCCTCGGTGACCATCACGTGCCCGAGCCACAGCGGGCCGGGCAGGCCGAACGGATTGGCCAGCGGCTCCCCGTCGAGCGTCACGAGCGCCGGACCCCACGCCGCCAGGTAGGCGAACACGGTCGGCAGCACCGGCTGGCCGGCAAGCGTGTCGCCATGAAGGTATGCGTTGGCGACGATCGGGTCGTTGAGCAGCTTGTCGCGCTCCTCCGCCGAGGCGCCGATGCGGATTCCCGACGGATGCTCGGGATGGACGAACACGTCCTGCGTGTAGGTCCACTCGCCGTGCCGGTCGCTCCACCGGGCGCGGATCACCCCGGTGTTCGCGGTGACGTCGACGTCGATCAGTATCTCGCCGGGCACCGCCACGACCCCGCGGCCGTCCCAGCAGAAGGCGTCGACCGGCTCGGCAGGCACGCCCCCGACCTCGAGCCGCGGGACCCCGAGCGGACGCCGAATCAGATGGGCGTCGCTGGCGGCGATGTGCATCGTCAGCCGCGACGAGACATGCAGCGGATTGATCTCGCCGGCCGAGGCCGGACCGGGCGCCCACGCGGCGAGCGGCGCGACGAGCGCGAACAGGCAACCGAGCCGTGTCGTCATGGAGACCGTCCTCACTGGCAGGGCGTGTCGACCGCGCGCGGCGTGCCGTCGGAGCGGCTGCCGAGACCGCCCTCGCCGGCGCCGTCGGACAGCGTCACGAGATAGAAGAACCCGTCGCCGGGCACGGGCAGTGCCGAGTCCACCGACCAGCGCGTGGTCAGTCCGGTGCGCACGCAGCGCGCCAGCGGCAGCAGCTCCGGCGCTCCGAGATCGCCCCGGTAGACGTTCCACGACGTGGCGCCGTCCTCCGGCTCCCAGGACAGCCGGTGGCCGGTCAGGCGCAGCCCGGCGACGAGGCCGTCGTCCGTGTCGCAGGCGTCGCCGACGCCGTCGAGGTCGTCGTCACGCTGGAGGGTATCCGGGACGGTCGGGCATGCGTCGTCCCCGTCGGCAATCCCGTCGTCGTCCCGGTCGGGATCGGCGGCGTCCGCCACGCCGTCGCCGTCGAGATCGCCGTCGCAGGCGTCGCCGGTACCGTCACCGTCGAGGTCCCGCTGGGCCGGATCCGCCGTTCCGGGGCACAGGTCGGCCGCGTCGCCGACGCCGTCCGCGTCGCCGTCGGCCTGGTCCGGGTTGGCGACCAGCGGCGCGTTGTCGGCGTCGCCGCACAGGCCGTCGCCGTCGCCGTCGTCGAGGGGATCGGCCGGGCAGCCGTCGCACGGATCGACGCGCCCGTCGCCGTCGGCGTCCGGTTGCGCCGGATTGAACCGGGCGAGGCATGCCGGGACGAGATCGACATCGTCGACACCGCATTCGAGCACGCGAAAGTTGTACGGACTGTTCGGTGTCGCGACGAAGCGCACTCGCACGGCGTCGGACAGCGGCACGCGGCTGCCGACGTCGAACGCCGCCGGCGTCCACGCGTTCTCGTGGTCGGCGACCTGCTCGAGCGGAGTCCACGTGGCGCCGTCGTCCCCGGAGATCTCCGCCGCGAGCGAGCCGCCGCCCGAGAGCAGGCCGCCGCGGACCGCGACCCAGCGGTGATAGCGGACCTGCGCCGCGCCGAGGCCCGCGGCCGGCAGCGCCGGCGAGACCAGCGTCGTCTCGCCGCCGTCGACGTCGTTCGCCTCGCTCGCCTGTCCCGGAGCCTGCTGGCCGGTGATGAACGCGACCACGCCGGGAGCCGGGGTGTGGTCGTCCTCCGGCTGCACCGTGCCGTTCGAGGTCCCGTTGGGATCGACACGGGTCCACACGCCGGAGGTCGCGCCGTCTCCGGGAACTCCGAGCGTCCAGCCCGCGTCCGCCTCCGCGTCGTCGGCGAACGCCGCCGCGTCGAGCGTCATCTCCACGCCGGATGCGCCGGCCGCGCCGAGCAGCACGGCGGTCTCGCCGTCGGCATGTCCGAAGGCGTGCGCCGAGACGATCCGCGCGCCGACCGGGGTCCCGTCGAACCGGAACGCTCCGTCCGCGTCCGTCACGGTCTCGCGTCCGAGCGCCACGAGCCGCACCGTCGCGCCCGCGACCGGCGACCCGTCGGCCGCGCTGCGCACCGTGCCGGCCAGCGTGGCCCGCGGCAGCGGCATCAGGCTCACGTCGGCGTCAAGCCGGCCGCCCGCGGCAATCGGACCGGCGCGGACGATCCGCGACGACCAGCCCGGAGCCGTGACCCGCAGGACGACGGGCCCCTCCGGCGCGTAGATCGCGTACGCGCCGTCGCTGCCCGAGCGCGTCTCCGCGCCGTCGGCGAGCACGACGATGCGCGCGCCCGCCACCGGGTCGCCGCTCGCGGCATCCCGCACGACGCCGGACACGTTGCCCCCGGTCGGCACGTAGCGCAGCACGAACAGGCCGCCGCTGATGTCGCTGCCATAGACCAGGCCGCGCGGGTCGTACGGATAGACGCCCCAGCAGCCGACGAAGCCCGTGTCGCCGCTGCCGTACGTGTCGAAGAAACCGAGCTGCAACGGAGCGGACGGCCGATGCATGTCCATCAGGTGGACGCCGATCCCGTAGTGGGAGATCGCGACGACGGCGTCGTCCTCGTCGTCGACCAGCACGTTGTGGACGATCGTCGCCGGGTCGGGGGCGTAGGCGCCCAGCTCCGGAATCGCGCCGGAAAGGTCCGAGGTATCCCAGACGCGCGCCACGCCGCCGGTCACCTCGTCGGTGGTCACCGTCAGCGACTGGTCGCGGTTGGGAAACGAGTTGTGCGCCGCGCCGCCGGGTGTCGGCCAGCTCGCCAGCACCTGCAGGTCCGCCGGGTCGCTCGCGTCGAGGATCTCGTGCAGGCCGTTGTTGATCTCCGAGAAGAACGCCCGGCCGTCGCCGACGAACGCGTCGTGCACGTAGCGCTCGGTCCACGAGCCGATCTCGACCGGCTGCGTCGGGTCTCCCGCGATGTCGAGGATGCGCACGCCGTTGTCCGTCCCGACCGCCCACAGCAGTCCGGCCGGCTCGTCGATCCAGATGTTGTGCGCCGTGACGAACGTCTCGGTCCACGTCGTCACCAGCGTCGGCGAGAGCGGATCGGTCAGGTCGACGATCTGCAGCCCTTCGCCGGCGCCGACGCCCTCGGTGACGATGTAGGCGTAGTCGCCCCACGTCTTGATGTCGCGCCACGACGAGTTCGGTCCGCCGATGTAGGCGATCTCGACCGGGTCGGAGGGATCGGTCACGTCGATGAACGACGTGCCGTTCTCGCCGCCGAGGATCGCGAGGAAGGTCACGCCGTCGTTCCAGCCCCAGATGTCGTTGTAGTCGTCTGGCGCCCGCGGCGAGAGCGTGCCGACCTGCTCGATGCGCAGCGACGGGCCGACCGCCTCCGGCGCCGCCGGCGCGGACGGCGCGTCGAGCGCTCCCGCGGTGAATGGTGCGAGCAGACCCGGCTCGATCCACAGCGCGAGCGGCTCGTCGTCGTCCACGTCGCCGGGCAGCGCGACGTCCGCGCCGTACGACGGTCCCGCCGCCGAGAGCCGGAGCGTCAGCACGCCCTCGGCGAGCGGCGTGTCCGCGCGCAGCAGGCGGTAGCGGGGCCGCAGGCCGGGCACGTATCCTCCGTTCCGGCCGGCGCCGGTCGCCGGATCGAGCGGGCGCGCGAGCAGGTCGATGCGGAGCATGCCGGATCCGTCGGACGCGGGCAGGTCCCGTGCGAGCAGCAGGCGCCACGCGCGGTCGCAGGCGACCTGCTCGGCGCCGGGCACGATCGCGAGCGGCTCGTGGGCCAGGTCACACGGAGCGGCGCTGCCGCCGTGGGCGCGGGGAACGGGCGTCGCCGCGGCGACCAGTGCCGCGAAGGCCAGGGCCGCGCGGACGATCGGCCGGCGGCCGCCCGCCGGACACGCGGAGCGAGCAGTGCTGTCGTTGGGCATGGACGTGATCCTCTCCGACCCCGGCCGGTCCCTGACACTTACCCGAAAACCGGTTAGCGGC
>RFIB01000219.1 GCA_003695625.1 Acidobacteriota bacterium | reverse complement strand
CGGTGGCCGGCCAGGTGCGGCTTCACCGGCGTGTCGGCTATCCGCTCGAGCAGCTGTCCGCGCTGCCGGACGCGCTCCCGGTGCTCGTCCGCGAGGCGACCCGCGGGCTGACTCCGTAGCGGAGGCCGGCTACTCGCAGGAGCAGCGGTCGAGCGGACGGTGGCACGCGAGGCAGACGCCGTTCTCGCGGAACCACGCGACCATCTCGGCCTGCCACGCGTCGGCGATCCCGGCGCGCTCGTCGAGCGGCAGGTCGGCCTCGTCGAGCCATGCCCGCATCGCCTCGAAGCTGCGCCGGTAGCGCGCGAGCAGCGCGAAGATCGGGGGGGAGACGACGGCGGATCGTGGGGCCATGTCGCGCGCTCCGGAGCCTGCCGCCGTGCGGATGGCGGAAGGGGTGGGATTCGAACCCACGGTACGGGGATACCGTACAGCGGTTTTCGAGACCGCCGCCTTAAACCACTCGGCCACCCTTCCGCGACATACGGGCGGGGATGTTACCGTGGACTCGGCGCGCGCCCAAGTCACGCGCCGGGCGGCGGGCCCGGAGCGGCATTGTCGGCCGGCGCGGCGAGACGGACCTCCACCTCCAGCCCGAGCGTGCGGCATGCGGCCCGCACCGGCCGGCCCGGCTCGACCGGGCCGACCCCCTCCGGGGTCCCCGTGAACACCACGTCGCCCGGCTCGAGCGCGAACCAGCGCGAGAGCAGCGCGACGATCCGCGGCGGGTCGAGCAGCATCCGCGCCGCCGATCCGCGCTGGCGGGCCTCGCCGCCGACCGTCAGCTCGAGATCGAGCGTCTCCCAGCGCCGGCCGAACCGGTCGGGGGAGACGAACTCCGACACCGGGGCCGATCCCGGAAAGCCCTTGGCGCGCGCCCACGGCGCGCCGGCGCGCTTGGCGGCCGCCTGCAGGTCGCGCGCGGTCAGGTCGATCCCGATCGCCACGCCGGCGATCGCGCGCGAGGCCGCGTCGAGGTCGAGCCGGCGGCCGCCGGTCCCGAGCAGCAGGACGAGTTCGACCTCGTGGTCGACCCGCGTCGCCCCCTCCGGCCACGGCACGACGCCGCCGCGGGGGGCGAGTGCCGTCCGGGGCTTGAGGAACACGACCGGCTCGGCCGGCGCGCCCATCTCGCGCGCGTGGGCGGCGTAGTTGCGGCCCAGGGCGTAGACGGTCGCCGGCGTGACGCTCCGCCCGTCGAGCGTGAGATCGATCATTCCGGTGACTCCCGGTCGGCCGTGACGACCGGCTCGTCCTCGCCGACGTGCGTCTGCGCGTCGTGCGGATGCGCCGGCGCGATCGGGCTCACGCTGCGGCCGGCGCGCACGAACGGCCGGGCCGCCGCCTCGACGAGCAGCGCGGCCAGCGCGGACGCGAGCAGGCCGCCGAGGGCGGCGAGCAGCCAGATCCAGTCGTTCCGGTCGATCCAGAGCACCGTGCCGCCGACGAGCGACGCCGCGCCGAGCACGACCAGCACCGCGTCACGCGCGCGGCGCGCCGCGCGCGGCAGCTCGAGCCGCGCGTTGCACCACCGGCAGCGCACCGGCCCCGGCCTCGCGGCGAGGTAGTCGAGCGGTCCGACCGAACCGCCGCACTCGGGGCATCGGGCCATCGACGGGGATCCCCCTGCGTTGTCGGGCCGGTCAAGGCTATCAGAGGCAGGCGGTGCCGGGTGCGCCGCCGGTGGCGAGCCGGCACCGCAGCCACGCGCCGAGCGCGATCCGCACCTTGCGGGCGCGCGAGAGCCGCGCCGGCGGGCGCCGCGCCGGAAAGCCGGCCGCGACGACGGCGTCGAGCTGGCGGCGGTAGATCGCCGCCATCACCTCGGCGGCGCACAGCCGGCGCGGATCGCGGCGGCCGATCGCGGCCCCCTCGTCGAACAGCGCCCGCGCGCGGTCCGCCTCGAACGTGAGCAGCGGCATCCGGGGCGGCCGCTCGTCGAGCACGTCGCGCTCGCTGACGCCGAAGCGCTCGAGATCCTCGAGCGGCAGGTAGAACCGTCCGAGCGCGGCGTCCGGGCCGAGATCGCGCAGGATGTTGGTCAGCTGGAACGCCCGTCCCAGCGCCCGCGCATAGCGGTCCGCCTCCTCGTCGCACCGACCGAAGATGCGCACGCACAGGCGTCCGACCGCGCCGGCCACCAGGTCGCAGTACCCGGCGAGATCGTCCCAGCGCGCGAATCGCCGCGGGTCGAGATCGCGACTGACCCCGTCGATCACGTCCTCGAACAGGGCGCGCGGCAGGCCGAACGGCCCGGCGATCTCCCCGATCCGGCGCGCGATCGGGTCGCGTGCGCGCCCCTCGTACGCGCGCGCCAGCTCGTCGCGCCAGCGCGCGATGTCGCGCCGCGCCGTGTCCGGGTCCGGCGCCTCGTCGACCGCGTCGTCGACCGCGTGGCAGAACGCGTAGACCGCCTGGATCGCCTCGCGCTGGGGACGCGGCAGCGTCAGGAACGCGTAGTAGAAGCTCGAGCCGCTGGAGCGGGCAACGTCGGTGACGTCCGCGGGCGCGCTCATCGCGACGGAGCCTTCCGGCGGCGGCGCGCGCTCCACCAGCCGCCCGCGATCGCGACGATCACGATCGCCAGCGGCAGCGGGTCGAGCGCGTCGCCGAACCGGGCGTAGAGCGTCGGCCGTCCGGAGCCGAGCGCGACGCGGTGGGTCAGTGCGCCGGGCTCCATGCGCAGCCGCCCGGTGCGCGATCCGCGCAGCCACGCGTCGACGCGGCCGTCGGGCCGCACGAACGCCGACGGACCGGTGTTGCCGGCGCGGACCAGCCCGACGCGGTTCTCCACCGCGCGCATCATGTTGACGAACATCTGGTTGTTCGATGCGGCCCAGCCGAGCCAGCCTTCCGAGGTCAGGTTGACGAAGAACCGCGCTCCCCGGCGTCCGGCGCGCCGGCCGAGACTCGGGTAGCACGACTCGTAGCACACCGGCGTCCAGAACCGCACCGGCTGCGCCTCGGGGTCGGACGGCGGCAGCTCGAGCAGCGTGATGTCGTCGGGCGACCAGCCGTCCGGGGCGCGGCCCCACGCGGCGCGCACGACGTCGTCGAGCAGACGACCGAAGGCGGGCCATGCGCGGGCCAGGCCGGCGAACGCGCGCCGCTCGGTGAACGGGAACAGCACGACCTTGTCGTAGCGGCCGAGCACGGTGCCGTCGGGCCCGACGAGCAGCGTCATGTTGGTCGTGCGCCGTCCGTCCGGGGCGATGCCCATCGTGCCGAACAGCAGCGGCGCGCCGCGCGAGGAGGCGATCCAGCGCACGGTGTCCTGGTAGACGCGGTTCTGCTCGAAGAAGTCGAGGATCGCGTTCTCCGGCCAGACGATCAGGTCGGCGCTGCCGGGCTGGACCGCCTCGAGCGTGATCTGCTGCTGGACGCGCACGACCTTCTCGGTCAGCTCGGGGCTGTGGTCCTCGCTCGGCTGGATCACCGCGATCCGCGGGCCCTCGTCCCACGTGACCGTGGTCAGGCGGAGCGCGCCGTAGCCGACCAGGCCGGCGACGACGAGCGCGGCCGCGACCACGGCGCGGCGCGCCTCGGTGGCGCCGGCCTCGCCGAGCTTGACGCGCACCAGGTCGACGCCCGCGGCGAACGGCACCGCCCACAGGACCGACAGCCCCGGCACGCCGACAAGATCGGCTGCCTGGGCCAGCAGCGGCCACGGCGCGAGGAACGAGCCGATCGCGTACATGTTGAAGTTGCCGAGGCCGATCAGCGGGCGCAGCCACTCGGCGGCGCCGAGGCCGAGCGGGATCGCCAGCCACGCCGGCAGCGCCGTCGTGCGCCGCAGTCCCGCGACCAGCAGCGCCGCCGCGACGTAGTGCCAGGTCAGCATCGGCGGCAGCAGCAGGGCGACATGCCAGCCCCACTTGGCCAGCGGGGCGTGGGCCACGATCAGCGCGGCGAGGATCCCCGGGTAGAACCCGAGCAGCGGCGCGCGCCAGCGGCGGAGAAAGGCCGGCGTGACCAGCAGCACGTAGGCCGCGCCGAGCAGCGGCCCGAGCGGTGCGAAACGGACCGCGAGCCACCACAGGAACCCGCCGGCCGCCGAGACGAGCAGCACCTCGGCCAGGCGGCGTCCGTGCGGCAGGGCGGCGTCCGGCGGTGCGTGCGTCACCGGTCCCACGCGCGCAGCACGAGACACGCGTTGGTGCCCCCGAAGCCGAAGCTGTTCGACAGCGCGGTGCGGACCCGGATCGCGTTCGGGGCCTCGAGCACGAGCCGCAGACCCGCGCACGCCTCGTCGACGGTGTCCGGCGTGACGTTGCGGTTCGGGGCGAGAAAGCCGTCGCGCAGCATCAGCAGCGTGTAGATCGCCTCGAGGGCGCCGGCGGCGCCGATCCCGTGGCCGGTCGTCGACTTGGTCGACGAGATCCACGGCTGGTGCCCGCCGAACACCGCGGCCATCGCCGCCGCCTCCGACGGGTCGCCCTGCGGTGTCGACGTGCCGTGGGCGTTGACGTACTCGATCTCCTCCGGGGACAGCCCGGCGTCCGCGATCGCGCGCCGCATCGCCTGGATCGCGCCGTCGGTCAGCGGCGCGACGATGTCGTGCCCGTCCGACGTGGCGCCGAAGCCGAGCACCTCGGCGAGAATCGGCGCGTCGCGCCGCATCGCCGCGTCGAGCGACTCGAGCACGAGCACGCCCGCCCCGCCGCTGATCACGAAGCCGTCGCGGTCGCGCGCGAACGGCCGCGACGCCTCCTCGGGCCGGTCGTTGAACCCGCGCGAGAGAGCATGCATCGCGTCGAACGCGGCGGCGCGGGTCCAGTCGACCTCGTCCGAGGCGCCGGCGATCACCCGCTCGTAGAGCCCGGCCCGGATCAGCCGCGTCGCCATGCCGATCGCGTGCGCTCCCGTCGCGCAGGCCGACGAGACCGTCCAGCTCTCGCCGCGCAGCCCGAGCGCGACGCTGAGATTGGCCGACGCGGTGGAGGCCATCACGCGCGGCACGGTGAACGGGTGGATTCGCCGCGTCGAGACCGTCCTCGGCGGCTCGCCGGTCGCCCGCGCCTGCCCGACGGCCTTCTCCACCACCTTGCAGGCGCGGAAGTTGTCGATCGACGAGCCGGTACCCGAGCCGATGATCGCCGCGGTGTCGCTGCCCGCGATCCGCTCCGGCGGCAGTCTCGCGGTCTCCAGCGCCTCCCACGCCGCCCGCAGGCACATCCTGGCCGTGCTCGACGAGCTCTTCTCGATCTTCCGCGTCAGCAGGGGGCTCTCCGGCTCCGCCTCGGGCAGCCCGCCGACCTGCGAGCCGAACCCCAGCTCGCGCCACTCCTCGACCAGCCGGATCCCGGAGCGGCCCTCGCGCAGGGCCGCGACCACCGCGTCGAGGCCGGTGCCCAGCGGGGAGACCGCCCCCATTCCGGTGATGACCACCCTGGTGTTCCCCGACATCCTCGCTCCCGGCCGGACACCGTGCCGGCACGGCCGCCAT
>RFIB01000218.1 GCA_003695625.1 Acidobacteriota bacterium | reverse complement strand
GCTACGGGGAGGGCGGTCCGCTGACGCTGACCGACGTGAATCTGCTTGCCGGACGCCTCGATCCGGATGCGCTCGGCATCCCCCTCGATCCGCGCGCGGCGCGCGACCGGCTCGACGATCTCGTCGAGCAGATCGCCGGGGACCTCGGCACCCGTCCCGATCCGGACGAGGTGCTCGACGGACTGCTCGAGATCGCCAACCTGCGGATGGCCGATGCGATCCGCGCGATCTCGATCCGCCGCGGGCACGATCCCCGCGGCGACACGCTCGTCGCCTTCGGCGGAGCGGGCGGACAGCACGCGTGCGCGATCGCCGAGCGGCTCGGACTGCGGCGCGTCCTGGTCCCGCCCGACGCGGGGCTGCTCAGCGCGCACGGCCTGGCCGCCGCTCCGGTCGAGCGCATCGCCGAGCGCCAGGTGCTCGCACCGCTCGACGCCGTCATCGGGGATCTCGACCGTCTGGCCGCCGCCCTCGAGCGCGAGGCGCGCGACACGCTGCGGCGCGAGACGGGCCGCGGGGACGCGACCGCCGTCGATCGCCGGCTCTCCGTCCGGTTCGCCGGCCAGGGCGATGCGCTCGACGTGCCGCTCGGTCGCGGAGTCGACCCGGTGCAGGAGTTCCTCGCCCGCTACCGTGCGCTCTACGGGCACCTTCCGGCCGGCCGCGCGCTCGAGGCGGTCGCGGTCCGTGTCGTCGCGCGCGCTGCCGGCTCCCGGGCCGCCCCGCCCGCACGACACGACGCGGAGACGGCCGCGCACGTCGAGCGGGCCCCGCGGCGGTCCGGTCGCACGCTCCGCATGCGCGCCGGCGGCACGATCCACGAGGCGCCGGTGCTCGACCGCGCAGGGCTCGTGCCCGGAGAGCCGTGCACCGGACCGGCGATCGTCGTCGAACCGCACGGGACGACCGTCGTCGAGCCCGGCTGGACGCTTGCGGTCGACGCGTCGACCGGCGCGCTGCGGCTCGCACGGGACCGGCGCGCCGCACCCGGCCCCGCGCGGAGCGATCTCGTCGCGCAGGAGCTGTTCGTCCACCGCCTCGAGCAGGTGGCCCGCGAGATGGGCGAGGCGCTGCGACGCACCGCGGTCTCGACCAACGTCCGCGAGCGTCTCGACTACTCGTGCGCCGTGCTCGACCGCGACGGGCGACTGCTGGCCAACGCGCCGCACATCCCGGTCCACCTCGGCTCGCTCGGGATGTGCGTGCGGTCGGTCGACGCCGCGCTCGGCGGACTCGCGCCGGGCGAGTTCGCGGTGACCAACCATCCCGCGCATGGCGGCTCGCACCTGCCGGACGTGACCGTGATCCTCGCCGTCGGCGACGGCCACGGCCGGCGGATCGGCTTCGCCGCCACCCGGGCGCACCACGCCGAGATCGGCGGCCGGCTGCCCGGATCGATGCCGCCGACGGCCCGCCGCCTCGCCGAGGAGGGCGTCGTCATCCCGCCGACGCGCCTCGGCACGGTCGACGCGATCACGACGGACGCCCTGCGCAGGCTGTTCGTGGCCGGGCCGTGGCCGTCGCGCTGCCCGGACGACAACGTCGCCGACCTCGAGGCGGCGATCGCCGCATGCCACCGCGGCGGCGAGGCGCTCGCCGCGCTGGCCCGCGCGACCGGAACGCGTCGCTTCGAGGAGCGGGCCGCGCGCCTGCGGGCCCACGCCGCACGGCTGGCGGCGCGCGCGCTGGCGCGGATCCCGCCGGGTCGCCGCGAGGCGACCGAGGTGCTCGACAGCGGCGCGCGCCTGACCGTCCGCTGGGAGATCGACGCGGGCCGTGCACGGATCACGTTTCCCGACGCACCACCGCTCGATCCCGGCTCGCTCAACGCGACGCCGGCGATCGTCGCGAGCACGGTGATCTACGTGCTGCGCGTGATGGTCGACGAACCGCTGCCGCTCAACGAGGGGCTGCTCGAGCGCGTCGACCTCGTCATCCCGCCGGGAATGCTGGCCCCGGAGTTTCCCGAGGACCCGGCGCAGGCGCCGGCCGTCGTCGGCGGCAACGTGGAACTCAGCCAGCGGCTCGTCGACGCCTCGCTGCGCGCGCTCGGTCTGTGCGCGGCGAGCCAGGGCACGATGAACAACGTCCTGTTCGGTGACGCGGGCTTCAGCTACTACGAGACGATCGGCGGCGGCGCCGGCGCCGGTCCGGACTTCGACGGGGCGAGCGCGGTCCAGGTCCACATGACGAACACGCGGATCACCGACCCGGAGGTTCTCGAACACCGCCATCCCGCGGCGGTGCGACGCTTCGCGGTCCGCCGGGGCAGCGGCGGCGCGGGGCGCCGCCGCGGCGGCGACGGCATCGTGCGCGAGCTCGAGTTCCTCGCGCCGCTGACGCTCTCGGTACTCGGCGAGCACCGCGTGCGCGGCCCGTCCGGCGAACGCGGCGGCGCGGACGGAGCGCCGGCCCGCGTCGCGCTGCACCGTGCGCGCGGCCCGGTGCGGGTGCTGCGCAGCGCGGACGCGGCCGAGGTCGGACCCGGGGATCGCCTGGTCGTCGAGACGCCGGGAGGCGGAGGCTGGGGCGCGCCGGAGTGAGCGCTCCGGCTCAGCGCTCGCCGATCACCAGCTCGATCGCGTCGCACGCCGCGGCGGCGTTCGTCACCTCGGCGATGCGATTGACGAACGGCGCGATGCCCCAGGTCGCGCGGCCGTCCTCCGGACACAGCACGACGAGCCAGTCGCCGGTCGAGGGCCATGCGTGCGGATCCGCCAGCGCCTCGACCACGTCGTCCGGGCCCGGCGCCGCCGAAGCCTCGAGCGTCTCGAGCACGCGGTCGATCAGCGCATCCTCCGGGACCGCCAGCGGCGTGCGCCCGGCCGCCTCGTCCGGCATCAGCGGATCCCGGATCGGCACCACGCCGACGGCCAGCTCGCGCTGCAGCGGAGGGGAGAGCGCCGGCTCCTCGCCGAACCTCTCCGTGCGCTCGACGAACACGAAGCGCGCGCCCCACGCCGGGCGACCGGCGAGGTCGAGGTTCTCCGGACCGAGCAGGACGCTGCGCTCGACGCCGCCGACGCGGCCCTCGTGGCCGCGGAACACGCCGTCACGCCAGTCGCGGATCGAGCCGGTCAGGCGGTCGTCGAGCGCCCGCTTGCGGAACCGCACGGTGTCCCCCAGATCCTGCACCCGAAGGGCGTCGGCCCACGTGGCGGCCTCGAGCGTCGACCCGCGGACGAGGCGGACCTCGATCCGCCGCAGGCGCCCGGCATTCGGCAGCGTCCGCACGATCCGCGGCGTGACGCCGGCCAGCGCCGCGGCGATCTGCCCGCAGCCGCGGGCCGCGATCTCCCCCGCCCGTCCCCAGGTGGTCTCCCCCGGTGCACCCGGCCGCGTCGCGATCACGTCGACGGCGGCCGGCGCGTTCCTGCCGGCACGGCAGAACCAGCCGGGCAGGAGCGTGCGGCGGACAAGGTCGATCTCGAACGGGTCGGCGAGGAAGCCGAGACCGGCGCGCGGACGGGCGAACTCGGAGGCCGTCAGGCCGGCGAGTCGTCCGTCGAGACGCTCGCGCAGCGCGAACTCGTCGTCCGGCTCGAGATCCAGCGCGACGAGCAGCTCGCCGCGCTCGACCAGTTCCCGGCTCGCTTCGCCGTCGGACCCGGCGCGATCGACCTCCTGCACGAAGCGCAGACCGAGCACGAACCGGTAGACCCGGTCCGCCGGACAGGCGAACGCCCCGTCCGCGCAGAGCGCATCGGGCAGCTCGAGCCGGGACTGGACCGGTCCGCGCACCTCGACGACGCCGGCGATCTGCTCGAGCACCTCGGCGCGGTTCCAGAGCAGCTCGTCGGCGGCCCCCGACGGAATCCCGCCGAGCCACGCCATGACCGCGATCAGCCACCCGCGCCGGAACGGTGCGCCCATCGGCTCCCTCCTTCGCGGGAGGATACCGGCAACGGGGCGGAGTCAGGCGGCCGCCGGCGCCCTGTCGGCGATGATCCGTCCGTCGCGCATCTCGATCACGCGGCGGCAGCGCCGCGCGAGTGCCGGATCGTGGGTGACCACGACGATCGTCGCGCCCTGCTCCCAGAGTTCCTCGAACAGGCCCATGATGTCGCTTCCCGAGCGCGTGTCGAGATTGCCGGTCGGCTCGTCGGCGAGCAGCAGGTCCGGATCCATCGCCAGGGCGCGGGCGATCGCGACACGCTGCATCTGCCCGCCGGACAGCTCGGTCGGCCGGTGGTGGCCGCGGTCGGCGAGCCCGACCCGCTCGAGCAGCTGCTCGACCCGGCGTCGTCGTGCCGTGCGTCCCGTGCCGCTGAACAGCAGCGGCATCTCGACGTTCTCGAACGCGGTGATCGCCGGCAGCAGGTTGAACGACTGGAACACGAAGCCGATCCGGCGGTTGCGGATCCGCGCCAGGCGTCGCCGGTCAAGGCCGGCGACGTTCTCTCCGGACAGCTCGTAGCTCCCTGCGGTCGGCGTATCGAGGCAACCGAGCAGGTTCATCAGCGTGCTCTTGCCCGAGCCCGACGGACCCACGACCGCGGCGAACTCCCGCCGCCGCACGTCGAGGTCGATTCCGCGCAGCGCCTCGACCTCGATCCGGCCGCTGCGGTACACCTTCCGCACGTCGCGCAGGCGGATCAGCGGAGTCTCCCGTTCTTCGCGAGCGTTCATCGTGGTCCTCCCTACTCGCATCGCAGGGTCTGCGCGGGGTCGATCCGTGCCGCACGGCGCGCGGGAAACCAGCCCGCGAGCACCCCGATCACACCGAGAACCGCCACCGAGACGCACCCGATCGGCAGCGAGATGCGCGGTCGCCCCAGCACCTCGAGCGGACTGCCCGGCTCGACCGGCACGAGCCCCATCCCGGCGACCAGCACCACACCGGCGACGATCCCGAGCAGACCGCCGAACAGCGTGTAGACGCAGGCCTCGAGCACGATCGGCCACACGATCCACGATGGCCGGGCCCCGAGCGCCATCAGCACGCCAAGTTCCCGCGTCCGTTCCTTGACCACCGCATACATGATGTTGGCCACGCCGACGCCTCCGATGACCAGCGTCAGCACTCCGATGATGCCGAGGAAGATCTCGAGTCCGACGGTGATGTTGCGCCGCAGGCGGCTCGACTCGATCGTGTCCCACACGCCGAACACGCGCTCGTCGGCGGGATCGAACCGGTAACGTGCGCCAAGCACCTCGTGGAGCTGCGCGAGCGCCGCCTTCATTCTCTCGGGTTCCTGCGGCCGGATCACGAGGTTCGACAGCCGCGTGCGACCGAACTGGGCGCGGAACGTCGTGATCGGGATCACCGCATTCGAGGTGTCGGGCCCGGCGTAGTTGCCCATCTGGAACTTGTGCGCGAGCACGCCGATCACGAGGTACGGCACGTCGTTGACGCGCAGCGTCCGGCCGACGGGATCGGTCCCGCCGAAGATCTGCCGCGCCAGCTCGTCCCCGAGGAAGATCACCCGGCGCCGCTGCCGCACGTCATCGGGATTGAGAAACCGGCCGCCCGCGACGGGGATCTGCCGCCGCAGCTCACCGTAGCGCGCATGGGTGCCGGTCAGCCGGCCGTTGGTCGTGCGGCCGCCCCACGTGAAGGCAGCCGACCAGGTGCGCAGCTCGCCGATCACGCCGTCGAGTTCGGGCATCGCCTCGCGCAGCAGGTCGACATCCTCGATCCGCGGGCGGATCGGCCGGCCGGCCGGCAGCCCGCGCCACGGACGGCCGGTCTCGCCGGGCCACAGGATGGCGATGTTCTCCCCGAGCCCGCGCCCTCCCTCTTCCATCTGTCGCTTGAGCCCCTCGCCGAACGCGAGCAGCAGCAGCAGCGCCAGCGTGCCCCACGCGATCGCCGCAACGGTCAGCACGGCGCGCTTCTTCTGCACGCGGGAGGCGCGGACGAACAGCTCGAGCACCAGACCGGGTCGCGGTGCCTCCATCGCGTCACTCCGTCTTCATCGCGACGACCGGATCGAGCCGGGCCGCGGCGCGCGCCGGGAACCAGCCGGCGACCAGAGCCACCGCCCCGAGCAGCGCCGCGGTCGCGCCGGCGACGCCGGGCGAGACGACGGGATCGCCGACGTATTCGGTCAGTCCCAGCGACGGGAAGGCGGCACAGATCGTCGTGGCGATCGCCAGCCCGAGCGCGCCGCCGACCAGCGTGATCAGCACGGTTTCGAGCATCATCTGGCGCAGCACGGCGCCCGGAGTCGCGCCGAGCGCCATCTTGATCCCGATCTCGCGCGTCCGCTCCTCGACGACGACGTTCATGATGTTCGACACGCCGATCCCGCCGACGAGCAGGGTCAGCGAACCGACGATGCCGAGAAACGTCCGGAACGCGACCATGAACCCGTCGAGGAACTGGAACATCTCCGTCGTGTCCCACATCGCGAGCGCCTGGTCGTCGGCGGGGTCGAAGCGCAGTCGGCGGGCCAGCAGACGCCGGACCTCGTTCTTCGCGGCCGGGGTTGCACCGCTGTCCGCGGCCTTGAGCACGAAGTTGTCGACCAGTCGCTGGCCGGTGACCGCGGAGAACGTCGAGAGCGGAATGAACGCCTTCGCCTCGTCGCGTCCGCTGTAGCTCGAGTCCTGCTCCTTGGCCCGCAGCACGCCGACGACCAGGAACGGCGAGCCGTCGAGCCGGATCGCCTCACCGACCGGATCGGACGAACCGAACAGCTCCCGCGCCAGCTCGTCCCCGAGGAACGCGACGCGGCGCCGGCGTCGCTCGTCGAGTGGGTCGAGGAACCGCCCGCCGCGTTCCGGGATCAGGTTGCGCAGCGCTCCGAACGCCGGCTCGACGCCGTGTGTCGGCACGCTGAGCGTCCGGCCGGCGGCGACCAGGCGCATGTCGCGCGACATCTCGGCGGAGAGCGTGCGGACCGAACGCGCCTCGCGGCGGACCGCGTCGAGATCGCCGGGCCGGACGCGGATCGGCCGCCCGCGGCCGACCCCCTGCCACGCGCGCGACGTGCGCGCCGGCCAGACGATGACGATGTTCTCGCCGAGCCCCGCCGAGTTGCGGTAGATCTGCCCGTGCAGTCCCTCGCCGAAGGCGAGCAGCAGGCAGATCGAGACCGTGCCCCAGACGATCCCGAACGTCGTCAGCGCGGTGCGCAGCCGCTGCGACGACAGATCGCGCACCGCCTGGCGCAGCGTGACCAGGATCATCGCGGCTATCCGAGCACGTCGCGGGGCGGCCGCTCGACGACGGCATCGCCGGCCTCGAGCCCGGAGACGATCTCGACGCGCAGGCCGTCGGACAGGCCCAGTTCGACGTCGACGCGCCGTGGCGGGTCGCCCGGCGCCTCGCCCGGAATCTCGACCCAGGTCCTCTCGCCGTCCTCGGAGAAATGGACCAGGCGCTCGGGCAGCACGACGATGTCGCTCTTCTCGCGGACGATCACGTCCGCGGTCGCCGAGTAGCCGGCGCGCAGCGTCACGCCGTCGGGCGGCTCGAGTTCCAGCTCGACCTCGAACACGCGCGCGCCCTGACGCTCGATCGCCTGCGGTGCGATCCGCACCAGGTGTCCGCGGACCTCGATGTCGGGCAGCGCACCGACGCTGATCCGCGCCGGCATCCCGACGCGGAGCTTGCCGACGTCGATCTCGTCCACGGTCCCCTTGAACAGCAGGTCGTCCATCCGGGCCAGCGTGGCCAGCTCCGTGCCGGCCTGGAAGCTGGTCAGCGGGACGACCGGATCGCCCGGATTGACCGGCCGCGCGAGGATGATCCCGGCCGCCGGCGCGCGGATCACCGACTCGAGCACGGCCTCGCGGCGCGAGACGCGTCCCTTGCGCACCAGCTCGAGCGTGTCCTCGCCGCGCTCGACCTCGATCCGCGCCAGCTCGAAGCTTTCGCGTGTCCTGTCGAGGGCGTCCCGGGCGAGCACGCCCTGCTCGACGAGGTTCCTCGTCCGCCGATGCTCGGCGTCGGCGCGGGCAAACGCGGCGCGCGCCGACTCGAGCCTGCGCTCCGCCTCGACCAGCTCGGCCGGGGTCGGATCCGGCGTCAGCTCGAACAGCGGGTCACCCGCGCGGACCGCGTCGCCGACCTCGACGTGGCACCGGCTGACGATCCCCGAGATCTTCGACTTGACCCGGAACGTCACCCGCGGCTCGATCTGACCGGTTGCCAGCGCCTTCTCGGTGATCGCGCCGCGCTCGGCCTCGACGGTGCGCAGCCCGTCCCCGGCGGGTGCCTGCCGGACAAGCCACGCGTAGCCTGCCAGCGCTGCCGCGCCGAGCAGGGCGACGATCACCAGCAGGCGCACGAGCCTTGCCATCGCATCCCTCCGCCGGGACGCCCCGGTCCGCCACCGCGCGGCCGCCCCGGATCTCGAGGAGAGCAACGCGCGCGCGGACGGCGAGGTTCCGGCGTGGCGGACCGCCGGCGGCCCGAGAACGACCGTCTGCCGGACCGCGGTCGGGGTCAGGGCTCGCCGAGCGGCAGGCGCGGTTCGACGACGGCGCGCACCGGCGCCCAGCGCCGGCGGTGCTGGGAGCACGGCCCGAGGCGGGCGAGCGCGGCGAGGTGCTCCGGCGTGCCGTAGCCCTTGTGACGGGCGAAACCGTAGCCGGGCCAGCACCGGTCGAGGGCGCGCATCATCGCGTCGCGGCGCACCTTGGCGACGATGCTCGCCGCCGCGATGCAGCGGTGGAGTCCGTCGCCCCCGACCGGCGCCTCGTGCGGAATCCCGAGCCCCGGCAGACGGCGCGCGTCGGCCAGCACGAAGTCGGGACACGGGTCGAGGGCCAGCACGGCGCAGGTCATCGCGCGGACCGACGCGGCGAACGGGCCGATCCGGTCGACGACCGCGGCGGGCACCACTGCCACGGCGAGTGCCACCGCATGCTGCTCGATGGCGCGGGCGAGGCGTTCGCGGCGCGCGGGCGGGAGCCGCTTCGAGTCGTCGAGGCCGACGAAGCGCCGCTCCGCGGGCAGGATCACCGCGGCCGCGACGAGCGGTCCCGCGAGCGGACCGGCGCCGGCCTCGTCCGTCCCCGCGATCCGGCGGAATCCCTCGCGCCGCAGCTCGCGCTCGCGGCGCCGGAGATCGCGGCGGGGGGCGGAGGGGGGCGTCATCGCGGCGCGATTCTATAATCGCCGCTCGCCGAGGGGAGCCCCGTTGTCCGGACTGTTCGTCACGATCGAGGGGATCGAGGGGGCCGGCAAGTCGACCCAGCAGCAGCGCCTCGCCGAGGCGCTGCGCCGGGCCGGGCGCGCGGTCGTCGAGACGCGCGAGCCGGGCGGACGCGGCAGGCTCGCCGCGAGCCTGCGCTCGCTGCTCAAGGACCCCGACATCTGGCGCGGACTGCGGCTCGCCGAGGTCTGGCTCTACGCGGCGGCCCGGGCCCATCACGTGGAGACGGTGATCGCCCCGGCGCTGGAGACCGGCGCGGTCGTGGTCTGCGACCGGTTTGCCGACTCGACCCGGGCCTACCAGGGCTACGGCCGGGGCCGGCCCCTCGACCTGATCGAGGCGCTCCACGCGCTCGAACCGCTGCGTCTGGTGCCGCATCGCACCGTGCTGCTCGACGTCGATCCTGCGGTCGGACTGGCCCGGGCCCGCGCGCGGGGGACCGCCGACGCCGCGGGCTACGACGACGCCTCCCGCGCGTTCTTCGAGCGCGTCCGGCGCGGATTCCTCGAGATCGCCGCCCGCGAGCCGGACCGCGTCCGCGTGGTCGACGGGGCGCGTGACGAAGCCGCCGTCCACCGCGACGTCGTCGCGGCGCTCGGCGATCTCGTCTCCGGGCTCGCTCCCGTCGAGGCGCCCGACCGATGACGGCCGAGACGGAGGCCGTGCGTCCGCTGTCCGCGATCCGCGGTCAGCCGCAGGCGGTGCGCGTGCTCGAGGCACTGGCCCGGTCCGGGCAGCCGACGCCGCCGCTGCTGCTGCACGGGCCCGAAGGCGTCGGCAAGGCGACCGCCGCACGCGCGCTGGCCGCCGCGCTGGTCTGCCGCTCGCCGCGCGGAGCCGACGCGTGCGGGCGGTGCACCGGCTGCCGCCGCGTCGCGGAGGCCGGCGCGGTGACCCGCCTGCGCGCGCGAGCCGCGGCCCAGGCGGCGCCGGAGATCTATCCGGACGTGGGGCTTGTCGGCGTTCCGCAGGGGCGGACGCGGATCTCCGTGCTCCAGGCGCGCGACGTGATCGTCTCGCTGCAGAACGCACCGTTCGAGCTGCCGCGCCGGGTGTACGTGATCGACCCCGCGGACCGGATGACCCCTTCGGCGGCCAACGCGCTGCTCAAGGTGCTCGAGGAGCCGCCGGCGCACGGCGTTCTCGTGCTCGTCAGCGCCAGCCCGTGGGCCCTTCCGGTGACCGTGCGCTCCCGGTGCCGCATGGTGCGCTTCGGCCTGCTCGCCCGGGACGACCTCGTCGCGATCCTGCGCGAGGCGCGCCTCGACGACGCGGAGATCGCCGACCGCGTCGCGCTTGCCGGCGGCAGCGCCGGGGCCGCGTTGCGGCTCGATCCGGCCCGGGAGGCCGGGCGGCTCGACGCGTGGTGCGAGCTGCTCGACGGTCTGGCCCGCGGCGTGCCGGCCGGCCTGCTCGCGGTCGAGGCCGGCGACCGGTTCGCGGGCGATGCGGGCGAGGCCGAGGCGTCGCTCGCCGCGCTGCTCTCGTTGCTGCGCGACGTCTCCGCCGCCGCCGTCGGCGCCCCGGTCCGCGTCGTGCCGGACGGGACGGCGCGCAGGCTCGCCGCGTCCCTGCCCCGCATCGCGGGCCCGGCGCTCGCCCGGGTCGGCGCGATCGACGACCTGCGAAGCGAGCTGCACCGGTTCAACCGCAATCCCCGGCTGGCGATCGAGGGCGCGGTGCTCGCCCTGGCCGGCCTAGACCTCGAACGGAGCGTCCTGGAGGACTGAACGATGGCGGACGAGAAGAACAGCGCGCCGCGCCGCGTCGGCGTGGACATCAAGATCGATCCGGAGATCCACCGGGGCGCGTACGCGAACAAGGCGGTCGTGGCGCACAACGCCGACGAGTTCGTGATCGACTTCATCGTCGACCTGCCGCCGCAGCCGCAGGTCGTCGCGCGGATCGTCACGGCGCCGATCCACGCCCGGCGGCTGCTCGACACGCTGGCCGACAACGTGCAGCGGTTCGAGGCGCGCTTCGGACCGATCACGGCGACCCGGCCGCGCGGCCCCGGCGCCGCGGAGGCGTGAGCGCGGTCAGCGTCGCCGGCCGCTGCGGCGGCCCGCGTCGGGAGCGACGACGAGCACGCCGCGGACGAGGTCGAGCGTCACCCTGCGCCGGGCGAGCCAGTCGTTGCCGACGAACCCGCCGACGTTGATCCCGGTCACCCGGGTCCGCGCCGACAGGTCGAAGACCGGGACGTCGCGCAGCTCGCCCCTTGCCGCTCCGAGATCGATCGTCAGCCGGGGGAGCGTCCCCACGACCTCCATCGCGCCGCCGTAGCCCCGCGCCCCGCGCCGCGCGCCGTGGCGCAGCCCGCGGAACGACTCGGCCGCGGCGCGGGCGATCATCGTGCGCGAGGCGCCGGTGTCGAACAGCAGCGGGCGCTCGATCGTCGTCGTGCCGGCGGACAGCCGCGCCGGCACGAGCAGCATGCCGGCCACGCGCAGCAGCGGAAGCGCGTCCGGGTCCCGCGGCCAGGGATCGATCCGGCGCGGATCGCCGGTCGGGGGCGTCTGCGCACGCACGTCGCGCACCTCGAGCGTCCGACGGGCGAAGTCGAACGTCAGCGCCGTGCCCGCGAACAGATCGGCACCGAGGATCGCCCGGTACGTGCCGCGCGGATGAAGCGAGTCCATCGCCGACACCGCGAGCGCCTGGCGATAGACCAGCGGCCCGAGATCGAGCCGCGCGAGCAGGCCGCGACGCACGGCGTGCTCCCCCACCCCGCCGCCCCCGACGAGGGTCACGCCGGACAGCGGCGCCAGCCTCGCCTTCCTCGCAGCGCGGGCGTCGAGATGCAGCCCCGACGCGCCGGTGTCGAACAGCGCGGGCAGCGTGCCGGCCTCGCCGACGCCGATCCGCGCGATCCACCCGGCGATGCTGCCCGGCCGGATCACCATCGGGGACAGCCTGATCTCCCCCGGAAGCTCCGCCTTCTCGACCACGAACACGTCGCGGTCGGCGAGCGCCTCGAGGAACTCGAGCGTCTCGAGCGCGGCGCGCAGCCGCTGCCGCGTCGTGCCGCGCTCGTGCGCCGCGGCGACGAAGCGCCGCAGCAGCGCGCGCCGCTCGCTTCGCGAGGCGGTCACCCCGACCCTCGCGAACAGCGCCTCCGGGTCGTCCGCGTCGATGGCCAGCGCGCGGTCGAACGCGGCGGCGGCCGCGTCGTCGAGAAACCGCGCGGCCAGCACGTCACCGAGCAGGGTCCACGCCGCGGCCGACGACGGGTCCTCGTCGAGCGCGGCGAGCGCGTCCCGATGGGCCTCGACGGCCTGGCCGCAGCGCCACGCGAGTCGGCCGCGCAGCGCGCGCAGGTCGGCGTCGGCCGGCTCGGCGGCGAGCCGGCGCCAGGCGACGCAGGCGTCCTCGCCGTGCAGGTCGAGCCGGTCGAGCACGGCGAGGCCGAGCAGACGGCAGCGCGGCGACGTCGAGGTGGCCAGCACCTTCGCGGCCGTGGTCCGCAGCCACGCGTCCGGGTGCCCGCCGCGTCCGACGCCGTCGAGCGGGCAGGACACACCCGCTGCCGCGAGCGCGGCGGCGGCGGCCACGGCGGCCGCGATCATCGCGCCTCCATCACGAGCAGCGCCTCGAGATGCGTCGTGTGCGGGAACATGTCGGCTGCAACCAGCCGTCGCGGCGCGAATCCGGCCTCGACGAACCGCCTCGCGTCGCGCGCGAGCGTCGCCGGATGGCACGAGACGATCGCGATCCGCCGCGCCCCGAGGCGCGCGGCGAGTCGCGGGATCGCCGGATCGGCTCCCCGCCGCGGGGGATTGACGACGACCGCCTCCCAGCGCGCGGTCGTCCCGGCGAGCGCCCGCACGACACGGGCCGCGTCGCCGACCCGGTAGCGCGCGCGGGTCAGGCCGAGGGTGCGCGCCAGGCGGCGCGCCGCGCGCACCGCCGTCGCGTCGCTCTCGACACCGAGCAGGGCGGTATCCGGGGCCGAGGCGGCAAGGCCGGCCAGACCCTGGCCGCAGTACAGGTCGAGCACCGAGCGCGGCGCACCGCCGGCCGCCAGCTCGCGGGCGACGCAGGCGTAGAGCCGCTCGGCGACATCGGGATTGACCTGCAGGAATCCGCCGGGCTCCACCGCGACCGCGAACGGGCCGATCGTGTCATGCAGCCGGCG
>RFIB01000217.1 GCA_003695625.1 Acidobacteriota bacterium | reverse complement strand
CTCGAACTCGTATTCGCGGTCCTTCGAGCCGTACATGATGATCCGGCGCACGCGGTTGGGAATCCGCTTCCACGCCGTGTTGACCGGGACCCGGTGGGCGCGCAGCACGCCGGTGACCAGCTCGCACATGTACGCCGCCTCGTGGCCCGACCACAGCGCGAGCGCGCCCCCGGTCAGCGGCGCGTCCGGGTCGATGATCAGGCGGTCGGGATCGAATTCGCGATGGATCCCGAGCCCGCTGCACGTCGGGCACGCCCCGTAGGGAGAGTTGAACGAGAAGCTGCGCGGCTCGAGTTCGGGAAGCGACACGTCGCAGTCGGGACACGACAGCCGCTCCGAGTAGAGCTGCTCGGCGCCGTCGCGCGGCACGACGCGCACGAGTCCGTCGGCGAGCTTGAGCGCCGTCTCGACCGAGTCGGCGAGCCGGCCGCGCGAGGACTCGCGCACCGCGATCCGGTCGACGACGACCTCGATCGTGTGCTTGCGGCGCTTGTCGAGTTCGGGGGGCTGGTCGAGGTCGACGACCTCGCCGTCGATCCGGGCGCGCACGAAGCCGCGCGCGGCCCACGCCGCAAGGTCGCGCCGGTAATGACCCTTCCGATCGCGGACGACCGGGGCGAGGATCCCGACCCGCGAGCCTTCGGGCAGCGCCAGGATGCGGTCGACGATCTCCTGGACCGTCTGCCGGACGACGGGGCGCCCGCAGGACGGACAGTGCGGCCGCCCGACGCGGGCGAACAGCACGCGCAGGTAGTCGTAGATCTCGGTCACCGTGCCGACCGTCGACCGCGGGTTGCGCGAGGTCGTCTTCTGCTCGATCGAGATTGCCGGAGACAGCCCCTCGATCGACTCGACCTCGGGCTTGTGCATCAGCTCGAGGAACTGGCGCGCGTACGCCGAGAGCGACTCGACGTAGCGACGCTGCCCCTCGGCGTAGATCGTGTCGAACGCCAGCGAGGACTTGCCGGATCCCGACACGCCGGTGATGACGACCAGCCGGTCCCGGGGAATCTCGACGTCGATCCGCTTGAGATTGTGCTCGGCCGCGCCGCGCACGATGATCGCCGACTGGGTCACGCTTGCGCCTCGGGAGTCGAAGAGGCCCGGACGATCGGGCCGCAGGATTCTACCCCGCACCCGCGGAACGCGCCGCGCGGCAGGGCCCGGCGGCCGCGGGTAGACTCTCCCGGCCCGCGGGAACGCGGACACGGAGGTGCGCGATGCGAGCCCGGTGGCTGCCGATCGCGCTCGCCGCCGCGCTGGCGGCCTGCGCCACCCGACCGCCCGACATGCGGCCCTACCTGCTGCTGCCGGTGACCGCGGACGGCGTCCCGCTGGCCGCCGACACGCCGGTGCGGATCGAGCATCCCGGCGTGCGGCTCGAGATCGAGGCGCTGACCCCGCGGGGCCGCGAGCTGTGGCTCCGCGAGCGGGCGGGGATCGAGCAGGATCCGCTCGCCGCGCGGGCCGACGGGGAGCGGTTTCTCACCGTGCGCCTGAGCGTCGAGGCGACCGCCGACGTGCCGGTCCACTTCGAGTCGCAGAGCATCCGCCTGTGGCAGACCGACCGCACGATCAGCACGGCCGCCCTCGACTACACCCGCGCCTACGAGCTGCTGCGGCGCGACATCGAGGGACCGGGGCCGGCCGCCGAGCAGATGCGCCGGTTCATGCGCGGCCTGCTCGACGGCGCGGTCGACGTCCCCGCGGGCGGGCGGCGCGAGGGACTGCTCGTCTTCCCGCGCCTGCCGGTGCCGAAGGACGGGATGATCCTGCTCGAGATCCCCTTCCTGCAGAGCGGATCGCGCACCTACAAGGTGCGCGTGCCGTTCACCGTCAGCTTCCCGGGTGCTGCATCGGCGGCGTCCGGACGGGAGAACGACGACCGATGAGCGCGACGATCCTTGACGGCAAGACGGTGGCGGCGGCCGTGCTCGACCGCGTCCGCCGGGGCGCCGCGTCCCTGCTCGAGCGCACCGGCGCGCGCCCCGGCCTCGCCGTCGTGCTGGTCGGCGACAATCCGGCGAGCGAGGTCTACGTCCGCAACAAGACCCGCCGCGCCGAGGAGTGCGGCTTCGCCTCGCGCCTCGTCGCGCTGCCGGCGTCGGTCGGCCGCGACGAGCTGCTCGCGCGGATCGGCGAGCTGGCGGACGACCCGGCGGTCCACGGCATGCTCGTGCAGCTTCCGCTGCCCGACCACCTCGATGCCCGCGAGATCCAGCGTGCCGTGCCGCCGGACAAGGACGTCGACGGATTCCATCCGCTCAACGCGGGCAAGCTGCTGCTCGGCGACGACGACGGGCTCGTGCCGTGCACGCCGCTCGGCGTGATCGCCCTGCTCGATCACTACGAGATACCGCTCGCCGGCCGCGACGTGGTGATCGTCGGCCGGTCGAACATCGTCGGCAAGCCGCTGTTCCACCTGATGCTGTCGCGGCACGCGACGGTGACCGTCTGCCACTCGCGCACGCGCGAGCTGGCCGCGACCTGCGCGCGCGCCGACGTCCTGGTCGCCGCGGTCGGCGTGCCCGGGCTGATCCGGGGCGAGCACGTGCGCCCCGGCGCGGTGGTCATCGACGTCGGGATCAACGCCGTCGACGATCCGGCGCAGGCCGAGGACCTGCTCGCCGGCCAGCCGCGGCGGCTCGAGCGGTTCCGGCGGCGCGGCCGGGCGCTGGTCGGCGACGTCCACTTCGGCGAGGCGCGCGAGAAGGCCGGGGCGATCACGCCGGTCCCCGGCGGAGTCGGTCCGCTGACCGTCGCGCTGCTGCTCGACAACACGCTGCGCGCGGCGAGGCGCGCGCTGGGAGTCCCGGCGTGAGCGAGCCGTGGAGCGCGCTGCGCGAGCGGCGCGCGCTGGTCGCCGGACTGACCGGCGGGATCGCGACCGGCAAGAGCACCGTCGCCGGGATGCTGCGCGAGCTCGGCGTGCCGGTGATCGACGCCGACGCGCTGGTCCACGAGCTGCTCGATCCGGGCGGCGCCGGCGTCGAGCCGGTGGTCGACGCGTTCGGGCGCGAGGTCCTCGCTCCGGACGGCGGCGTCGACCGGCAGCGGCTGGCGGGGATCGTGTTCGCCGACGACGAGCGGCGCCGGGAGCTCGAGCGGATCATGCACCCGCTGGTGCTCGCCGAGAGCGCGCGGCGGATCGACGCGCTGATCGACGAGCAGGACCCCGGGATCGTCGTCTACGATGCGGCGCTGCTCGTCGAGACCGGCCGGCACCGCGACTTCCCGCGGCTGATCGTCGTCACGTGCCCCGTCGAGCAGCAGATCGAGCGGCTGCGGGCACGCGACGGGCTGGACGTCGATGCGGCGGGAGCACGGATCCGCTCCCAGCTGCCGACGGAGCGCAAGGTGGCCCTGGCCGACTACGTGATCGACAACTCGGGCCCGTGGACCGGAACGCGGCATCAGGTCGCCGAGCTCGTCGAGCGGCTGCGCGAGGATGCCGCCGCCTGGCGCGCGGGACGGGAGCTGCCGGCGCGGTGAGGCGCGCGGCGGCCGCGGAGGAACGAACGGTGGATCGGACCGACGACGGACGGACGGGGCAGCCCGGACTGCGGGCGGCACTTCTCGTGGCGGTGCTGGCCGCGGCGCTCGGGCTCGGCGGCTGCGGCGGGCCGGCCCCGCCCGAGGTCCCGATGGAGATGCCCTCGATCGTCGCCTCCCCCCCCGAGGACGGCCCCGAGCCGGCCGACCCGGACGCGCCCGGCGCCTGGGAGCGCGTGGCGTCGGTCGAGCCGGCGGGCCGGCTGTTCGTCGTCGCCCCGGAGGGCGCCCCGGCCGGCGGGATCGTGCTGGTCCACGGCGCGTGGGGTCTCAACCGCCACGCACGCGACCTGGCCCGGGAGCTGGCCGCGGCCGGGTTCGCGGTTGCGGCACCGGACCTGTTCGACGGGCTCGAGCTGACCACGCGCCTGGCGCATGCCGACGCGCTCGCCGCCGTCGTGCCGGAGCGTGCGGAGGCCCTGCTCGCGGCGGCGGCGGACCGCCTGGCGGCGATCGAGGAGATCGACGGCTCGCCGCTCGGGATGGTCAGCCTGTCCGGCGGCGCGCCGTGGGCGTTCCGGTTCGCCGAGTCCTCCGGGCGCATCGTCGCGCTCGTCGTCGACAGCGCGGTGCTCGGCGAGGGCGTCGTGCCGTCGCGTGCGGTGACGTTCCGGACGCTGCTCGTGGTCGGCGAGGCCGACCGCTCGCTCGATCGCGCCCGGCTCGAGGCGATCGCGCAGGCGTTCGCAGCCGTCGACGCCCCGTTCGAGGTGGCGCGGATCCCCGGCGCAGGAACCGACCTGTTCGACCCGCGCGCGTTCGGGTACAGCGAGGTGGCGCGCCCGCTCGCGCTCGAGCGCGCGGTCCGCTTCCTGCGCGGGAACCTGGCCGGCGCGCGCGGCGAGTGACCGGCGGGCGGCGTCGCGCGCGCGTCAGGGCACGCCGAGGGCGACCAGCGTGCCGTCCTCGAGCCGCAGGTTGGCCCAGTCCCAGAACCAGCCTCCGCCGCGGCGGACCAGCCTGAGCTCGAGATGTCCGCTGGCCCGTTCGCCCCGGACCGCGAGCCGCAGCTCGCACCACCCCTGCGCGCCGTCGACGTGCATCTCGCCGGACGGGATCAGCCCGAAGCCGCGGACGGCTCCGAGGTGGGTCCGGACGACCGGATCGGTGCGCGCGAGCTGCTTGGCGAGCCGGAGCGGCTCGCTCCACATCAGCGGGATCGCCCGGGGATCGAGCTGGCCCGACGCCCACAGCGCGCCGCCGAGACCGGCCGCGAGCGCCGCGATGGCGACGGCGCCGGACAGTGCGGACCGCAGGCGGCCGCGGGAAACGCGGTGCGACTGCAGCGGCGGTGCGGGAACCTCGGCCATCGCGCCTCCGGGCCGGGGAGCTTATACGCCCGTCCCCGACGCGCGGCACGGCCGGTGGCGAGAATCTTTCCCGGGACGGTCAGGCGCTGGCCGGACGGCCGAACGGCGCCGGCGCCGCGTCCCCGGGGCAGTAGCGGCCGGCGAGCCGCGGTCCCCACTCGGCGACGCGGGACCACGCGTCCGCGCCGTAGCGGCGCCGCACGTGGTCGTCGACGACGGCCAGCGCGGTGAACGCCTCCTCGGTCGTCATGCCGGCCCCGACCACCGCCGACCAGATCGCGCGGACGACGGGGCTGCCGCTGTCGATCGCCTGCCATGCGGTCATCGGAAAGGCCCCGAGCCGCCGGCCCAGCTCGGGATCGACGGAACCGTTGAGGACCGTCATCAGCCGGGCGAGCGCCTCGCGGACGACGACCGCGGGGCGTCCGACCAGCCGGGTCAGTTCGTCGAGCAGGTTCTCGTCGAGGGGCTCGCGCAGCATCGGTGCCGTCCTCCAGTGGCCGGCGTCGGGCGATCGTCCGGCACCCGGGAGCACAGCACGCCCCGTGCCAGACCCCAACCTGTTGACGGAGAGGAGGTTGTGCGGATGGCTGCTCTCCGCGCGGGCGACGGGCCGACCGCGAACCGGCCAAACTGTCGGAGTGGCAGGCCCGGGGTTCGGCCAGTCGCGCGCCCCGTCAGAGCAGCGAGCGCGCGGTGAACAGGGCGTCGAGTTCCAGGCCGCGCCCGGCCAGCGCCTCGCGCCCCCCCTCCTCGCGGTCGACCACGGCGAGCACGCCGAGCGGCTCGAGACCGGCCTCGACGCAGGCGTCGCACGCCTGGAGGGCGCTGCCGCCGCTGGTGACGACGTCCTCGACGATGACGACCGCGCTGCCCTGCGGGGGTGCGTTCTCGATCCGCTGGCCGGTCCCGTGGTCCTTGACCTGCTTGCGCACCAGGAATGCCGGAATCGGCCGCCCCTCGAGGTGGGAGACGATCGCGACGGCCGTCGCCACCGGGTCGGCTCCGAGCGTCAGCCCGCCGACCCCGCCGGGGGACCACCCGCGGGCGAGGATCCGTTCGAGGAGCAGCCGGCCGACCAGCCACGCCCCCTCGGGGTGCAGCGTCGTCCGGCGGCAGTCGAGGTAGTAGTCCGAGACCCGCCCCGAGGCCAGCACGAAGCGCCCGCGGCGCACGGACTCGCGCCTGAGGATCGCGGCGAGCGCCTCGAGGTGTTCAGAAAGTTTCACTGCATCCTCCCTTGGATCGCGGGCCGGGATGCGGTATATCAGAACAGGCAAGGGATTGCCCGGGGGGAAAGGTCGAACGGGCCCGCCGGATGGCCCCGGCGTCTCGGTGCGCGGGCCCAGACGAGGACCGAGGTTCGCAAGGGATCGTCGCCGGACACGACGCGTCGCATGCCGGCCGCGCCCTGAACCGAACGAGGGCAGACATGCCTCCGATGGAGTGTCAGATGACGAAGAGCAGTTCCCAGACGATCGTCGCGCTGGTGGTGGCGGCGCTCGCGATCGGGCCGGTGGCCCCCACGCTCGCCGCGCCGACCCCGGCCCCGGCCGTGCTCGAGGGCCGGGTGCTCAGCCCGGACCTGTCCGAGCCGATGCCCGATCTCGCGGTCAGCGCGATCCCCGAGGGCGCCAAGGAACCGGTCGCCCGGGCGGCGACCGACGAGAAGGGCCGGTTCGCGTTCGAAGGCCTGGCGGCGGGACGCTACATCCTCCTGCTCGAGTCGGCGCCCGGCACGCCGGTCGCCGCCGCGCCGGTCGAGGCGCTCGCCGGCAAGCGGCAGCGGATCACGCTCGCCCTGCCCGCTGTCGCCCCGGCCCAGGCAGATGGCAACAAGAAGGGCGGCTTCGGCGCGTGGGTCTCGACGCCGGTCGGGGCGACGATCACCGCGGTCGTCTCGGCGATCATCGTCGGCGTGCTCGTCGACTCGGCGCTCGGCGACGACGAGGAGCAGCAGGACCTGAGCCCGGTCGCGCCCCCGTCGAACGGCGGCAACCCGACCTGATCGCCCGGCCGGTCCTTCGGTTCCGCGACAGGCGGCCTTCCGGGGCCGCCTGTTCGCGTTCCGGGACGCCGGGCGGCCCCCGCGGTACGTTCCCGCTACACTCTGCGCGCCTGCCCCGCAGGCGAAGGGGTCCCGATGCCGGCCGTCCGTGCCCTCGTGCGCTGCGCGCTGCCCGTCCTGCTGCTCGTCGCCGCGGCAGGCGGTGCGCTCGCCCAGACGCCGACGCGGGACCGGCCGTTCCCCGAGATCGACGGCGCCCGCCGCTGGGGGCCGTTCCTGGTCGACCTCGACTTCCTGATCGAGAACGTCGGCTACGACGACAACGTGTTCCTGGTCCCGGCCGACGACCCGAACCGCCGGACCGCGTGGACGGCGCGGGTCGGCCCCGAGATCCGCGCCCAGAGCCACTTCGGCCGGCGCATCGTGCTGACGCTGCACGACAAGCTCGTCCGCGAGGTGTTCTTCGGGGTCGACGGCATCGACGCCAACAACAACGAGTTCGACGGGCGACTCGACGTGCTGCTCGGGCCGGTGCTGCTGTCGACCGAGGGCTCGTGGGCGACGACGCGCCAGCGCCCGCTGAGCGAACTCGACCAGCGCGTCCGCCTCAGGCGCACCGCGGCGCGCCAGACGGCGTACCTGTTCCTCGGCGGCAGGACCGACCTCGTCGCCTCGGCCGAGGTCGAGCGGCTGCGCTACTCGGACCCCGACCTCGGCGCGCGGTTCTTCGTCGATCCCGACGGCGACGGGACCGTGCTGGGGGGCAACCAGGGAGTGACCATCGGCACGGCGCTCGACCGCGACCGCATCGAGCTGGCCGGCGAGCTCGGCTGGCGTCCCCGCGGCCGCACACGGCTGTTCGCGCGCTGGGAGGCGCGCGACCACGACTTCCTGTCCGACGCCGTCCAGCGCGACTCCGAGGACCGGCGGCTCAGCGTCGGGCTCGAGTTCCGGCCCCAGGCGTCGATCTCGGGCCGCATCGCGGTCGGCCGCGCGCGGCTCGAGAACGTCGACGACACGCTGGCCAACAAGCCCGCGCCGTACGACGGGACGGTCGTCCAGGGCCGGCTCGTGCTGCGCCCGACGGGCCGCGGGAGGATCACGCTGCTCGGCGAGCGGGACGTCCGCTTCTCGACGTTCGAGCGCAACCTGTACTACGTCCTCGACCGGCGCTCGATCGCCGTCGACTGGTTCCTCGGCCGCTGGCTCGGCGTCCAGTTCGGCGCCGACCGGCGGGACCTGAACTGGCCCGAGCGGACGACGGTCGCGCGCGATGCGGCGGGACGGACCGGGTTCCTGCGCGAGGACCGGATCGACGACGTCTACGGCGGCTTCCTGATCCAGCTCCGCTCGGGCCTGATGCTCGGGCTGCGGTTCGGGCGGCGCGTCCGGGAATCGAACCTGCCCGCCGCCGACGACGAGCAGAACTACTGGTCGACGACGGGATCGTTCCGGTTCTGAGAACCGGCAGGATGAGGTGAACGACGATGACAGCTCTCCTTCGCCGCGCGCCCGGCAGCGCGCTGGTCCTCGCACTCGCGGCCATCGTGGCCCCGGCACTCGGGCAGCAGGCACCGGAGCATCCGGCGCCCACGGCCCAGCAGTCGCTGCTCGCCGGCCCGCTGTCGGCCGAGATGGTGATCGGAGCGCAGGACCTGCTCGAGATCCGCGTGTTCGGCATGCCCGAACTGACGATGGAAAAGCGCGTCGACCCGGACGGCACGATCTCCCTGCCGCTGATCGGGACGGTCGGTGTCGGCGGCCTGACGTCCAAGCAGGCCGAGGATCTGATCGCCACGCTGCTGCGCGCCAAGGAACTCGTGATCGACCCGCAGGTCACGGTGGTGATTAAGGAATACGTCAGTCGCAGGGTGAGCGTGATCGGCGCCGTCTCCAAGCCGGGGATGTACGAGATGCTCGGCCAGCGCACGCTGCTCGACATGATCGGCGAGGCCGGCGGTCTGAACGACCGCGCCGGCAACCGGATCTTCGTCGTGCGGCGCAACAGCGCCGGCGAGGACGTCCGGATCGAGATCGACGCCGAGGCGCTGGTCTATTCCGGGGATCCGCGGGAGAACATGGTCCTGCGGCCGGGCGACATCGTGATGGTCCCCTACCGCCGGATGATCCGGATCTACGTCAACGGCGCGGTCGCCCAGCCGGGGGCGATCGACTTCCCGGCGGACGAGGAGATCACCGTGCTCCAGGCGGTCACCGCGGCGGGCGGCTCGACGGACCGTGCCAACGAGCGCGACGTCCAGGTCATCCGCCGCTATCCCGATGGCACCCGCCGGGTATTCGAGGTAAATCTGAAGCGGATCAAGCGGGGGCGGGCGGACGACATGGTGCTCGAGCCGAACGACATCGTGGTGGTTCCGGAGTCGTTCTTCTGAGCCCGCGAAGCGACGGCGGGACCCGACCGGGCGCGGAGCCGATCCGATGACCGAAAGCAGCGAACAGCGCGAGTTCAATCTGCGCGACTACTGGCAGATCGTCGTCCGGCGGCGCTGGCTGATCGTCACCTGCGTGCTCGTCGCCACCGTGGCCGCGCTCGTCTCCAGCCTGCTCGCCACGCCGGTCTACCGCGCGACGTGCACGCTGGCCATCGAGCGGACCGGCGTGCGCGTGCTGCGCGAGACGCTGTCCTCAGCCGAGCCGAGCTGGCTCGACTACCAGAACTGGTACAACACGCAGTACCAGATCATGCAGTCCGACGAAGTGCTGCGGCGTGCCGTCGACCTGCTCGACCTGATGAACACCGGGCTGCCGGGCCAGGACGACTCGCGCGAGAACCGCTTCTTCTCGGCGATCCGCAAGCTGCGCACGACGGTGGTGCGGACGCTCTCGCGCACGCAGGTCCCGATCGAGGAGGACGATCCGTACGCCCCGTACGTCAAGACGCTGCGCGGCGGCCTGTCGGTCGAGCCGATCCGCGACAGCCAGCTCGTGACGATCTCGTTCGTCCACCCGGACCGCGTGTTCGCCGCCCGCGTCGCCAACGCGCTGGCCGAGGCGTACATCCGCTTCTCGCTCGCCGCCAAGCTCGACATCGCCGCGCAGTCCGAGGCGTTCCTCGTCGACCAGGTGCGCTCGCTCAAGGAGGACATCAACCGGCGACGTCTCGAGCTGCACGAGTACGCGATGCGGCACAACATCGTCACCGGCGACGCCAACGAGGTCTCGCTGCAGAACCTCCAGGACCTGCGCAACCGGCGCGTCGAGGCCGAGGCCGACCTGGAGGACAAGCGGGCCCGCTACCAGGTGCTGACCAGCGCGTCGCCGGACTCGATCGACGAGGTGCGGCAGCACCCGACGATCGCCCAGCTCTCCGCCGAGGTCGCCCGGCTCGAACGCGACTACGCCAACAAGCGCGTGCTGCTCGGCGAGCGTCACCCCGACGTCCAGCAGATCGCCACCGAGCTGGCCGCGGGGCGCGAGCGGCTGGCGAGCGAGACCGAGCGGATCGCGCGCCAGGTGCGCGAGGCGGCCAAGATCGACTACGAGCAGGCCCGACGGCGCGCCGAGGGGCTCCGGCGGCTCTACGAGGAGACCGAGCAGCGGGTCAGCGAACTCCAGCAGGCGTTCGTCGAGTACGAGGCGCGCAAGGCGGAGATCGACCGCAAGCAGGCGACGCTGCGCGAGCTGCTCGACCGCAAGAACCAGATGACGCTCTCGGCGAGCCTCGCCGAGGATCGCGCGCTGAACATCCGCGTGATCGAGAAGGCGACGCCGCCGCGCATGATCTTCAAGCCCAAGAAGAAGCTGAACGTCGCGCTCGGATTCCTGTTCGGGCTGTTTCTCGGGATCGGCGCCGCATTCGTCATGGAGTACGTCGACAACACGATCAAGACGCCCGACGACGTGCGCGACGTGCTGCAGCTTCCCGTGCTGGGCATGATCCCCGCCCAGGAGCCCGCGACCCGGCGCGAACGCCGGCGCAGCGCGAGCCGCGGCGAGCAGGCCGCCGAGATCGAGGACCCGAGCCTGATCAGCGCGCGCGCACCGCTGAGCCCCGTGGCCGAGGCGTACCGCGAGCTGCGCACCGCCGTGCTGCTCGCGATGCCGGACCACCCGCCGCGGACGCTTGCGGTGACCTCGTGCCAGCCCGGCGAAGGCAAGACGACCACGGCGATCAACCTGGCGACGACGCTGGCCCAGCTCGGGCGCCGCGTGCTGGTCGTCGACACCGACCTGCGGCGGCCGCGCTGCCACCAGATCCTCAAGGCGTCGACCGGCCGCGGCGTCAGCACCTACCTGACCGGGATGAGCGACCTGCCCGCCCTGGTCCAGACGTCCGACCTCGAGCGCGTGGCGGTGATCCCGGCCGGACCGATCCCGCCGAATCCCGCCGAGCTGCTCGACTCCGAGCGCTTCCGGACGATGGTCCGCGAACTCGAAGGCTTCGAGGACTTCGACCACGTGATCTTCGACTCGCCGCCGGTGCTGTCGGTGGTCGACCCGCTGCTGATCGGACGCCAGATGGACGGGACGATCCTCGTGCTGCGCTCGGCGTACACCTCGCGCGACGCGGGACGGCTCGGCGTCGAGAAGCTGCGCTCGGGACGGGTCCCCCACGTGCTCGGTGTCGTGCTCAACGCGGTGCACGTCGAGCACGTGCCGTACCAGTACCGGTACTACCGTTCGGGGTACAAGCAGGCCGGCACCGACAGTGCCCAGGCCCGGCGCGGCGCGAAGGGTGCGCGGCGCACCGCCGCGGGCGGACGCGGTTGATCGGATCCCCCGCCCCGCGGGATGCTTGATCGATGGTCGCGCCGCGGTGGATCCCGACGCTGTGCATCGTGCTGCTCGTCGGCGGCGCCCTGCTCGCGGCGCTCCTGTTCGGCGCGGTCGGCGAGCTGCCGCTGCCCCGCGGCGGCCCGCGACTCGACGTGCGCCACCTGTTCGAGGCGTTCGTGCTGGCCTGCGCCGCCGTCGCGCTGCTCGCCGCTCCCGCCGAGCGCCGGCCGCGCGGCGTCTGGTTTGCCGCCACGCTCGCGCTGCCGGCATGGGCCGCGCTCTCGCTCCTCCCGCTGCCGGTCGGCGTGCTCGAGCATCTGGCGCCGGCACGCGCCGGGATCGTGCAGGCCGCACCGCCGGGTCCGCTGGAGGGCTGCGACGGCCCGCTGATCGGCCCCGGGCCGCCCGCCGCGGCGACGCTGACCTCCGATGCGACGCTCACCCGGCAGCAGACGTTCCATTACGCGGCGGGCGCGCTCGCGTTCCTCGCCGCGTTCTCGTACTTCCCCGGCAGGCGGCGGCGGCTGCTGGCGCTGACGGTGACGCTCGCGGCGCTCGGCCTGGCCGAGAGCGTCTACGGGCTGTGGCAGTGGGCGTCCGGCACGCCGATGGTGCTCTGGCAGGAGAAGACGGCGTATGTCGACTCGGCCACCGGAACGCTGATCAACAGGAACCACTTCGCGCAGCTCGTCTACGTCGGTCTCGCCGCCACGCTGGCCCTGCTGTTCCGCCCGCGACCCGCGGGCACCGACCCGGTGGGCCGCGAGCGCGCGATGGCGCTCCGGGTCGCCCTCGGGCTCGCGGTCGCCACCGAGCTGGCGGCGATCCTGGCCAGCCGGTCGCGCGCCGGTCTCGGCTGCGCCGCGCTCGTGCTCGCCGCGGGAGGGATCGCCTGGGTGCGCCGCCACGGCCGCCTGCGGCTGTTCGAGCTGGTGCTGGCGGCCGCGATCTTCCTGCCGCTTGCCGTGGTCACCGTCCCGCCGGTCGTCGAGCGGCTGGCCGCGCTTCCCGCCGAATGGACCGCCGCGGCCGGGCGCGGCGAGGTCTACCGCACCTCGATGCGCATCGTCGCCGAGCATCCGCTGTTCGGCACCGGCGCGGGCACGTTCGCGCTGATCTGGGGCCGCTACCGGCCGCCGGCGATCCAGGGCGCCTACAACTACGCCCACAACGACTATCTCCAGGTGCTGATCGAGACCGGAATCCCCGGGTTGCTCGCGGCGCTGGCGCCGATCGTGCTGTTCGCGGTCGTCACCTGGCGCCGGCGCCGGACACAGCCGCTCGACGACCCGGTCTCGTTGCCGCTGTTCGCCGCGCTGGGGGCGGTCGCGCTGCACGAGGTGATCGACTTCGGCCTGCAGATTCCGTCGAACCTGGTGCTCGTCGGACTGCTCGCCGGCGCACTCGCGCCGCCGCCGCTGGTCAGCACCGCCGGCCGCGGGGGGCGCGTCGCGGTCGCGGTCGCGGTCCTCGCGCTGCTGCTCGCGCCGCTCGCGGCACTGCACAGCCTCGCACGATGGCCCGGACTCGGGGAGCGCGTGCCG
>RFIB01000031.1 GCA_003695625.1 Acidobacteriota bacterium | reverse complement strand
GATCCGACCGCCCCCGACATCCACCTCGGGCACACGGTCCTGATGCGCAAGATGCGCGACTTCCAGGACCTGGGACATCAGGTGATCTACGTGATCGGCGACTTCACCGCGTCGATCGGCGATCCGACGGGCCGGTCGAAGACGCGGCCGCCGCTGACCCGCGAGCAGATCCTCGCGAATGCGCGGACGTACACCGAGCAGGCCTTCCTCGTGCTCGATCGCAAGCGCACGGAGACGCGGTTCAACTCGGAATGGCTCGACGAGCTGGGCTCCCGGGGCATGGTCCGGCTGGCAGCGACCTACACGGTGGCGCGGATGCTCGAGCGACGTGACTTCCGGGAACGCTACGAGTCGGGAGTGCCGATCTCGGTCCACGAGTTCCTGTATCCGCTGGCCCAGGCCTACGACTCCGTCGCCCTCGAGGCCGACGTCGAACTCGGCGGGACCGATCAGCTGTTCAACCTGAACGTGGGCCGGGACGTGATGCCGCACTACGGACTCGAGCCGCAGGTCGTGATGACGACGCCGCTGCTCGAGGGCACGGACGGCGTGGAGAAGATGTCCAAGTCCCTCGGCAACTACGTCGGCCTGACCGACCCGCCGCACGAGTTCTTCGGCAAGGTGATGTCCATCAGCGACGAGCTGATGTTCCGCTGGTACGAGCTGCTGACGGACGAGGGGCCGCAGGGAGCGGCCCGGCTGCGCGCGGCCGTCGAGGCCGGCAAGGAGCATCCCCGGGACCTGAAGATCCGTCTGGCGGAGGCGCTGCTGGCTGCCTACCAGGGGCCGGCCGCCGCCGCGGAGGGACGGGCTCACTTCGAGCAGGTGTTCTCCCGCCGCGAGCTGCCCGACGAGATCGAGCTGCGCGAGCTCCCCGGCGCCGGCGAGCCGGTGTGGCTGCCACGGCTGATCGCCGACACGGGCCTCGCGCGCTCGAGCAGCGAGGCCCGCCGCCTGATCACGCAGGGGGCGGTCCGCCTCGACGGGGAGCGGGTGACCGACGTCGACGCGCACCTCGAACGTCGCGGCGAGCACCTGCTCCAGGTCGGCAAGAGACGGTTCCTCCGGGTGCGTTTCGGCAACTGAGCGCCCCCGCCGCGGGGCGGACCCGCGCCGGCGGTGCGGCCGCCTGCTTTCCGGCAACCTCTCTGGAATCATCGGTTTGGATCGGTGCCCGACCCCGCTCGCGTCCCCTGGCGGGCACCCACACTCTTCGCTACACGCAGGGTTGCTGGGTTCCCGGCGCGGGAGTAGCCTCCCCCGGGCCGGGAGGTCTGCTCGTGCTCGAAGGCCGCGTCAGGGTCAACGGGATCCGGTTTCACGCCTTTCACGGCCTGACTAGGCTCGAACGCCAGGTCGGGGTCCGCTATCGCGTGGACGTCGAGCTGACCACCGACATCACCGCCGCCGCCGAGACCGACCAGATCGCGCACGCGATCGACTACCGCGACGTCCACGCGCTGGTCGTCGAGATCGGGCGCGGCAATTCGTTCCACCTGATCGAGACGCTCGCGGTGCGCATCGGCCGCGAACTCCTGTCCCGGTTCCCGGCGCACCGCGTGCGCGTGACGGTCGACAAGGAGACGCCGGTCCTCGACGGGGTCGTCGACACCGTCGGCGTCGCCGTCGACCTGCCCCAGCGGCGAGAGGAGCCTTCGGCGTGATCATCCGGCGCGAGTACCGCTTCGAGGCGAGCCACCAGCTCACCCGCCATCCCGGGCGCTGCCAGCGCCTGCACGGTCACTCGTACCGCTTCCTGGTCGACGTCGAGGGACCGATCGAGCGGGACCAGGAGATGGTGCTCGACTTCGAGGACCTCGACCGCATCGTCGGCGAGGAGGTCCTTGCACGGCTCGATCACTATCACCTCAACGACGTGATCGACTACCCGACCGCCGAGTGGATCGCCGTCTGGATCTGGCGTGCGCTCGCCCCGCGCCTGCCCGGCCTGCGCCGCGTCGAGCTGTTCGAGATGGACGGCGCCTCGGTGATCTACCGCGGCGAGGATCCGGACGCACGATGAACCGCGAGCGGATGGCCGAGGGGATCAGGACGTTTCTCGAGGGGCTGCTCGCCGACCGTCCGGCCGCCGGCGCGCCCGGGGCCGGCCCGACGGATGCGGCACGGATCGCCGAGCGGGTCGCCGCCGCGTTCGCCGACGACCTGTGCGGCGGCTACGCGATCGATCCCGCCGCCCTGCTGCGGCCGATGCCGCTCGACACGGCCGCAGGGCCGGTCGTGCTGCGCGATCTCCGCTTCGTCTCGCTGTGCGCCCATCACCTGCTGCCGTACGAGGGCGTGGCTCACGTCGGCTTCGTTCCCCGCGGCTGCCACGTCGGGCTCGGCGCCCTCGCGCGCGTCGTCGACGCGCTCGCCCGCCGTCTCACCCTCCAGGAGTCGCTGACCGCAGCGATCGCCGACACGCTCGAGCGCGGCCTCGCGCCCCGGGCGGTCGTCGTCGTGCTCGAGGCCCGCCACGGCTGCCTGGCCCATCGCGGCGCGCGGCAGCCGGATCATCGGCTGACGACCATCGAGCGTCGCGGGGAGACCGCCGCGGAGCTCGACCGGCTGGTCCTCGGCCGCTGAGCGCGGCGCGTCTATAATCCCCGGACCGACGAGGAGAAAGCACGATGAACATCCGTACCGAAGAGCACGGCAAGATCGTGATCGTCATCCCGGAAGGCGACATCAAGATCGGGGAGGGGGATGTCGCCCTGCGCGAGACGATCCGTTCCCTGATCGACGCGGGCAAGAAGAACTTCGTCCTCGATCTGAGCAGCGTGCGGTATCTCGACAGCGCCGGTCTGGGCGAGCTGGTGGCGACGCTCAAGCGGGTGCGCGAGGCGGGGGGCGATCTGCGCGTCTGCGGTGTCAACCGTCGCGTCGACGAGGCGTTCCACGTCACGCAGCTCGTGCGCGTGCTCGACATCTACAAGGACCGCTCGGAGGCGATCGCCGCCTTCGTCTCCTGATGCGTCCCGCGCCCGTGACGCCACGGACGACGCGGGCTCGCGGCCCCGTCCTGCACCCTGCCATGCTCGACGCGGGAGGAAGCTGATGCCTGCGTGGTCCCGGGCGCCCGTCCTCGCGCTCGTGCTCGCCGCGGCCGTCACCGGCCCGGCCCGGTCCGCGGCGGTCGATCTGCCGCGCGCCGCCCCGACGGTCAGCGATCGGATCCGCACCGGCGTCGAGATCCGCCGGCCGCGCGTGCGCATCGGCCTCGAGGGGCATGCCGACGCCGTCCGGATCGGCGCCCGCTCCGGCGGCTTCCGGATCCTCGACGGCGCCAGCGGGGCCCCGCTGTTCGAGGGACGCGCCGCGGGGCCGGTGCTCGTCGTGCCGGCCGGCGAGCCGGTCGCCGACCGCAGCGAGGTGTTCCGGATCCAGGTCGGCTCGTTCCGCGAGGAGCATCGCGCGCGAGACCTCGCGCGCCGGCTCGAGGCCGAGCTGCGCGCCCCCGCCGCGGCGCGCTGGGAGCCGACACGCGGCGTCTGGCGCGTCCGGCTCGGCGAGGCGGACCGGCGCGAGGACCTCGCCGACCTGCTCGGCGCGGTGCGCGAGGCGGGCTGGGACGACGCCTTCATCGCCGGCGAGCCGCGCACGCGGCGCCGCGACGGCGGACTGCGCCTCGTCGACGCCCGCTGGGTCGATCTGCCGGTCGCGACGTCCCGCGTGGTGTTCGTGCCGGAGGCCGACCTGCTGCTGGTCGAGGACAGGCCGTACCGCGGGCTGATCGAGGTGCTGCTCGACCCGTGGGGCGCGCTGGTCGTCGTCAACGAACTCCACGTCGAGGACTACCTGCGCGGGGTCGTCCCCGAGGAACTCGGTCCGGCGGCGTGGCCCGAACTCGAGGCGCTCAAGGCCCAGGCCGTCGCCGCCCGCACGTACGTGCTCGGCAATCTCGGCCAGTTCGCCGAACTCGGCTACGACATCTGCGACTCGCCGCGCTGTCAGGTCTACGGTGGCGCCGCGAGCGAGCATCCGCTCAGCGATCGCGCCGTGCGCGAGACGCGCGGCGAGATCCTCGTCCACGGTCGGCGTCCGATCAACGCGATGTACACCTCGACCTGCGGCGGACACACCGAGGACGTCGAGGTCGTGTTTCCCGACATGACGGCCCCCTGGCTGCGCGGCGTGCCGTGCCTGCCCGACGAGGAGGAACTCGCGCGACGGCGGATCGTCCTTCGCGGGCGTCCGGTGGCTCCGGTTCCGCGCGGTCCGGCCGGCGGAGACGACGCCGCGCTGCGCGAGCGTCTCGCCGCCCACGGCATCGTCGGGCGCGACGCCCTCGAGCCGGCGCGCCTGGCGGCGCCGGTGACCGCCCTCGACGCGATGCGCTGGGCGACGGCGCTCGCCGCCGCCGCCGGCCTGCCGGCCCCGCCCCCCGCGCCGGATCCGCCGACGAGGCTCGGCCTCTGGCGCTGGCTGTGGCACGCGGACGACTCCGGCGCCGGTCTGGTCGGTCCGCGCGACGAGTCGGCGGTGCTCGTCCCCGACGACGCGCGCAGCCTGCCGCCGGACGATCGCCGGCTGGTCGCCTCGCTGCTCGCCCGCCGGCTGGTCCGCGCGCAGGAGGACGGCCGGCTCCATGCCGGCGACGTGCCGCCCCGCGAGGAGGTCCTCGCGTGGCTCGGCCGCCGCGCGCTCGAACTCGACGCGATCCCGTGGCGCGAGGCCGTGCTTCTCGGCCGCCGCGGTGACAGCCTGCGACTGCGCGAGCGGCGCACCGTGCGCGCCTGGCGGCTCGCGCGGTCACCGTCGCTCGTCGCGCAGTCGGCCGGCGCGTGGCATCCGGTCGAGCGACTCGAACTCGCTCCCGGCGACCGCGTCGCCTTCGTCGAGGATCGCGACGGGCGCCTCGCGCTGCTCGCGGCGTTCGAGCGGCGCGGCACCACCGACGACCGCTACAGCGCGCGCTATCGCTGGACCGTCGCCCGCGACCGGCGCGAGCTCGAACGCAGTCTCGCGCGCGTCGCCCCGGTCGGCCGGATCCGCGACCTGAAGATCGTCTCGCGCGGCGTCTCGGGCCGGGTGCGCGAGGTCGAGATCGCCGGAACCGACGGGACGGCCCGCGTGGCCGGATTCCGGATCCGGCGTGCGCTCGGTCTGTGGGAGACCCTGTTCGACGTCGAGCTGCAGCGCGATCCCGACGGGCTGGTGCGCCGCGCGATCTTCCGCGGCCGCGGCTGGGGGCACGGCGTCGGCCTGTGCCAGGTCGGCGCCTACGGGCGTGCGCTGCGCGGCGACGGCTATCGGCAGATCCTGCACCACTACTACACCGGCGTGCGGCTCGTCCGCGTCGGGGGGACGCGGTGACGCGCCGGCGCGTGCTCGATCCGGCGCACCGCGGCCTGTACCTGCTCGCCGCCCTGCTGCTCGTCCTCGCCGCGATCCGGCAGCTCGTCGAGGCATGGAACGCGCCCTGAGCCGACCCCTCGTCGTGGCCGTGTTCGGCCCGACCGCCGCCGGCAAGACCGCGTTCGCCTGCGCGCTCGCCGACCGCCTGCCGTGCCGGCTCATCTCGTGCGACGCGTTCCAGGTCTATCGGGGGCTCGACGCCGCGACCGCCAAGCCGGAGGGCGAGGAGCGGCGCCACGCCTGGGCGCTGGTCGACTGGGTCGAGCCCGACGACCCGGTCGATCTCGCGCGCTGGGTCGCGGCCGCCGAGCGCGAGCTCGAGCGGGCGTGGGCGGCGGGGCGCATCCCGCTGGTCGTCGGCGGCACCGGGATGTACCTGCGCGGACTGCTCAAGGGGGTCGCCGCCGCGCCGCGCCGCGATCCGGCCCTGCGCGAGCGCCTCGAGCGGCTGGAGGCGGTCCGCGGGCCCGGGTTCCTCCACCGGGTGCTGCGCCGGCTCGATCCGCCGCTCGCCGGTCGTGTCGCCCCGCGCGATCTCAAGCGGATCGTGCGCGGTCTCGAGGTGCGGCTGGCGACCGGCCGGCCGCTGAGCGCGATCCAGGCCGGCCGCTGGCAGGGGCCCGACCGCTGGCCGGTCGTCCGGATCGGTCTCGACCTGCCGCGCGACGTGCTCGACGAGCGCATCGGGCAGCGGGTCCGGCGGTTCTTCCACGAGCGCGACCTGGTCGGCGAGGTCGAGCGCCTGCGCCGGCGCCCGGGGCTCGGCCCCGGGGCCAACGCGCTGCGCGGCATCGGCTACGCCGAGACGCTCGCCTGGCTCGAGGGGCGCTCGGAGGCGGGGAGCCTCGACGAACTCGTCGAGCTCGTCGCCCGCAACACGCGCCGCTACGCCCGGCGCCAGCGCACCTGGTTCCGGCGCGAGGTGCCCGCCCTGTGGCTCGATCCCCGCGCGCCCGACGCGGTCGACCGCGCGGCGGCCGAGATCGAGCGCGCGCGGCGTCCGTGACGCGCTACAATGCGCCCATGGCCGAGTCGCAACAGGACAAGGACATCCAGACGGCGTACCTCGCCAGGTGCCGTCGCGACGGACATCTCGTGGCCGTCTGGCTCGTGTCGGGAAAGAGGCTCGTAGGGCACATCAGGGGGTACGACCGGTTCACGATCCTGCTCGAGCACGGCGGGGGCGAGCACGTGGTCTTCAAGCACGCGATCGCCACGATCGGACCGGTCCGGGACAGCCGGGACTGACCTCGCGCCCCGGCGTCACCGCGGGGCTCAGCGCCTGAAGAAGCCGCTCCGGCCCGTCGACGAAGGGGAGCTTTCCGTCGTCAGCTCGCGGATCCGCGCCTGCAGGCGCTCGATCTTGCCCTCGTACTCGGCGCGCTGCGTCTCGAGGGTCCGCGCCAGCCGCTCCTTCTCCTCGAGCAGCTGCTGGAACCGCGCGTCGCGTCCGGACTCGTTCTCGCTCTGCGAACGCACCGCCTGCTCGAGCTGGCGGATCTTCGCCTCGCGCTCGGCGATCTCGTGCTCGAAGCTCTCCTGCAGCTCGCTGTAGAGGCGCTCGATCTCGAGCAGCTTGCTGATCCGCGAGTAGTCGGCATCGGAAGGCATGTCGGATTCCTCGCCGGGCGCGTCGGTCCGCCCGGAAGCCGCGTAGTAGAACTTGCGCAGCATCAGGTCCAGGTCGCCCGGGTTCAGCGACGCCTCGAGGGCGGCCTCCCGGGTGATCACGTTGTTGATCACCAGCGCCGCCAGCGACTGGTTCATCGACTGCATCCGGTAGTAGGCGACCGACTTCTCGATCTCCTCGCCCAGCTCGTTGATCGCCCCCTCCTTGATCAGGCGCGCCACGCGCGGCGAGTCGCGCAGGATCTCGACGGCGGCGACAAGGCCCTGACCGTCGGCCCGCTCGACGAGCTGGAGGCTGATCACCGCCCGCAGCACCTGCGAGAGCTGCTGGCGCACCTGCCGGTGCTGCTCGGCGGGGAACATGTCGATGATCCGGTCGATCGTCTGCGGCGCGTTGTTCGTGTGCAGGGTCGTCAGCACGAGGTGGCCGGTCTCGGCCGCGGTCAGCGTCGTCGACATCGTCTCGAGGTCGCGGTTCTCGCCGACCATGATCACGTCGGGGTCCTGCCGCAGCGCGTTGCGCAGCGCGTCGGCGAAGTTCGTCGTGTCCGAGCCGACCTCGCGCTGCGTCACCGCCCCGAGTCCGTCGGTCAGCAGGAACTCGATCGGATCCTCGATCGTCACGATGTGCACGAGCCGCTTGTTGACGATCTCCTGCATCAGCGCGGCGAGGGTCGACGACTTGCCGGACCCGGTGGGGCCGGTGATCAGCACGAGCCCCTGGCGCAGGTCGGCCAGTTCCTTGATCACGTCGGGCAGGCCCCACTCGTCGAGGGTCGGGAACGCGAACGGCACCCGCCGGAACACGCCGCCGAGGGTGCCGCGCTGGTAGAAGATCGTCCCGCGGAAGCGCGAGATGCCGGGCACCGAGTAGCCGAACTCGACGCAGCGGCGCCGCTCGAGCGTGCGCACCTGCTCTTCCGAGAGCAGCCCGCGCAGCAGCGCGTCCATCTCCTCCGGCTTGATCGGTGCGCCCTTGAGCGGGATCAGCTTGCCCTTGAGGCGCAGCAGCGGCGGCCGCATCGGCTTGAGGTGAAGATCCGACGCTTCCTGCTTGACCATGAACCGCAGCAGATCGTCGAGCTTGTACTTCGTCTCGACCGGCTGCGCGGTGGCAACGTCGCTCATCGGCCTGCGTCTCCGCCCCGGGTCCGGGCAGGGCGCACCTCGCGTGGCCCCGGTCGAATCTAGGGTTCGGCGCCGTCCGGGTCCAACCGCCCGCCCGGCCCGTACAATGGGGCCGTCATGAGCCGCTGGGAGCGTGTTCTCCGGCAGGCGACCCTGGCCAACCAGCTCACGCTGCTGCGCCTGGTCGCCGTGCCGTTCCTCGGGCTGGCCCTGCTCACGGGCCACAACGGCGTCGCGCTGGGGCTGTTCGTCGCCGCGGCGATCACCGACCGGCTCGACGGGATCGCCGCGCGCCGCCTCGGCCAGCAGACCGCCCTCGGCCGGTTCCTCGACCCCGCCGCCGACAAGGCGATGATGCTCGTCGTGTACGTCATTCTGGCCATGCCCAACGCGCCGCGGCCGTTCCCGGACTTCCGGCTCGCCGTGCACGTCCCGGCCTGGCTCACCCTGCTCGTCGTTGCCCGGGACGTGCTGATCGTCGTCGTCGCCCTCGGGCTGTGGCTTGCCTACGGAATGCACCGCTTCCCGCCGTCGACGCTCGGCAAGTGGACCACCGGCGTCGAGGTCGTCACGGCGGGGCTCTACCTGCTGGCCAACGTGCATCCCGTCGTGCCCGGTTGGCTGCTCGACCTGGCGGTGTGGGTGATGCTGCTGTTCCTGGTCGGCTCGGGGATCGACTACATGCTGCGGACGCGCCGCCATCTCGCGACGCTGGCGACGGAGAACGGAGGGTGATCGCCGACGCGGACGTGCTGCGCCGGCTCGAGTGGCCCGAGCTGACGGCGCTGGTCGCCGAGCGGGCGCGGACGCCGATGGGACGCGAGGCCGCGGCGCAACTCGTCCCGCTCGACGCGCTCGAGCAGGTCGTCCGGCGCCACGACCAGGTGGCCGAGCTGCGCGCGCACCGTCGCGAGCACGGCGGTCTGCCGCTCGGCGAGGTGGCCGACCCGCGCCCCGCGCTCGCCGCCCTCGAGGTGCGCGACCGCACGCTGCCCGGCGAGGCGATCTACGACCTGGTCCACCTCGCCGTCGTCGCCCGCGAGGTCCAGGACGCGCTGCGCCGGCTCGATCCCGAGCGGTTCCCGGCGCTCGGCGCCGCGTGGGCGCGGTTTCCCGACCTGTCCGGGCCGGTGGACGCGATCTGGGGCCGGATCCGTCCCGGCGGGGAACTCGAGGACGACGCGAGCCCCGACCTGGCCCGGCTGCGCCGCGAGATCCGCGCGCTGTCGGGCCAGCTCTCGCGCACCCTCGAGGAACTCGTGCGCCGCGAGTGGCCCGGACCGGTGCTCCGCGACCGGTTCGTGACGATCCGCAACGACCGCTTCGTGGTGCCGGTGCGCAGCGACACGCCGCGCCGCTTCGAGGGGATCGTCCACGGCCACTCGGCGAGCGAGAAGACCCTGTTCGTCGAGCCGATCGAGACCGTGGAGATCAACAACCGGCTGGTGCGGACCCGCGAGGAGGAGCGGCAGGAGGTCGACCGGATCCTGCGCCGCTACACCGACGCGCTCCGCGCCGTGCGCGACGACCTGGCGCTCACCGCCGACGTGCTCGGCGAGATCGACCTGCTCGGGGCGATCGCCGAGCTGGCCGACGACGAGGACGCGGTCCGCCCGGAACTCGATCCGGACGGGGGCCTCGTGCTGCGCGCCGCGCGCCACCCGCTGCTCGAGCGCGCGCTGCGGACCGCCGAGCCGCCGCGGGCGATCGTGCCGCTCGACGTCGACCTCCCGCGCGACCTGCACGGCCTCGTCATCTCCGGTCCCAACGCGGGCGGCAAGACCGTCGCCCTCAAGACGATCGGCCTGCTCGTGCTGATGGCCCACGCCGGGCTGCCGGTCCCCGCCGCCGCGGCGCGCTTTCCCGCGTTCTCGCGCGTGTTCGCCGACATCGGCGACGAGCAGTCCCTGGCCGGCAGCCTGTCGACGTTCGCCAGCCACGTCCGCAACCTGGCCGCGATGGTCCGTCGGGCGCGTCCGCCGGCGCTGTGCCTGATCGACGAGATCGGCACCGGCACCGATCCCGCCGAGGGCGCCGCGCTCGGCATGGCGGTGCTCGAGCACCTGCTCGGCCGCGGTGTCCACGTCGTCGCCACCACGCACCACCAGGCGATCAAGGCGTGGGCCTACCGGCACGACGCGACCCTCAACGCCGCCTGCGAGTTCGACGAGCGCACGATGCGTCCGACCTACCGGCTGATTCCGGGCCTCGCCGGCGCGTCGATCGGCCTGACGATGGCCGAGCAGCTCGGCCTCGATCCGGACGTGGTGGCCGACGCGCGGCGCCGCCTCGACCCCGGCGGGGCCGACGCGGTCCGCGCCCTCGACGAGCTGCGCGAGCTGGCGCGCGACCTCGAGCGCCAGCGCGAGGCACTGACCGCGCAGCGGCGCGCGCTGCGAGAGGAGCGCGAGCGGCTCGAGCGCCGGTTCGCCGAGCGCGAGCAGGCGCGCCGGCGCGAGTGGGAGCGTCGTGTCGCCGAGATGGTCGACGCGTTCCGCGCCGACGCCGAGCGTGCGCTGCGCGGGATCGAGGACCGGCGCCTGCGTCGCCAGCTCGACCTGGAGCGGGCGCGGCAGGAGCGGGCGCTGCGCGAGAAGTTCTCCGAGGAGGCACGCGCGGCGCGGCGCCGCGAGCCGCCGCCCGCCGACTGGCGCCCGGCGCCGGGCGCGGCCGTGCACGTCGTGCCGCTCGGCCGCGACGGCGTGCTGACGGCGCTCGACGGCACGCGCGCGGAGGTCCGCCTCGGGCGCTCGACCTTCACCGTCGCGGCGTCCGACCTGCGTCCGGCCGGCGGCGGGACGGCCCCTGCGCCGGCGCGCCCGGCCGGCCCGACGCTTCCCGAGGGGGTCAGCGCCGAGCTGGCGGTGCGCGAGGTCCCGGCCGAACTGCACCTGATCGGCCTGCGCGTCGACGAGGCGGTGCCGCGTCTCGAGCGCTACCTCGACGAGGCGGCGCTCTCCGGCCGCCGCGAGGTGCGCGTCGTCCACGGATTCGGCACCGGCCGGCTCCGCAAGGCGGTCCGCGAGGCGCTCGCGGCGCATCCGGCCGTGCGGGCGTGGCGCGACGGCGCGCCCGCGGAGGGCGGGGCAGGAGCCACGGTGGTCGAGCTCGAGGAGGTCACGTGATCGCGCGGCGCGTGCGGGGACCGGCCCTCGCGGCGACGCTGCTCGCGGTCGTGCTGGTGCTCCCGTTCGTCGTCCCCGCCGTCGGGCTCGGTCTGTGGCGCACCGCGACCCGCGTGCGGACCGGCGCGACGGGCGGAGCGATCGGGGTCGACGGCGAGACGATCGCCTGGGCCTCGGTCGGCCGCGGCGAGCCGGTGCTGCTGGTCCACGGCCTGCGCGGCGAGATCACCGTGCTGCTGCCGCTGGCCGCGCAGCTCGCCCGCCACGGCCGGCGCGTCGTGCTCGTCGACCTGCCCGGCCACGGGCGCTCGGCGCAGCCGGCCCGGCCGCTGACGCTCGCCCGCGCGGCCGAGCTCGTGGTCGCCGCGCGCGAGCGTCTCGGCCTGCCGGCGGACACGCCGCTGGTCGGGCATTCGCTCGGCGCCTGGACCGTCGCCTGGATCAGCCTCGCCCGGCCCGAGGACTGCGGCGACGTCGTGCTGATCTCGCCGCCCGGCCTGCCGTTCGATCCGCCGCCGTATCCGCTGCTGCTGCCGCGCACGGCGCGCGACGCGGCCGCCGCGATGCCGCTGCTGTTCGCCGATCCGCCGCCGGCGTTCCCGCCGGTCCTGCACGTGGCGGTCGCCCGCGAGCCGCGGGCGAGCTACGAGCTGCTGCGTTCGGTCCTGACCGGCCGCTACCTGCTCGACGGGCTGGTCGAAGGCGAGAGCCGGCGCGGCCTGGTCGTCGTCGGCCGCGAGGACCGGCTCGTCCCGCCGTCGATCGGCCGCGAGCTGGCGGCACGCTCGCCGCGGCTCGAGTACGCCGAGATCGCGCACGCCTCGCACATGGTCGTCTGGGAACGCCCCCGGGAGCTGGCCGCGCAGGTGGCGCGGTTCCTCGATCAGCCGAGCAGCGGCGCGAGCAGCGGATCCTGACGGACGCGCGCCGCGGCGGCGGCGTCGCCGCGCAGCGCGCGCGCGGCATCCGCCGACGGGTCGAGCTCGAGCACCCGGGCCGCGATCTTCTGCGCCTCGGCCGCCTCGCCGGACCGCGCCAGCGCCAGCGCCAGCCCGCCGTGAATGTCGGTGCGCGACGGGTAGGTCCCGGCCAGGCGCCGCAGCGTCGCGATCGCCTCGGCGCGACGCCTCGGGTTGCCCGCCAGCAGGATCGCCAGCGTCGTCTGGATGTCGGGATCGTCGGGAGCCGAGCGCCCCGCCTTCTCGAGCAGGGCGACCGCGTCGACGCGCCGGCCGGCGGCGACCATCTGCCGGGCGCGGGCGAGCATCGAGCGCGCCATCTCGCGCGGGTCGGCCACCTTCGGTGCCTGCTTGCTCTGCTCCCAGCGCTGGCGGGCGCGCGGATCGGTCAGGATCTCCGGCGCCTCGTGGACCAGCCGGAACGCCGCCTCGATCTCCCGCTGCAGCGCGGCGAACGGCCCCTCGCGGAACCGGTCGGGGTGGAACCGGCGCACCGTCCGGTAGTACGCGCGGCGGATCTCGGCCGGGTCGGCAGCCGGCGCGACGCCGAGCAGTGCGGCGAAGTCCTCGCGCTCGGCGGCGGCGATGAACGCGCGGATCTCCTGCTCGGTGACCGGACCGCGCGCGCGCTCCTCCTCGCGTCCGTCGACCTGTCCGGGCGGGCGTGCCGGGACGATCAGCCCTGCATACCACAGCCGCTCGAGCGCCTTCTGCGCGTCCTCGCGCCGCGCGCCGTCGAGCGATCCGGGGACGTCCGCGGCGCGGCGCGGCTCGTCGAGGTGCTCGAGCAGCGCGCGTTCGATCGTGTCGAGCTCGAGTCCGCCGAGCCGTTCGCCGTCGATCCCCGACGCGATGCCGTCCGGCAGCCGCACCGCCCGCCGCGGCGGATGCTCGCGCGCGAGATGCAGCGCGATCTCGACCAGCGGCCACGCGGCGCACGGCTCGTCGCCGAGGCGGACCCGCCCGGGCTGGATCGCGAAGCTGCCGTCCTTCCACGACAGGGCGTCGGCGAGCATCTCGCCGAGCCAGGCGCGCAGCGTCGCGGCGATCCGCTCGCCGCGCAGCGCACCGAGCGAGACGACCAGCGCCGCGGTCAGCGGCCCGTCGTGCTCGCCCGAGAGCTGGGCCAGCTTCTGCTGGTGGTCCGAGCGCAGGCCGTGGTCGCCGGCGAGCAGCCAGTCGACGAAGCGGTCCTCGCGCGCGTTGGAGACCATCTGCTCGAGACGTCCGCCGTCGAGCACGAAGCGGCGCACGAGCCGGCGTCGCGAGACGGCGAACACGCCGGTCGCCCCGACCAGTCCGAGCCGGCCGAGCAGGGTCGGCAGCGCCGCGGTCGTGCCGAGGCGGCCTTCCTGGGGGATCGTCAGCGAGGTCGTGCGAGCGACTGCACCCACCGGTCGACGAGCTCCTGCCGGGGCGCACCGAAGGCCCCGACGAAAGCATCGTTCTCGGTCCGGCCCTCGGCCAGCAGGTCGACCAGGTGCAGCAGGCGGGCACGGGAGTACTCGCGGTCGAGCCACGCGACGAACGACAGCGCCCGCGGATAGCTGAACGGCTCGAGGCCGCCGCCCTCGCGCCGCAGCGAGAGCGCCACCGCCGCCTCGGTCCGCCGCGGATCGCGCGGCTCGAGCAGCTGCGCGAGCCCCTCGTGGAGCCAGCGCGGCGCGCGACCGACGCTGCGCCGGTGGAGCAGGGCGTGCACCAGCTCGTGGCGGACCACGCGACGGACCCCGGGCGTGATGCCGGACAGCCCGCCGATCGGCAGACGGATCTTGCCGTCGAACAGGCCGGCCACCTCGGGGCCGGTCCGGGTCGTCTCGCGGAACTCCCTCTGCGTGTAGAGGATCACCGTGATCGGGCGCCCCGGCCACGCGTCGAGTTCGCTGCCGAGATCCGCCAGCTCGTCCTCGAGCAGGTCGAGCAGCGCGGCGCCGAGCCGCTCGTCCCGCGCGCCCTCGTAGCGCAGCTCGAAGTTCGACGAGTCCGCGCGCTCGAAGCGTCCCTCGGCGGCGCGCTCGCGCCGCACCCGGGCGAGGCGCTCGGCGAGTCGCCGGTCCTGGGGCAGGGCGCGCGCCGCACGCTCGAGGTCGGCCAGCGCGTCGTCGAGGCGGTTGTCCCGCCACGCGATCTCGCCGCGCTTCGGCAATCGCTGCG
>RFIB01000216.1 GCA_003695625.1 Acidobacteriota bacterium | reverse complement strand
GCCATCAACCGCGACGCCTCCATTCCGGAAGATGGAATCGTTGCGGAGCGGGAATCGGCGCCGCTTGCGGCGCCGCTACGTACGGGAGGCCGATTCGCGCAGCGAATCGCCCTCCCGGCCATCAACCGCGACGCCTCCATTCCGGAAGATGGAATCGTTGCGGAGCGGGAATCGGCGCCGCAAGCGGCGCCGCGACGCCCCGCCGTCAAGGGCGTGCGTGGGAGGCGAGGGCGTCCGCGAGCGCGCCGAGGACGTCCGTCCCGGCGCGCTGGTCGAAGCCGAGGAACATCGGGGACGGATTCAGCTCGAGGATCCTCGGCCGGCCGTCGGCATCCTCCTTGAGATCCATCCCGGTGAACCGCAATCCGAGCACCTCGGTCGCGCGGCGGCAGATCGCGGCCAGCTCCTCGTCCGGCTCGAACGCAACGATCGCCTGCTCGTTCTGGCGATAGTCGAGTTCATCCGCCTCGATCCGGAACGCGGCGGCGACATGCCCGTCGATCACGAACACGCGGATGTTGGTCCCGGGCAGCAGCTCCTGGAACGTCACCGGTGCGTTGGCCAGCCGCGCGAACCGTTCCTCGTCAATCTCGTCGAGCTTCAGTTCCCGGGTCGCGGCTCCTCCGGCGACCGGCTTGAACACGACTCTCCGTCCGCTGGCGAACCGGCGTACGGAATCCGGATCGTTCGTCCACAGCGTCGCCGGAACCGGCAGTCCCGCGGCCTCGAGCTGCGCGATCTGGTACGGCTTGCGCGTCGCATCGGACGCCGAGTAGGAATTGTAGAGCGGCACGCCGAGCAGCTCCCAGCGGCGCAGCAGCGAGGCAAGCAGCTCGGCCTTCTCGCGGAAGACGATCATCGTCCGGCGCCAGTTCTCGCGCATCTCCTCGTCCACGTCGACGAGATAGCTCATCGGCGACAGATAGAGACTGCGCAGATAGACCGCCGCGGGGCGCGCGATCGTCTCTCCGTCGAGCGTCATCGTCTCCGCCCGGTCGCCGAGCGCGAGGCGATGGCGTGCGGGAAACGCAAGTGCGTCGAAGTGGACGACCCGGACTCCACGTGCCGCAACCGCGCGGCGGACCGCATCGACGTGCTCGTCCTGCTCCGCACCCGCCACGAGCACGAATCGGCTCCCCGCTGCGCCGTGCTCCATCACGCCTCCCGCGGATCTCTTCGACAATCCGGCCCGGCCGGATCGCGCCGGCCGGGCCGTCGTTCATCGTCGTGTTCGACCGTCGCTGCCGCTACTCGTACCAGCAGCAGGTCGAGCACTCGTTCTCCTCGCAGCAGGCCATCGTGGTCGGCAGGCAGCACTTGCAGGGCTTGGGGCCCCACCCGCGACCTCCGGTGACCTCCTCGAGCTCCTCGATGAACAGCTCACGCATGGGTCGACTCCTCTCTCCGCCGGTTCCGGCCGGCAACCGGCGCGCCGCGACGACGGCCCCGATGACCGCACCGCCGCGGCGCGCTGTCCGAGCTCCTCTCAACCGTCCCCCGCGCCCAGCCGCACGCCGATCGCCGCACCGAGCAGCCCGGGCTGCCTGGCAAGCAGCGCCTCGAGATCGGCGACCGGCGCCTCCCAGGGCCGGCCGCCGACGAGTACCGTCGGCGTGCCCCGCTGCAGGCGGACGGCCAGCTCGTCGGCGACGCGCGTCGCCTCGCGTCCCCGGGCCAGCAGCTCACCGAGGCGGGCGTCGTCCCGCGGCAGCCCGGTCCAGTCCGCCAGCAGGTCGCGCACGTCCCTGTCGGCGACCGCGAGCGCAGGCCACGGATTCGGCTCGAGCTCCACGAACTTCCCGATCGCCGCCGCACCGCCCGCATGGGCGCCGAGTGCCGCGAGCGCGGCGCACAGCTCCCGGTCCCCGCGACTCGACAGGTCGCGCGGCGGGACGTGGAACGCCAGGCGGACCTTGTCGGCGTGCGCGCGCTGGAAATCGAGCAGCTGCCTGACGACCGGTCCGCAGCCGGTGCACATCGGGTGGACGAGCGCATCGACGCGCAGCGGAGCCTGCGGCGAGCCGATCTCGATCAGCGAGGGGATCTCGCGGGTCACGTCCCGGGGCCGCCCGATCAGCTCGGCGAGCGCACCGAGCGGCGTCGCCCCGATCCACGCGAGACGCGTCCGGTTCGTCCGCGCCTCGATGCCGAGATCGACGAACGGCACAAGCAGGCCGTAGGCCAGCAGGAACAGCACACCGTGCAGCAGCGCCCACGGAACCGCTGCGCGGGCCAGATCGAGCGCCGGCAGCGGGCTTGCCAGCCACAGCGCCAGGCCGAGCGCGGCGCAGACGAGGACGACCGCGTGCACGGTCATGCACAGCGGACAGATGCGGCGCAGCGGCCATACCTGGACGCCGATCAGCAGCAGCGATTCGGGAACCGCGATCACGAACGCCACGCCGAGCCACGCCAGCGGCGCCGCGCCCGCTCCCGGCACGAAGCCGGCGATCGCGACGAGCACCGCGGCCGAGACCAGGAATGCGGCACCCAGCGAGGACAGATCGATGCCGAAGACGCTCGACCAGCGGGACGAGAGCACGCCCTCGCAGTCGGTGAGGCCGCCCCGATGGCAGATCCGCGAGCTCAGTCGCGGCGTCGCGGACGGCACGCTGGTCACCCGGCTCGCCTGGAGCAGCGCGAAGCCGGCCGCGATGCCGACGAGCAGCAGCGCCAGCGCCGCAACGGCGAGCGCACCGCCGGGGGCGCCGGCCGCCGCGTGGCCTCCCTTCCACGCCCCGGCGGCCGCTCCGGCGAGCAGGGCGGCCGCCGCCAGCCACCGCGCGAGGAACATCGTCCGCGGTCCCTCGCCCGCGGTCTCGAACCGCCTCCGGATGCGCCACAGCAGCCCGGCGCGGGGAGCGCTCGGTCTGACGACCTGCCCCCGGACGGTCAGCGTCGCCAGGATCCCGGTCCATCGCCGGAGAAACTGGTCGCGGGACAGTCTCTGGGGCGGCTGTCCCGTCCCCTCGCTGATCACGACCTCTCCGTCGTCGCCTCTCCCGACGAGCAGCCCGAACGCCATCTCGTCCCGGTCCGGAAGCTGGAGGTGGACGATCGCCGGCAGCGGGACCGTCGCCAGACTGTCGGGGTCGGCCCGGAACGCCCTGACCTCGACGCCGCAGCTCGCGGCGACCTCGACCAGTGCCTTGAGCGAATGGGGCGCCGGATGGGTCTCGAACCGCTCGCGGATCTCCTCCGGCGTGATCGCGAGCCCCAGACGGCCGGCCGCCTCGGCGAACGCCGTCGACGGGCCGCGATCGTCGAACCACGGTTGCGAAGCGGGAGCGGCCACGTCCGTACCTCGCTCGCGCCGGCGCGCCCCGGGCGCGGCCGGCCAGGGTGCCGCATCACGCGGAACAGCGAGAGGCCCGACCTCCCGCAGGCGGGCGGTCGGGCCCTCGACGCAGCGTTACGGGACTACCAGCAGCAGGGATTGCACTCGCACTCTTCGTTGCACGCCATCGTGGTCGGAAGACAGCACTTGCACGGCTTGGGCGGCCATCCCTTCCCGCCGGCAACCTCCTCGAGCTCCTCGATGAACAGTTCGCGCATCGGATCCCTCCTCCGTCGCCCGCCGGAACGCCACCCGATGGCGTCCGGCCCGGGCTCCTGTTCCTCGAAAGAAAAACGCTACCCGACCTCCTGACCCGAGTCAATGGGCCTCGCCGGCCCCGCCGAGCTGGGCCTCGACGAGGCTGGCGTAGAACCGCCGCTGCGCGAGCAGTTCCTCGTGGCGGCCCCTCTCGATCACCGCACCGCCGAGCATCGCCAGGATCAGGTCGGCGTCGACGATCGTGCTGAGCCGGTGGGCGATCACGATCCGCGTGCAGCCGAGGGCGTCGAGGTTCTCCATCACGCGGCTCTCGGTGACCGTGTCGAGATCGCTGGTCGCCTCGTCGAGCAGAAGGATCCGCGGCTGCCGGACCAGCGCGCGGGCCAGCGCGATCCGCTGGCGCTGCCCGCCCGACAGCGACGCCCCGCCGTCGGCCAGCGGTGTCTCGTAGCCCATCGGAAGGCGCTCGATGTCCTCGTGGATCATCGCCAG
>RFIB01000215.1 GCA_003695625.1 Acidobacteriota bacterium | reverse complement strand
CCCCGCGGGCGCGGGCCCCGCCGCCGCCCGGCGCCGGGGCGAGCGCCGCAGGGAGCGCGGCGCGCACGACGTCTCCCGGCGGCGCGATGTAATGCTCGATCGCCCAGCGCAGCGTCGCGAGCAGGTCGGCCGGCACCGCGGGACGGCCTTCGGGATCGAGCGCGTCGTCGACCGGCCGCAGCGCGACGCCCGACGGCGCCTCGTCCGTGCGCTCGAGCACCAGGCCGACCGCGCGGCGGCGGCCGAGCGGCACGCGCACCCGCGCACCCGGCACGACACGCGGCGCGAGCGCCTCGGGCACCGCATAGGTCAGCGGGTCGAGCAGCGGCGCGGGAACGGCGACGCGGACGAGGTCGTCTCGGCTCACGGGCGCGAGAGTAGCAGCCGCGGCGCGCGGCGCACACGGCCCCGCGGGACGGCTGTTGTATCGTCGGCACGGCGGCCGCCCGCGGCGCGCCGGAGGCGTTCCGATGGACCAGCCCTCGCCGTCCCGTCCCACGACGATGACCCCGCTCGAACGCCGCCGGTTTCTCGCCCTGTGCGGTGCCGCGGGGCTCGGTGCCGCGGCGCTCGGCGCGCTCGCCCGCGCCGCCGAGGAGGCCGTCCCGGTCGACCCGGAGGCGATCGCCGCCTGCGAGAAGCTCGCCGCGCTCGAGTTCACCGGCGACGAACGCGCGCTGATGGCCAGGGGGCTCGCCGAGCTGCGCGAGAGCTATCGCGCACTGCGCGCCGTGTCGATCGCCAACGGGATTCCGCCGGCCCTCGGCTTCGATCCCGACGCGCTGCTCGGCCGCCGGCCGCCGGCACGGCGCGGCGACGGTGTGACGCTGCCCGCGGCGGCCGCGCTCGCAAGGCCGGAGAGCGACGCCGAGCTGGCCTTTCTCCCGCTGGCGGCGCTGTCCGAGCTGGTCCGCCGCCGGCAGGTGTCTTCGGTCGAGCTGACCGGGCTGTACCTCGACCGGCTGCGGCGCCACGGCCCGCGCCTCGAGTGCGTGATCACGCTGACCGAGGAGCGCGCGATGACCGCCGCGCGGCGCGCCGATCGCGAGATCGCCGCCGGGCGCTGGCGCGGGCCGCTGCACGGCATTCCGTGGGGCGCGAAGGATCTGCTCGCCGTCCGCGGCTACCCGACGACGTGGGGCGCGATGCCGTACCGGGAGCAGACGTTCGACCAGGACGCCGAGGTGGTCCGGCGGCTCGACGAGGCCGGCGCGGTGCTCGTCGCCAAGCTGACGCTCGGCGCGCTGGCGTGGGGCGACGTGTGGTTCGGCGGGAAGACACGCAATCCGTGGAACCTCGAGCAGGGTTCATCGGGATCGTCGGCCGGCTCGGCCGCGGCCACCGCTGCGGGGCTGGTCGGCTTTGCGCTCGGCTCGGAGACGTGGGGCTCGATCGTCTCGCCGTCGACGCGCTGCGGGGCGACCGGGCTGCGGCCGACGTTCGGGCGGGTCGGGCGGACCGGCGCGATGGCGCTGTCGTGGTCGATGGACAAGCTCGGTCCGATCTGCCGTTCCGTCGCCGACACGGCGCTGGTGCTCGACGCGATCCACGGCGCGGATCCGGGCGACCCGGCGTCGCGCACACGGCCGTTCGCGTGGCGCCCGGGGCGCGATCCGTCGCGCCTGCGCGTCGGCTTCGTGCCGGCGATGTTCGACGAGGACCCGGACGACGAGGCGGTGCGCGAGGTGCGCGCGATGGACCGCGAGGCGCTCGCCGTCGTGCGGGAGCTGGCCGGCGAGCTGGTGCCGCTCGAGCTGCCGGAGCTGCCGGTCGACGCGCTGTCGTTCGTGCTCAGCGTCGAGGCGGCCGCGGCGTTCGACGAGCTGACGCGCAGCGGCCGCGACGACGAACTGGTGCGGCAGGTCGAGCAGGCGTGGCCCAACGTGTTCCGCCAGGCGCGGATGATTCCCGCCGTCGAGTACGTGCAGGCCAATCGCGTGCGCACGATGCTGCTGCGCGACCTCGAGCGTGCGCTCGCGGGTGTCGACGTGTTCGTCGCGCCGAGCTTCGCAGGAAGCCACCTGCTGATGACCAACCTGACGGGCCACCCCGCGGTCGTCGTCCCGCACGGGTTCCGCAAGGACGGCACGCCGGCGAGCATCACGTTCACGGGCCGGCTGTGGAGCGAGGCCGCCGCGCTGACCCTCGCCGAGGCGTACCAGCAGCGCACCGGCTGGCACAGGCACCATCCCCCGGGGTTCGCGTCGTAACGAAGACGGACGCGTCGCGGCTGCGGAATCGGCGCCCCAAGGGGGGCGCCGAGGAAGATGAAGGCGTTGCGGTTGCGGAATCGGCGCCCCAAGGGGCGCCGCTACCCGAGCGCGACGTCGAGGGTCATCATCACGGCGAAGCCGATGATCACGCCGGTGGTCGCGACGTGCGGGTGGCCGCGGCGCTGCGACTCGGGGATCAGTTCCTCGGCGACGACGAAGATCATCGCCCCGGCGGCGAACGCCAGCGCGTACGGCAGCACCGCCCGCATCGAGAGCACCAGCGCGGCGCCGACAACGCCGGCGAGCGGTTCGACGATCGCGGAGAGCTGCCCGTACCACAGCGCCTTGCGCCGGCTGAGGCCTTCGCGCCGCAACGGCAGCGAGACCGCGCTCCCCTCGGGGAAGTTCTGCAGCCCGATGCCGATCGCCAGCGCGATCGCCCCGCCGAGGTCACCGGCACCGAGCGACGCGGCGCCGAAGGCGACGCCGACGGCGAGCCCCTCGGGAATGTTGTGCATCGTGATCGCCAGCACGAGCAGGGTCGAGCGGTGCCACGAGGTCTTCACGCCCTCGACCGTGCGGAAGTCCGGATGCATGTGCGGCAGGATGCGATCCGTGAGGCGAAGCGCCACCGCCCCGAGGAGAAACCCCACCAGCGCCGGAAAGAAGCTGAACCTGCCGTAGTCCTCCTCGGCCAGCGCGATCGCCGGAGCAAGCAGGCTCCAGAAGCTCGCCGCGGTCATCACGCCCGCGGCGAAGCCGACCGACGCGTCAAGGTAGCGCTCGGAGACGTCCTTGGTGAACAGCACCAGCGCGGCACCCAGCGCGGTGACCAGCCACGTGCCGGTCGTCGCGATCAGCGCCTGCGCAACCGGGTGCAGCGTGACAAACCAGTCCCAGGCCGCCGTCATTCCGCGAGCCCCGCGCGCGCGAGGGCGTCGTCGAGCACCGCGTCGTCGGCCGTCTCGGGCAACGTGACCTTCATCCTGCGATCCTCCTCCATCGCCCGCGTGATCGCGAAGCGCGCTCCCGGATTGCGGGCCCAGGCGCGCCGCGCCAGCCCGTTGGCAACGTCCCACCACAGCATCCGCTCGGCCCGCTCGCCGGCCTCGGGTGTCCCGTCGAGCACGAGGCCGAAGCCGCCGTTGATCACCTCGCCCCAGCCGACGCCGCCGCCGTTGTGCAGCGAGACCCACGTGGCGCCGCGGAACGCGTCGCCGACGAAGTTCTGCACCGCCATGTCGGCGGTGAACCGCGAGCCGTCGCGGATGTTCGCCGTCTCGCGCCACGGCGAATCGGTGCCGCCGACGTCGTGGTGATCCCGGCCGAGCACGATCGGCGCGCGCACCTCGCCGCGGGCGATCGCCCGGTTGAACGCGGCGGCGATCAGGCGCCGGCCGCGGTGGTCCGCGTAGAGGATCCGCGCCTGCGACCCGACGACCAGCCGGTTCTCCTCGGCGCTCTCGATCCAGCGCAGGTTGTCGAGCATCTGCTGGCGGTTCTCGTCGCTCGCCGTCCGCGCCTGCTCGCGGATCACGTCCGCGGCGATGCGGTCGGTCGTGCGCAGGTCCTCGGGGTCGCACGACGTGCAGACCCAGCGGAACGGTCCGAAGCCGAGGTCGAAGCACTCCGGCCCCATGATGTCCTCGACGTACGACGGATAGCGGAATTCCCCGTCGTCGCGCACGACGTCGGCGCCGGCCCGTCGCGCCTGGACCAGGAACGCGTTGCCGTAGTCCCAGAACGCCATGCCGCGCTCGGCCATGCGGTTGATCGCGGCGACCTGCCGGCGCAGCGACTCGTGCACCCGCTCGCGGAACCCGTCGGGGTCGTGCTTCATCATCCGGCGTGCCTCGTCGAGCGTCAGCCCGACCGGGTAGTAGCCGCCCTGGTACGGGTTGTGCAGCGAGGTCTGGTCCGAGCCGAGATCGACGTGGACGCCGGCCGCGACGAGCCGCTCCCACAGGTCGACGACGTTGCCCAGGTAGCCGATCGACACCGCCTCGCCCGCGGCGCGCGCCTCGTCCATCCGGCGCAGCACGACGTCGAGATCGGCCGACCACTCGTCGAGCCAGCCCTGGTCGTGGCGCTTGTGCAGCGCGGCCGGGTTGACCTCGGCGGTCACCGACACCGCGCCGGCGATCTTGGCCGCCTTGGGCTGGGCGCCGGACATCCCGCCGAGCCCGGAGGTGACGAACACCTTGCCGCGCAGCCCCTCCTCGCCGGTGCCGAGGTACTTCCGTCCGGCGTTGAGCACGGTGATCGTCGTGCCGTGCACGATCCCCTGCGGCCCGATGTACATGTACGAGCCGGCGGTCATCTGGCCGTACATCGTCACGCCGAGGGCGTGCCAGTGCTCGTAGTCCTCGAGCTTCGAGTAGTTCGGCACCATCATGCCGTTGGTGACGACGACCCGCGGCGCGTCGGGGTGCGACGGAAACAGTCCGAGCGGATGGCCCGAGTACATCACGAGGGTCTGCTCGTCGGTCATCTCCGACAGGTAGCGCATCGCCAGCAGGTACTGGGCCCAGTTCTGGAACACGGCGCCGTTGCCGCCGTAGGTGATCAGCTCGCACGGGAACTGCGCGACGGCGGGATCGAGGTTGTTCTGGATCATCAGCATGATCGCCGCCGCCTGGCGGCAGCGCGCCGGGTACGCATCGATCGGCCGCGCGTGCATCGGGTAGTGCGGCCGGAAGCGCTCCATGTAGATGTGGCCCCGCTCGGCCAGCTCGCGCGCGAACTCGGGCGCCAGCCGCTCGTGCCAGGCGCGCGGGAAGTAGCGCAGCGCATTGGCCAGCGCCAGCCGGCGCTCGGCGGGGCTCAGCCGCGGCTCGCGCGGCGGCGCGTGGTCGACGCCCTCGAGCGGCGGAGGCGGATCGGGAATCTCGGCGGGAATGCCGCGGCGGATCGCGTCCCGGAAGCTCTCGACGCTGGTGGACATCGCGGACCTCCTCGTCGGCTCGCGGCCAGGCGCCTTCATTATGACGTCATCGCGCGCGCGGCGGGCGGTCCGGGAGCGGAGGTCACGCCAGCTCGCCGATCGCCTCCTCGACCGCGGCGAGCACGCGGCACTCGGCGACGGCGCGGGCCATGTTGTTGTGGTCGGTGTAGAGCGGCCGGTCCTCGTCGAGATGCGCGACGACCTCGCGCACCGCGGCGTGGGCGGCGCGGGTTCCACGCCCGAACGCGAAGTCGCGGAAGTCGAGCGCCTGGGCCGCGGCGATCAGCTCGATGCCGAGGGCGCCCTGCGCGTTCTCGAGGATCTGCAGCCCCTTGAGCACCGCGTTGAGGCCCATCGAGACGAAGTCCTCCTGGTCGGCCGCCGCGGGGATCGACTGGATCGTCGCCGGCGCCGACAGGATCCGCTGCTCGGCGATCAGCATGTCCGCCGTGTACTGGCTGAGCATGTGCCCGGAGAACATGCCGGCCCCGCGCGTCAGGAACGCCGGCAGGCCGACCGACAGCGCCGGGTTGAGCAGCCGGTTGAGCCGCCGCTCGGAGAGGACCGTCACCATCGTCACCGCCGCGGCGACCGTGTCGACCGGCAGCGCGACCGGCGTGCCCTGGAAGTTGGCCCCGGTGAGCACCTCGTCCTCGTCGGGCAGGAAGATCGGGTTGTCCGCGCATCCGTTGAGCTCGATCTCGAGCTGCTCGCGGGCCCAGCGCACGGCGTCGCGCAGCGCGCCGATCACCTGCGGCGTCGAGCGCATCGAGTAGGCGTCCTGGACCTTGACCTTCATCCGGCCGGTCATCAGGTCGGAACCGTCCATCATCCGGCGGATGTTCGCCGCCGACTCGACCGCGCCGGGGAATCCGCGCAGCTCGTGCAGGCGCGAGACGTACGGCTTGACGTTGGCGATCAGCGCCTCGAGCGACATCGCCGCCGCGATCTCGGCCTGCCGGATCCAGCGGGCGACGTCGTGCAGCCACAGAGCGGCGATGCCGCTGATCATGTTCGAGCCGTTGATCGCGGACAGCCCGTCGCGCACCTCGAGGCCCGGCACCGGGATGCCGGCCTGGCGCATCGCCTCGGCGGTCGGCATCCGACGCCCGTTCCAGAAGCACTCGCCCTCGCCCATCAGCGAGAGGGCGATCTGGCTCATCGGCGCGAGGTCCCCGCAGGCGCCGACGCTGCCCTTGCGGCACGCGATCGGCGTGATCCCCGCGTTGAGCAGCGCGACGTACGTCAGCGGGATCTCGGGCCGGCACGCCGAGTAGCCCTTCGCGTGCACGTTGAGGCGGCTGACCATCGCCGCCCGGACGTGCTCGACCGGCGCCGGCTCGCCGATGCCCGCGGCGTGGTTGTAGATCAGGTAGCGCTGGAACTGCCGTGTCTGCTCGTCGGTCAGCACGACGCTGGCCAGCTCGCCGATGCCGGTGTTGACGCCGTACATCACCTCGCCGGCGGCGACCTTGCGCTCGAGCATCGCCCGGCAGGCGCGGATGCGCTCGAGCGCCTCGGGGGCGAGTTCGACCTGCTCGCCGTGGCGCGCGACGCGGACGACCTTCTCGAGGGTCAGGCTCTCGCCGTCGAGGATCACGCTCATCGTCTGCCTCGTCCCGGCCGCGAGAAGCCGATTGCTGTTCGGCTGATTCAGCAGCGCGCCGAATGATGTTCGACAGACGGCCGGTTTGCCTCGAAAGGCTACACCGGCGCCGGACGGGGTTCAATCGGGGGCGCGCAGCGGAGGCAGGTATCCTCGGCCTCGATGACCCGGCAGCGCGACGATGACACCGGCCCGCGGCCGGAGCTTCCCGAGGACGACGAGCGCGCCTGGCGCGAGGCGCTCGACGGCGTGCGGCCGCTGCCGCCGGCCCCGCCGACGGTCGTGCCGCGCGCGCCGGCAACGCCGCGCGCACCGCTGACGGACGAGGCGGTCCGGAGCGGGCCGTGGGACGTCGAGCTCGACGGCGAGCGTCACCGCGGACGCGCGCCGGACGTCGCGGTCGAGCTGCTCCGCCGGCTCGAGCGCGGCGAGTTCCCCGTCGACGCGCGCTGCGACCTGCACGGCATGACCCGCGACGAGGCGGCGGCCGCCCTCCGGCGCGCGGTGGACGAGGCACGGCACGCGGACCGGCGCACGCTGCTGGTGATCCACGGCCGCGGAACCCACGGCTCCGAGCGGCGCGCCGTGCTGCGCGCGTTCGTGCGGCAGTGGCTGTGCCGCGCGGAGGTGCTCGCGTTCGCGACGGCGCCGGCTCGGCTCGGCGGCCCCGGCGCGACGCTGGTCAGGCTGCGCCGCCCGCGGTGACTACGGACACGCGCCGATCGCCTGCGGCAGGCAGGCGTTGACGCTCGGCGTGCGCTCGGTGCCGGTGCTGTCCTGCCCGTACGAGCCCTCGTTCGATCCGGTCTGCGCCACGACGAGATAGAACCGCTGTCCGCTCGACGGCGTCAGCGTCGTCGTGGTCGCGCCGCCGGTCGAGCACTGCCGCGGCTCGCTGCTGGCCGGATCGCCGAGCAGGCCTTCGTAGACCGCGTAGTCGGTCCCCGCACCGCAGACCGGCGACCACGTCAGCACGATGTCGGCGCCGGACTTGTCGAGCGTCAGCGGCTGGCCGGGCACGTCCTTCGCGCCCGGGATCCGGCCCGCGCCCGGCGAGCCCGAACCGCCCGGCTCGATCCCCGCCGCGTAGACGTCGACCGAGTCGGCCGCACCGCCGGTCTCGTTGCGGTTGTCGGTGAAGATCGCGATCAGGTCGTTCATCACCATGTCCAGCCCGCTGTAGTCGCCGTACTCGAATCCGTCCTCGATCGACGGCGAGATCTCCGTGGTGATCCGCCGCGGGGCGGACCACGTCTGCGCACCGTCGGTCGAGAAGCTGTAGAACAGGTCGGAGCCGCTCCGGTCCGGCGAGCGGCGCGTGTCGTGGAAGATCACGTGCACGGTGCCGTCCGGACCGACCGCCAGGAACGGCTGGAAGCGGTCCACGCTGAGCGAGTCGGCCGTCTCGTGCGGTGTCGTGACCGTCCAGCTCGCGCCGCCGTCGCGCGAGTACGCGACCTGGACGCGGGCGTGGTTGCTCGACGGATTGCCGGTCGGCGGCGCGGTGGCGTCGGCCCAGGCGGCATAGATGCTGCCGTCGAACGGACCGCCCGACATGTCGGCATCGGCCGAGACGTAGACCGAGACCTCGCGCGCGTTCATCGCCGGGATCGGGAACGTGAACGACGCGTTGGTCGAGGCGATGACCGAGATCGGGCCGAAGGTCGCGCCGCCGTTGGTCGACGTGCTGAGCCGGATCGTGCGGCTGTTGAACGCCGGCCAGATCAGGTAGACCTTGCCCTGGCGGTCGGTGACGATGTCGCCCGCGATGCCGCGGTTCTCGGACGCGCCGGAGAGCGTGGACACGAGCCACGAATGGCCGAAGTCGGCCGACCGCGCCACCTGCATCACGTTGTTCTCGTGGTAGGTGATGTAGATCCGGTCGCGGAACGGCGAGTCCGGAGAATGATCGACGTGCATGTACTCGCGGTCCGCGTTGGTGCTGATCTCGCGCCGCGGGTCGCCGGGCGTGACGTCCTCGAGGCTGGTCCAGGTCTGCCCGCCGTCGTCCGAGCGGTAGAACCAGAGCTGGCAGAAGAAGAAACACTGCCCGAGTGTCGCGGTGTACGCGTACTGGCCGTCCGACGACCACTCGACGGTCGGATCGCAGCAGTCGCCGCCGAGCGGCAGCGTGACCTGCGTCCAGGTCGCTCCACCGTCGGCCGACCAGTGCATCTTCTGGCCCCCGCTCGGCCCGTTGGTCCCCGCGACGACGCGGTTCGTGTCGGCGGGGCTGATCGCGATCGCCGACTCCGCCGCGCCGTTGGGCGAGGTCACGCGGACCTCTCCGGACAGCGCGTCGCTCGCCGGTGCCTCCGGCCCCGGCGTCGCCGGCGCCTCGAGATCGACCCAGTAGCGCCCGTCGCGCCGGAACGCGCGGCGGTAGTACCGCCCGTCGATCAGGTAGCCGCCGTGGTTCTGCCGGAATGCGTTGTACGCGCTCAGCGGATAGCGCACGGCCGGGTTGCGCACCAGCTCCGGATTCGCGCGGCGCAGCGCGACGCGGAACCACGCCGGGATCGGCGCGCGCAGCTCGGCCTCGTTCGGCGCGAGCAGCGCGATGTCCTCGGCGGTGAGCCGGTAGTTGCGGTCGTCCCACGGGCCGTAATGGACCAGCGCCGCGTAGTCGACGCGCGGGTCGGCGCCTCGCGACGGGTCGATCCGGACCCCGTGGCCGGGATCGACCCACACCGCCTGCGCGGGCGGCGCCGCGAACGTCGCCGCGACGGCGACGAGCAGGACGGCAAGAACCGGAACGAGACGAACAGCCGCACGTGGTGGACGGAAGGACATCGATCGCGCTCCTCGGCCCCCTGGAGACTCGACGGGCTCCGGCCGGGCGCCGGGCCCCTGCGACGGCGGATCGGCCGGCGGCCCGCCATGGCGCGGCGCGTCCCGGCCCGCAGCAACGGTACGACCGTTCCGCCGATCCGGCCAGCGGCGTGCGGTCAGCCGCGGTTCAGAGCCGCACCGGCACGGCCCCGCCCAGCTCGATCCGCGCCGGCGTGATCCGCGCGCGCCGGGCGAGGACCTCGACGCCCGCCGCGGCGGCGCGGCGCAGGGCCTCCGCGTACGCCGGATCGATCGCCTCGGCCGGCGCGAGCGCCTTCCCGTCGGCACGCGCGACGACGAACAGCATCACCGCACGCTCGCCGCGTCGCGCGCGGTCGGCAAGCAGCTCGAGATGACGCCGCCCGCGCGCGGTCGGCGCGTCCGGAAACAGCGCCAGCCCGTCCTCGACCAGCGAGACGTTCTTGACCTCGACCAGCGTGCGGCGCCCGGCCCGCTCGAGCACGAAGTCGAGCCGGCTGTCGCCGACGCGCACCTCGCGCGCGATCCGCGCCGCACCGGCCAGCGGCGGGATGCCGCCGCGGGCCAGCGCCTCGGCGACCAGCGCGTTGGTCCGCGCCGTGTTGACCGAGACGAGCACGCCGCCGCTCTCGACCAGCTCGAGCGTCCAGGCCAGACGCCGCCCGCGGCCCGCCGCCGGGGCGATCCAGCAGCGGCTGCCCGGCGTCGAACAGCCGCGCATCGAGCCGGTGTTCGGCAGGTGGGCGACGACCGTGCGGCCGTCGTCGAGCCGCACGTCGGCGAAGAACCGCTTGCGGCGGCCGAGCAGCCGGCCGCTGACCAGCGGCGGGACGAACCTCACCGCGCCCGGCGCCGGCGCAGCGCCGCCAGCGCCCGCCGGCGCAGGTTCCACGGCCGGTCGAGCCGCACGCGCAGCGGCTCGAACCGGGGCAGCGCGTAGACCCGGAGCCCGGCCCGGAGCATCCAGTGCCAGCCGAACGCCTGCAGCGCGACGAGCAGCGCGAGCAGTACGACGCGCAGCGCCGCCGCCCCGGCGCCGGCGGGCGGATGCTGGCGCCACCAGCCGAGCACGACCAGTCCGAGCCCGGCGACGACGCCGTGCAGCACCACGGGGAACACCAGCGCGCCGCCGGGCGCGCCGCGCAGCACGCGCGCCGCGATCGGCAGCGCCGAACGGACCAGACGCCGCCGGTCGGCGACGAGCACCACGCGGGTCATCGCGGCCAGCGCGCCGGCGAGCGCGACGACGACGCCGAGCGCGGCGAGCCGCAGCAGCGGCAGCACGACGTCGAGGCGCAGGTCGCTCCACCCCGCGCGGGCGCCGTGGAGCGAGAGCGCGCCGAACGCGCGACCGACGAGAGCCGCGCCGAGCGCGATCAGCAGCGCGGTGACCAGCGCGACGCGCAGCATCGGCCCGATCCACCGCACGCCCTCGGCGAGCACGGCGCGGGCCGGCCGCGGCACCGGGGTGCCGCGCTCGGCGGCGGCGAGCACCGCCAGCGCGCCGGGCCGCAACACCAGCGTGGCGAGGAACATCACGCCGACGCCGGAGAGCGCCAGCCCGGCCCACGCGGGCAGCACGCCGGGCAGCATGCGCAGCAGCGCGGCCCACGACAGCGGTCGCGCCGCCTCGACGAGCACCGGCGCGCGGGCCGGCCCGCCGGCGAGCACCGCGAACACGCCGGTCGCCGGCAGGCTGGCGACGACCAGCGCCGCCGCCTGGAGCAGCATCACGGCACGCGATCCGCGCACCGGCCGCCAGGCACCGAGCACCGGCCGGCCGCTCACAGCAGCCCCCCGACCGCGGCGACCAGCCACTCCGCCGCGCCGACGAGAAACAGCCCCCAGTCGCGGACGAACCGCCGGTCCGGCTCGACGCGCCGGCCGTCGTCGAGCGGCAACGGGTCGAGGACGATCGTCTGCTCCGGATCGATCCGCACGTCGACCAGCCGCGCCGGCCGCACCGTGCGCAGGCGGCGCCAGAGCGCGCGGCCGTCCCAGCGCTGGCGCAGCACGACCCCGTCGTCGAAGCGCAGCTCGACGGTCACCGGCAGATGATCGCGCCCCGGCCCGGACAGGCGCACCTGCGTCTCCCACAGCGTCGCGTCGGCTGCGACCGGCCCCACGCGCCCGGCGACCGGGGCCAGCGCGACGAGCCGCGTCGCGCCGGCCGCGACCTCGAGCCCGCGCACGTGGCCCGGATCGGTCACCTCGACGCGCACCCGCCCGTCGCGCTCGACGGCCAGCGGCGCCGCCGCGTCGCGCAGATGCTCCGGCTCGAGTCCGCTGCGACCGCGCGGCACCTCGAAGCGGCGCACGTCGACCTCCTCGACGCGGTAGAGCGGAAGCCGGCGCGCGGCGAACTCCTCGGCCAGCAGCGCGGCCATCGCCTCGCCTCCCGCCGCGCGCGCCGCGGCGAGAAAGTCCGCGGTCCCCGGATGCGAGAACGCGTGCCGGCGGAAGTACGCGGCGAACACGCGGTCGGTCGCCGGCCGGCCGAAGCGGCGCTCGGCGGTCGCCAGCAGCGCCGCCATCCGCGCGTAGATCTGCGCGCCGTGGGTGCGATGCTCGTACAGCCACGTCGGGCGGCGCAGCAGCGGCTCGCGCAGCGACTCGCCGCTGAACGCGAGCATCAGCTCGATCATCTCGCCGTCGCCGGTGCGCCGGCCGAGCAGCCGTGTCGCCCGGGGATGCTCCTCGGCCCAGCGTTCGAAGATCCGCTCCTCCCAGTACGTCGCGAATCCCTCGTCGAGGAACCCCTCCTCGCGCTCGTCGTTGGCCAGCAGCCCGTAGAAGTACTGGTGCGCGACCTCGTGCATCACCGTGACCTCGACGAACAGCGGCATCTCGCGGCGTGGCGGCCAGTCGAGCACCGGGTCGGCGGTCCCGCCGGTGATGAACGTCGGGTACTCCATGCCGGCGGTGCGCCCTGCGAACCCGGGCGGCGCGACGACGGTCAGCGTGTCGTACGGGTAGGGGCCGATCGCCTCGCCGAGCACGTCGAGCGAGACCGCCGCGGCGTCGAGCGAGCGCGGCGCCTGGTGGACGAGCGCCGCGGGCAGCACGGCGCGCAGCAGCACCGGTGTGCTCCGCCCGGCGGGGACGTGCTCGACGGTCCGCTCGGCGAGGTCCCGCCCGGCGACGAACGCGAAGTCGTGCACCCAGCGCTGGACCCAGCGCCGCCGCGTCCAGCCCTCGCGCTCCGGCGCGCCGTCGGCGGGCCGCTCGACGCCGGTCGCGGCGACGAGCACGCCGTCGGGCACGTCGACCGTCACGTCGAAGTCGGCGAAGTCGGCGTAGAACTCGGTGGCCGCGTGGAACTGGTGCGCGTTCCAGCGGGCGTGCCGCGCGCCGCGGGTCCCCGGCGGCTCGAGCACCGCGACCTTGGGAAACCACTGCGCGACGAGGCAGAAGCCGTGCTCGCAGCCGGTGCGCGCCCACGGCACCGGCAGGCGTCCGCCGAAGTCGATCGCCAGCGCGAGCGTCCCGCCCGGCGGCACCGGCCGGTCGAGCCGCACCTCGAACAGCGTGCGGTCGAGCGGGTTGCCGTCGTCGGGTGCGATCGCCGCGAACGCCAGCTCCGGCCCGTCGGGCCTGTCGCGCCGCACCGCGCGCAGCTCGTTCCAGCCCCACGGGTCGTCGTGGACCTCGAAGAAGCGCCGCTCGGCGAAGCGGCCGAAGCCCGCCTCGGGCGACTCGCGCCAGAACGTCGTGCCGCGATGCGCGAACGCATTGAGATAGACGTGCAGCGGCACCCGGTCGACCGGCGCGTCGCCGCGGTTGTGCCAGACGATCCGCTCGTGCCCCTCGAACGTGCGCGCGTCCGGGTCGAGCGCGATGCGGATCTCGTAGCGCAGCGGCGGATCGCCCGCCGGCAGCTCGACGGCGCGGGCCGCCGGCAGCACCGCCGCGGCGGCGACGAGGACGCAGAGCGTGCGGACGGTCATGTCCCCTTCCCCGGCGGCTCGAGGCCGAGCTTCCTGAGGACCTCCTGCATGTCGGCCCACACGGCGCGCTTGCCGGCGGGATTCCGCAGCAGGTAGGCGGGGTGGTAGGTCGCCATCAGCGGGATGCCGTTCCAGTCGAGCCAGCGGCCGCGCACCCGGCCGAGCGAGGTCACGCCGCCGCCGGTCAGCGCGAGCAGCGCCACCCGCCCGAGGGCGACGAGCACCTCCGGACGGATGATCGCGATCTGCGCCGCCAGGAACGGCAGACACGCCCCCTGTTCGTCAGGCAGCGGATCGCGGTTGTCCGGCGGACGGCACTTGACCACGTTGGCGATGTAGACGCCGCCGCCACGCCGGTCGAGCCCCATCGCGGCGAGGATCCGGTCGAGAAGCTGTCCGGCGCGACCGACGAACGGCTCGCCGAGACGGTCCTCGTCGGCTCCCGGTCCCTCGCCGACGAACATCAGCCGCGCACGCGGATCGCCGACGCCGAACACGACGTTGCGGCGCTTTTCGTGCAGCCGGCAGCGCCGGCAGTCGCCGATCACCTCGCGCTCGAGCCGGGCGAGCGCCTCGGCCGGATCGTCGAGACCGACCAGCGCCTCGATCGCCTCGCGGTCGGCGGGCTCCGCCTCGAAGCCGGGGACGACCAGTGGACGCTGGACCGGCTCCGGGGCCGTCGCGGGGCGCGTGCCGGCGCCGGGCGGCTCCGCCGGCGGCGCCGGTGCCGGCCGGTCGAGGCGGGCGATCTCGCGCGCACCGAGCGTGCGCCACAGCTCGACCCACCGCGCGGCCTGCTCGCGCGGATCGCGCGGTTCCGTCACGGCGCCGGACGCTCCGCGAGCAGCGGCTCGATGCGGTCGAGCAGCCGCTCGGCGACCTGCCGCTTGGGCATCAGCGGCCACGGCTCGGCGCGGCCCTGCTCGTCGATCAGCGTGACGCGGTTGTCGTCGGCCTCGAAGCCGCTGCCCGCTCCCGAGACGTCGTTGGCGACGAGCAGGTCGCAGCCCTTGCGCTGCTTCTTGGCCTTCGCACGCTCGACGAGGTCGTGGGTCTCCGCGGCGAACCCGACGATCACCTGCCCCGGGCGCCGCGCCGCGACCAGCTCGGCGAGGATGTCCGGATTCGGCACCAGCTCGAGCGACCACGGCTCCTTGCGCGAGATCTTCCGCTCCGCGGGCCCGGCGGGGCGGTGGTCGGCGACGGCGGCGGCCATCACGACGACGCGCGCCGTGCGCGCCGCCTCGTGCATCGCCTCGCGCATCTCGAGCGCGGTCCTCACCGCCACGGTCTCGACGCCCCACGGCGGCGTGATCGTCACCGGCCCGTGGACGAGGGTCACACGGGCGCCGCGCGCCCGCGCCGCCGCGGCGATCGCGAAACCCATCCGGCCCGACGAGCGGTTGCCGACGAACCGCGCGGGGTCGATCGGCTCGAAGGTCGGCCCGGCGGAGACGGCGACATGGACCCCGTCGAGACTCGACGAGCGGCGCGCCGCGGCGAGCGCCTCGGCGACGATCGCCTCGAGCGGGGCGAGCCGGCCGGCCCCCTCGTCGCCGCACGCCAGGAAGCCCTCCTCCGGCGGCACGATCACCGCACCGCGGTGACCGAGGCGGGCGACGTTCTCGCGGGTCTCGGGGTGGTCCCACATCCGCGGATTCATCGCCGGGGCGACGACGACCGGGCCGTCGAAGGCGAGATAGACCGTCGAGAGCAGGTCGTCGGCCAGCCCGCGCGCGAACCGCGCGAGCACGTTGCCGGTCGCCGGGGCGACGACGAGCGCGTCGGCCCAGCGGACGAGGTCGATGTGCAGGATCGACGGCGACGGCGGCTCGCCGAACTCGGTCCGCTCGACCGGATGGCCGGTCAGCGTGGCCAGCGTCAGCGGCGTGACGAACGCCTCGGCGCGGCGGGTCAGGATCGCGCGCACCTCGGCGCCCTCGCGGACCAGCGCGCGCACCAGCTCGGCGGCCTTGTAGGCCGCGATCCCACCGCTGACGCCGAGCAGGATGCGCGGGGCGCGCGGACGGTCGTCGCCGGGGCCTGCGGTCATCGCGGATCCTCGCCGGCCGCGCCGCGGCGGCCGGGCGGCGATTCTACCCCTGCGGCCCCGGCGGCTCGGGAAAGCCGGCCACGATGCGCTCGGCGCGGGCGAGCTGGCGGCGTCGGCGCTCGCCGACCTCGCGCACGAGCTGCTCGAGTTCGGCGGCGGCGCGCTCGCGGTCCTCGTTGACGATCACGGCGTCGAAGTGGACGTACTCGCGCACCTCGCGGGCCGCGTTGGCCAGCCGGCGCGCGAGTTCCTCGGCGCTCTCGGTGCCGCGCCGGGCGAGCCGGGCGCGCAGCTCGTCATAGCTCGGCGGCAGGATGAACACCGAGAACGACGCGAACCCGCTGGCCCGGATCTGGGCCGCCCCCTGGACGTCGATGTCGAGCAGCACGTCGCGGCCCTGCTCGAGCTGCTCGAGCGTCGCGGCACGCGAGGTGCCGTACAGGTGGCCGTGCACCTCGGCCCACTCGAGGAACGCGCCCTCGTCGACCATCCGCCGGAACGTCTCACGGTCGACGAAGTGGTAGTCGACGCCGTCGGTCTCGCCGGCCCGCGGACTGCGCGTGGTGAACGAGACCGAGAACACGAGCCGCTCGATCCGGCGGGTCAGCGGCGCGGCGAGCGTCGTCTTGCCGGCGCCGGACGGAGCGGAGATGACGAACAGCGTGCCGCGCATCGCGTTACTCCAGGTTCGCCGCCTGCTCGCGGATCTTCTCCAGCTCGGCCTTGATCGCCAGCGTGCGCTCGTCGGTGTCCGGCCGGCCCAGCTTGGAGCCGATCGTCGTCGCCTCGCGGCGCATCTCCTGGACGAGAAACTCGAGCGTGCGACCGACCTCCTCTCCGCCCTCGCCGGCGAGCACGGTCCGCGCACGCGCGACATGGGCCTCGAGGCGGACCAGCTCCTCGGTGACGTCGGCGCGCTGGGCCGCGAACGCGACCTCCTGCGCGAGGCGCGCCTCGTCGACCGGCAGCTCGTCGAGCAACGGGGCGACGCGCTCGCGGATCCGCTCGGCGAGCGATGCGGCGTGCTCGCGCGAGGCCTCGGCGATCGCGTCGACATGGGCGGCGATCGCGTCGACGCGGGCGGCGATGTCGGCGGCGAGCGCCTCGCCCTCGCGCCGGCGCGCGGCGGTGTGCTCGTCGAGCGCCCGGTCGAGCGCGTCGACGATCAGCGGGCGGACCGCATCGAGTGCCGGCGCCTCGGCCTGGACCGGCTCGAGCACGCCGGGCAGGCGGAGCACCGCGGCGGCCTGCGGCATGTCGTCGAGCCCGAAGTCGCGTCGCAGGCGCTGCCACGCGTCGAGAGCGGCGCGCGCCGCCGCCGGATTGAAGCGCAGCGCGGCGGCCTCGTCGGCGCCCCGCTCCCAGGCGACGGACACCTCGACGCGCCCGCGGGCGACCCGCTCCTGGACCAGTGCGCGCAGCTCCGGCTCGAGCGCGGACAGCTCGGAGGGCAGCCGGACGCGGACCTCGCGTCCGCGCGCGTTGACCGAGCGCACCTCGACGGTCGCCCGGCGTCCCTCGCGCTCGACGGCGGCGCGGCCGAACCCGGTCATGCTGCGCATCGGACCCTCCTCGTGCTCACGCGTCGGCCGCCGCGCCCGCCTCGCGCAGCACGGCGACGAGCGCCTCGGCGGCGCGGCGGTACGCGCCGGGTGGTCCGAGCCGGCGGCGGACCTCGCGCAGTCCCTCGAGCACCGCGTCGCGATTCTCCCCCGGCAGGCCGAGCCGCAGCAGTTCGGAGGCGGCGCGCTGGGGCGTGAACTCGCGCTGGATCAGCTCGGGCACCAGCCGGCGCTCGGCGATCAGGTTGACGAGGCTGACATGCGGCACGCGGACTGTCATCCGGCCGAGCAGGTAGGTCGTCGGCGCCATGCGGTAGACGACCACCGGCGGCACGCCGCGCACCGCGACCTCGAGCGTCGCCGTGCCCGACGCGACGAGCGCCGCGTCGCACGCCTCGATCAGCGCGTCGAACGCCCCCTTGAGCGCGACGATCGGCAGCCCGGTGCGGGCGACGCGCTCGACGATCGCGCCCGAGTCGAGCGTATCGGCGACCGGCACGAGAAACGCCGCGTCGGGGCGCTGCTCGAGCACGAGCCGCGCCGTCTCGATCATCGGTTCGAGCAGGCGCGCGATCTCGCCGCTGCGCGAGCCGGGCAGCAGCCCGAACACCGGAGCCTCGGCGGGCAGGCCGAGCCGGCGGCGCGCCTGGTCGGCGGGCCGGCTCGGGCCGTCGTAGTCGGCGAGCGGGTGGCCGACGAACGTCGCCGGGACGCCGTGCTCGCGGTAGAACCGCTCCTCGAACGGGAACAGGCACAGCATGCGGTCGACCCGGCGCCGGATGCGCCGGACGCGGCCGGGTCGCCACGCCCAGAGCTGCGGACTGATGAAGTAGACGACGGGCAGGCCGAGCCGCCGGGCCCGGGCGGCGAGGTGCAGGTTGAAGTCGGGCAGGTCGACGAGCAGGACCGCGGACCAGCGCTCGCCGGCGAGCCGGCGCTTGAGGTCGGCCATCGTGCGGCGGATCGAGCCGAGCTTCTCGAACACCTCGGCGATGCCGACGACCGCGACGTCCGCCGCGTCGTGCAGGATCTCGACGCCGGCACGGCGCATCGCGGGGCCGCCCATGCCGGCGAACTCCAGCCCGGGAAGCAGCGCGCGCGCCTCGCGGATCAGTCCGGCGGCATGCGTGTCCCCGGATGCCTCGCCGGCGACGACGAGAATGCGCGGCCCGTCGCCCGCCGGTCCGCCGGCACTCACGGCCGCACTCCGACCGCGGGATCGCCGGCGTGCGTCTCGGCGAACGCGGTGAGTTCGTCGAGGGCGCGGCCGACCCGCACGCAGGCGTCGTCGACCGGCTCGTCGCGGGCGACGGTCAGCGGCTCGCCGTAGGCCAGCAGCACGCGGGCGCCGGGCCTGGGCACGACGAACCGGTCCCAGGTCGACAGCCGCCAGGCGCGCGTCGCGCCGAGGGCGACCGGGACGATCGGCGCACCGGAGAGCTGCGCCGCGACGACGCAGCCCGGCTGGACCCGGCGTGCCGGGCCGCGCGGTCCGTCCGGCGTGAACCCGATGTCGGCCCCCTGGCGCATGGCGCGCATCATCTCCCGGAGCGCGGCCGCTCCGCCACGGGTCGACGAGCCGCGCGCCGGGACGTAGCCGAAGCGCTCGACGGTGCGGGCGATCAGCTCGCCGTCGCGGTGGCGGCTGATCATGAACACCAGCTTCGGGCCGACGTAGCTGTAGACCATCAGCAGCAGGTGCGCGTGCCAGAAGACGTGGATGTAGCGCCGGTCCTCGCGCGCGAACCGCTCGATCACCTCGCGGTTGTGGACGCGCAGCCGCACGCTGCGGCGGACGAGGCGGATCAGTCCCGCCGCGAGCGGGGGCGCGAGGATCAGCAGCGGATCGCGGCGCCGTCGGCCGGCGTCGGCATCGCTCGCCCCGCTCACTGCGCCAGGAGTTCGGGGAACGCCTTCGCCTCGCACAGCGCCCGCAGTCCCTCGTCGTCGCCCGGATCGTGGAGCACGAGACCGAGCTCCTCGATCTCGACATCCGCGGGCAGCGGCAGCCGCTTGAGGATCTCCTTCGTCCCGCCGAGCTGCTCGAGGTCGGTCAGGTCGAGTTCGACGGTCTGACGGCCGATCTCCACCGGACCGCTTTCGCCCTTTCCGTAGAACAGGACGTCGACGGTCAGGCACGGCAGCGTCACCGACGTCTGCCCGCGCGTGACGCGGATCGTCAGCACGGCGGCGGGCGGCGCGTCGTCGGTCGCCGGCACCTGGGCCCACGAGCCGACCACCGCCACCTCGTAGGCGTTGCGCGTGCCGAGCAGCTGGGCGCGCGGATCCGGCTTCCTGCAGGCGGTCAGCCCGGTGCACGCCAGCGTGACGACCAGCAGGCCCGGACCGAGAACACGGAATCTGGCGGACATGACACGGGCTCCCCTGGGTGGGCGGATTCGCTCCGGATTATGCCCGATTCCGCCCCCGGGAAGCCCGGCCGAAACGGTTGATGGCCGGGAGGGCGATTCGCTGCGCGAATCGGCCTGGACGAGCCGCGTTGATGGCCGGGAGGGCGATTGCCTGCGGCAATCGGCCTCCCGTACGGGCGCCGCAGACGCCGCAGGCGTCTGCCGCGCCCGGTCTCCATCCGCAACGCCTCCATCCCTTCAGACAGAGGGGTTGCGGTTGATGGCCGGGAGGGCGAT
>RFIB01000214.1 GCA_003695625.1 Acidobacteriota bacterium | reverse complement strand
GGGGGCGGCCCGCCCGTCCGGGAACGGAGATCGCGCCGCGCCTCCGCCCGTAAAGCGGCCGCCGCGCGAGATCCCGCCCGAGGAGCTGGTCGAGACCGCCCCCGACGGGTCGAAGAACCTCAAGCTGCGTCCGGCCCCCCCGAAGCGGCGGCCCGCACCGGGCGAGCAGCCGGGCGGTGACGGCAGCTCCGGCGGTCCGGACGAGCCCTCCGGCGGGAGTTCCGGCTCGTCCGGGGACGGCGGCAGTTCCGGCTCGTCGGGCGGCGGCGGGAACTCCTCGGGTTCGGGAGGTGGACGATGAGCCGGTTCGGCTTCCTTTCCCCGGCCCGCTGGCGCAGCTTCGACGCGCGCCGCGATGGCGGCGTGCTGGCGCTGATCCTCGGCGCGGTCGTGCTGGTCAACGCCGCCGTGTGGTACGTGGCGATCCGGCCGATCGAGCAGGAGATCGCCCGGCTCGAGCAGGACGAGCTGACCGCCGACCAGGCGCGCACGCGGAGCCGCCGCCGGCTCGAGGCGCTGCAGGACGCGCGCCGGCGGGTGGTCGACCGCCAGGAGAAGGTCCGGCTGTTCTACGAGCAGATGCTCTCGACGCGCGGGGAGCGCTCCGTGCCGTTCCAGCGCGCCCTCGGCGAGGTCGCCCGCGAGTTCGGCGTCCGGCCACAGCAGGTACAGATCGGCTTCTCGGGTCTGCCGCAGGAAGGGATCGAGATCATGACGATGACCTTCCCGATCGACGGTGGCTACGAGAACCTGCGCCGCTTCCTCGCCCGGCTCGAGAGCCTCGACCAGTTCCTGATCGTCCGCGAGGTCGCGCTGCAGGGGGGCCCCGAGGGAGGACGCACCCTGCGGCTGTCGGTCTCGCTCGAGACGTACTTCAACGACCCGTCGCTGCGCGAGGAACAGGCGCGCCAGCGCGAGTGGGAGCGGCGCGTGCGCGGCCGGCGCGCACCGCGGAGGACCCGCCGATGAGCGCCACCGGCGAATCCGGGACCGATCCGCGCCGCCTGCGGCTGCTGGTCGGGCTGCTGGTCGTCCTGGCGCTCGTCGCACTGTGGACGAATCGCGGCCTGCTGCTGCCCGGCGGCGGCGCCGGCACCGCGATCGGCGACGACGTGGCCGGGCTCGACGCCCGGCTCAAGATGCTCTCCTCGCTGCCCGAGCTGCCGATCGACCGGCCGGCGGTCGAGAGCGCCTTTCTCGGCAAGCGCAACCTGTTCGACTTCACGTCGAGCCCCGAGGCGCTGGCCGCCGAGGCGGCCAGGCGGCGCCAGCAGGAGCAGCTCGCACAGCAGCGGCAGCAGCAGCTCGCCCAGGCCGCCGAGCGGCGACGCGAGGAGCTGTCCCGCCGCCAGGCGGACGCCACGCCGCGCAAGCCGCCGCCGCCCGAGTTCCGCTATCGTTACCTGGCGTACTTCCGCAAGATGAGCAACGACGGCGAGTTCATCGCGGTGCTGCAGAAGCAGGGATCCCGCGGACCGGAACAGGTGATCGTCGGCGTCGGCGAGACGATCGAGGATCGCTTCGTCGTCAGGGACATCAACGAGGACGAGATCGTCATCGGATACACCGATCCACGGTACGAGGACCAGACGAAGGCGGTGCGGATCGTCGAGTCGGCCACCTCGTCACCGTCGCGCCGGCGACGCCGGTGAGAGCGAGGGACGGAATGGGAATCGCAGGAGCTTCACGTCGCGGTCGGGAGGGCGCGCCGGCGCGGGCCCGGGGGGTCGGCCTTGTCGTCGCGTTCGTCCTGCTGGCGCTGCTCGCGGGCTGCGCCAGCGGGGGCGCGATCCGGGCCTACCAGCAGGGGGAGGCCGCGGCCCAGCGCGAGATGTGGGATCACGCGGTGCTGAGCTACGCCAAGGCGGTGGCGCTCGAGCCGGGCAACTCGCGCTACAAGGTCGCCCTGGCGCGGGCCAAGCTGCGCGCCGCGGCCCAGCACTTCGAGCGCGCCAAGCGCTACCTGGCGAGCGGCCAGCTCGACCTGGCGATCGAGGAGCTGCAGGAGACCGTCATCCTCGATCCGTCCAACCAGTACGCGGCGGTCGAGCTCGACCGGGCGCTCAAGGAGCGCGAGCAGCGCCGCGAGGGGCCGTCGGAGTTCGACACCGCGCAGGCCGAGGCCCGGCGCCAGGCCGAGGAGCTCGGCCCGCCGAAGCTCGATCCGTCGGCCAACCTGCCGCTCGTGCTCAACTTCCCCGACGCCACGATCGAGGAGGTCTACGACGCGATGTCGAAGGCCTCCGGGATCAACTTCATCTACGACGAGAAGGTCGATCTCAAGAAGAAGATCTCGGTCGAGCTGGCCAACGTCTCGTTCGAGAAGGCGCTCGACATCCTGATGCTGCAGAACAAGCACGCCTACAAGGTGATCGACGCCCACACGCTGCTGATCTACGAGGACCAGCGCCAGAAGCGGCAGGAGTACGAGGACCACGTCATCCGCACGTTCTACCTGTCGAACGCCGAGACCAAGTCGATCCAGTCGCTGCTGCGCACGCTGCTCGACATGCGGCGCGTGTCGGAGAACTCGGACCTCAACGCGATCACGATCAAGGCGCCGCCGGAGAAGATCAAGGTCGCCGAGCGGATCATCAAGGCCAACGACAAGGCCAAGGGCGAGGTGATCGTCGACATCGAGCTGCTCGAGATCAACCGCACGATGCTCCAGCGCCTCGGGATCGACCTGTCACAGAAGTCGCTTTCGCTCGTGTTCGGTCAGGGTGACGCCCGCCTTCCGCTGAACAACCTGAGCCTGCTCAAGGCGCAGTCGGCGTGGACGCTCGGTCCGGTTCCGTCGGTGCTGCTCAACTTCCTGCGCTCGGACGACGACACCAAGTCGCTGGCCAAGCCGCAGCTGCGCATCCTCGAGAACGAGAAGGGCAAGATCCACATCGGCGACCGCGTGCCGATCCCGGCGACGACGTTCAACTCGGCGCAGACCATCGGCGGCAACGTCGTGCCGATCACGTCGTTCACCTACCAGAACATCGGCATCCAGCTCGAGGTCGAGCCGCGCGTGCACCACAACAAGGAGATCACGCTCAAGGTCAGCGTGGAGGTCTCCTCGCTGGCCGGCTCGGTCCAGGGCTCGGGAGGCGTGAGCCAGCCGATCATCGGCACCCGCAACGTCGAGACGGTGATCCGCCTGCGCGACGGCGAGACCAACGTGCTCGCCGGCCTGATCAAGGACGACGAGCGGAACTCGCTGTCCGGGATCCCGGGGATCGCCGAGGTCCCGATCCTGCGGCGGATTTTCGGATCGACCGAGGAGAGCGCGACGAACACCGAGATCGTGATCACGCTGACTCCGCACATCATCCGCGTGCCCGACATCCGTCCGATCGATCTCGTGCCGCTG
>RFIB01000213.1 GCA_003695625.1 Acidobacteriota bacterium | reverse complement strand
TGGCAGCTCGCGCAGCCGCGTGCGGCCCCGAACCAGTCGCCGTCGGCGAGTGCCGCGTGCGGGTCGGTGGCGAAGTGCGCCACCAGCTCCTCGTGACACGTCGTGCAGGGAAGCTCGGACTGCTCTGCCGCGAGCGGCGGCGGCCCGAGCGCTCCCGCGATCCCGGCCGCCGCCAGCACGGCGAGGACCGTCCGTCTCGCGTCCATCGGGTCTCTCCTTCTCCGCCGGGATGCCGGCCCGAAATGGGGAGGGCGGGAGGCACCGCGGCGTCTGGCCGGCACCCCGCGGGGGCGTCGCCGGCGTCGTCGTGCTCCGCCCCGAGCCGGGACGGCTAACAGACTTATAACTTCTTGGGGCGAATTAAGTAAGGCTGCTGAACGGAGCTAATTGCCGAGTAAGTTCCTGAGAGTACGTCGCAGAAAAGACGGAGCTTGCCGCGTGCGGCACGCGCCATGTATCCTTGCCGCAGTTACTCGCTGGTTATTCCCTGCGCGAGGCACAGGGACCGCCCGGTGCGGCAGGGGACACCGTCGGGCGGCATCGGCAGGGACTCGAAAAGGAGGGAACATGGCGAGGCGGATCCTGATCGCGGCGCTGGCCGCGGCGATCGTCGGCGCGTTCGCGCTGGCGGCGGCCCAGATCCCCGAGGACAAGCAGGTCCTCAAGCTCGAGACCAAGATGGGCACGGTGACCTTCGAGCACGCCAAGCACGCGGGCTTCGAGGGGGTCGAGTGCCAGACCTGCCATCACACCTTCAAGGGCGAGGGACTTCCGCAGGCGTGCGGCGAGTGCCACGGCAAGAAGGACGACGCGCCGAAGCTCCAGAAGGCGGTTCATGCCCGGTGCTGGGGCTGCCACCAGGAGAAGGCCGACGCCGGCGCCAAGCACGGTCCGCTCAAGGGCGCCAAGAACTGCAAGAAGTGCCACGTCAAGGGCTGAGCGGGACTCCCGTCTCGCCCCGGCCGGCGGTACGCCGCCCGGCCTGACATCGAAAAGGGCGCGCCTGCCGGGCGCGCCCTTCTGCTGTCCGGTGCCGGAGACGCCCCGGTCAGGCCATCTCGAGCAGCGTGCGGACGGTCTTCTCGATCCCCTCGGCCGCCTCGCCGATCCGCTCGGCGAGCATGTAGGCCGGCGTCGAGATCAGCTTGCGCTCGCGGTCGACGACGAACTCGCGCACCGGGCACTCGACGTGGCGCGCGCCGAGCTTCTCGAGCCCGGCCGCGGTCTCCGCGTCGGTGCCGATGGTCAGCTCCGGGCCCTCGTCGCCGAGCACCTTCGCGATCAGCGCCGGGGCGATGCACACCGCGGCGATCGGCTTGCCCTGGCGGTGGACCTCCCGCACCAGCCGGGCGACATCCTCGTTGACCGAGCAGTCGGGCCCCCTGACCGCGAAATCGCACAGGTTCTTCGCCGCGCCGAACCCGCCGGGCAGGATCAGCCCGTCGACCTCGTCGGCCGACACCTCGCGGACGTCGCGGATGTTGCCGCGGGCGATCCGCGCCGATTCGACCAGCACGTTGCGCGACTCGCCCTCGGCGACCTCGCCGGTCAGGTGGTTGACGACGTGGAGCTGCGGGACGTCCGGCGCGCAGATCACCGGCTCGGCCTCCATCCGGTCGAGCGCCAGCAGCGTGATCACCGCCTCGTGGATCTCCGCCCCGTCGTAGACGCCGCAGCCCGACAGCACGACGGCGATCTTCTTCGGCATCGCGTGTCCTCCTCGCAAGGGATACCGACGACCAGGATTATGCATCAGGCGCCGCGTGCAGCGCGCGTACGGGAGGCCGATCGCCGCAGGCGATCGCCCTCCCGGCCATCGTACGGGAGGCCGATTCGCGCAGCGAATCGCCCTCCCGGCCATCATCCGCGGCTCGTCCATGCATCGAAGGGATGGAGGCGTTGCGGATGGAGGCCGGGCGCGGCAAACGCCTGCGGCGTTTGCAGCGCCCCTACGTCCGATCGCCGCAGGATCGCCCGCCCTCCCGGCCTTCAACCGCGACGTTTCGTCAGTCGCCGACGCTGGCGCCCCCCTTGCCGACCTTGACCTTGATGCATGCGGCCTTGCACCAGAAGCGGTTCCAGCCTTTGCCGCCGCCCCAGCCGGGGTAGGCCTTGTCGCAGTTGCACATGCACCGGGCCGGACCCTCGGAGCCGACGTCGCTTCCGCACCTGGCCCGGCGGTCCATCTTCGCGACGAGCTGGCGCATGCGCCGCTCGAACGCGGCCCGCTGGGCGGGCGTCGTCCGCTCGCCGGCGCGCAGGATCTCCTCGTTCAGGCGCCGCGCCTCGGCGATCTCGCCGTCGATCCCCTCGATCTTGACGAACATGTCGACGGCCGACGACGGCTTGCCGGGGCTGGCGACGCGGCCGGGCGTCGCGGGCACTCGCCGCCCTCCGGGGCGCGCGCGGTAGGCGGGGCTTGTCCGGGCCGCCCTGGCCCACGACAGCAGCTCGGCGACCTGTCTGTCGTCCTGCGCGCCGGTCTTCGAGCCGACGACGACGATCTCGCGTGGCCTGCGCTTGCCCTTGCTGTCCTTCTTGCGGGGCGTGCTCTGGGCGAGGGCCGGCAAGGCCAGCGCCGCCGCAAGCAGCACGATCCACGGGGTCAGGGTCTTGCGTGTCATCGTTCGAGCCTCCCTGTCGGCCGCGGCTCCGTCCCGGGTTCCGCGGACTCGCAGGGCAGGTCGCCCGCCGGGCAGGCTCGTTACACGCTGCCGGCCGGAATCAGACCGTACCGGCCAGTTCGAGCTTCTCCTCGAGCATGACCTCCATCTCGGCGAGCATGATCGGCGTGGCGCCGAGGGCGTCGGCCTCGGGGGTCGCCTCGAGGTTGATCGACGGGTCGTGGCGCAGGCCGACGCCGAGCCGCACGCAGGCGTGGTCGGCCAGCCGCACCAGCAGCAGCACGGTGTGCGACGGATCGACGGTCGGCGCGTGGTGGTCGCGGATCACCTCGGCGTAGACCGACGGAAGCTGCCAGCTCGACACCAGCCGGTGTCCCATCGCCGCGTGCTGCGCATCGAGCAGCTCGGTGAGCAGCGCGTCGGTCAGCGGAACGCCGAGCTCCCCGGCGCGCTTGATCTCGTCGAGCGCGCAGAAGATCAGCAGCTTGCCGATGTCGTGCAGCAGCCCGGCGAGGAACGCCTCGTTCTCCTCGGCGGCGTAGCCGAGGCGCGAGGCGAGCCAGCGCGACGCCTGGGCCGCCGCCGCCGCGTGCTGCCAGAGCGGCGCCATGTAGGCATGCAGCTCGCGGTCGCGCATCTGGTAGCGGCCCTTCTCGCTCGCCATGATCGCCAGCCGCACGACCTCGCTCATGCCGATGCGGACGATCGCCGCCCGGGTCGTCGCGACCTCGGTCAGCCCGCCATAGAGCGACGAGTTGGCCACCCGCAGCACCTCGGCGGCGAGCGCCTGGTCGGACTCGATCAGCTCGACGATCTCGCCGATCTCGACGTTCTCCCGGTTGGCGATCTCGCGCAGCCGCAGCGCGGTGTCGTCCATCGGCGGCAGCGTGACCGCGCCGGAGCCGATGCGGGCTTCGATCAGTTCGAGCAGCGAAGCGGACTCGCTCATCCCACGTCTCCCTGCAGCCGGCGCAGCTCCGCAAGCTGCCTCGGCGGACTCAGACGCGGCAGATTCCTGATGATCTCCTCGAACGTCGTCTCGCCCCGGGCGGCCTTGGTGATCCCGTCCTCGAGCAGGGTCACCATCCCGGTCGACTCGAGGCTGATCCGACGGATCTCGTACGACGTCTTGCGGGCGATCAGCGCGTCCTTGACCTTCTCGTTGAGGATCAGCATCTCGAACACCGCCACGCGTCCCCTGTAGCCGCGGTGATGACAGCGCGGACAGCCGACGGCGCGCGGAAAGACCAGGTCCTGCACCGCCAGCGGGTCGTAGCCGAGCCGGCGGATCTCGTCCGGCGTCAGCCGGTGCTCCTCGGCACACTCGGGACACACGCGGCGCACGAGCCGTTGCGCCACGACGCAGACGACCGTCGACGAGATCAGGAATGCCTCGATGTCCATGTTCAGCAGCCGCAGCAGGCCGCCGATGCTGTCTTCCGTGTGGAACGTCGTCAGCACCTTGTGCCCGGTGAGCGCGGCCTGGATCGCCGTCTCGGCGGAGAACCGGTCGCGGATCTCGCCGATCACGATCACGTCGGGATCCTGACGCACGATGTGCCGCAGCGTCTCCTCGAACGTGATGTTGATCTTGGGATTGATCGAGCACTGCGAGATGCCGTCGATCACGTACTCGACGGGATCCTCGGCGGTGATGATGCTCGTGTTGATGTTGTTCAGGTAGTTGACGGCGCTGTACAGCGTGGTGGTCTTGCCCGAGCCGGTCGGCCCCGTGACCAGCACGACCCCGCTCGGCACGTCGAGCACGTCCTCGCGGAACCGGCGCGCGATCCGCGGAGCGAGTCCCAGCTCGGTGATGTCGAGCATGCGGTTGCCCGTGTTGAGCAGCCGGATGACGGCCTTCTCGCCGTGGATCGTGACGTAGATCGACACGCGCATGTCGACCTGGCGGCCGCCGTGCTCGAACAGCATGCGACCGTCCTGATGACGCCGGCGCTCGGCGATGTCGGCCCCCGCGAGCACCTTGAGCCGACCGAGCAGGGCCGGGGCGACCTTGAGCGGATAGTCCGCGTGCGGAACGAGCACGCCGTCCTCGCGGAACCGCACGCGCAGCCGGTCCTTGAGCGGCTCGATGTGAATGTCGCTCACCCCCTCGTGGATCGCCTCGGCGACGAGGGCATTGAGCATGCCGACGACCGCCCCCTCGGACTCGGTTTCGCCGGGCATCTCGAGCTTCGGCTCCTCGAGCCGGGCGATCGCCGCCAGGATCGACTCCCGGCGGGCGATGCCGGGACGGATCCGCGGGCCGAACACGCGCCGCGCGGCGTCGATCCGCGTCCTGTCCGTCGGATCGCCGAGCGCGAGCAGCACCACGCCCCCCTCGGCGCGGACCGGGACCATCTCGTGGCGGCGCAGCCAGTCCGGCGAGACACGCCGGGCCAGCTCCTCGTCGATCTCCTCGACGTCCTTGTCGAGATTCGGGCAGCCGAGCTGGAGCGACAGCACGTCGACCAGCATCGCCTCGCTGATCAGGTGGTTCTCGACGAGGATGCGGCCGAGCGGCTTGTCCGCCTGGTCCTGCTGGAGCCCGACCGCGTAGCGCAGATCGTCCCGCGTGATCAGGTCGAGCTGCACGAGCAGCGCACCGACCGGGACCCGGCGTGGGTGGGCGACGAGGGTGCGCCGGATCTGCGCCGGCTCGACGAGATGCAGCTGCTGGAGCACCGAGAGCAGGCTCGGCGGGGAGCTCATCTTGGAGCGGACCCGCGCGGCGTAGCGAAGCTGCTCGGGCGTGAGCTGGCCGTCCTCGATCAGCAGCTGCGCGATCAGCTCGCCGGCCGCATCGGGATCGCCCGCCCGGGCCAGTTCCGCGTCGTTCTCCGCGTCGGCGGCGGCCGGTTCCGGGGCCGGCGCCGGCGGCTCACCAGCCGGGGCCGGCTCGCGGGCGGACTCCTCGGACACGACGGGGCCGGTCCGCTCGAGGGCGGCGATCCCGGTCGGGGGTACGGCCAGCTCCAGTTCGTCCCGGTCTCTTCCCATCGTCTCTCCCGCGCGGACGGCCGCGGGGCGCCCGCGGCACGCGGCACGGCGCCGGGCGCAGACGCCCCCGATCGCCTGTCGAATCGGCCGCCGCGGCCGGGACTTGAGCGCCGGTCAAACCGGCGGACGCCGTCCGGGCCCGGACGATGCCGGGTCCGGACGGACATCCCGATGGCTAGTACCTGAGCAGATCGAGCGAACCGCGGTTCTCTCCGCAGTTGCCCTTGGCGCAGCAGACGGAGGGCCCGACCGGCGGGCCGTTGAAGCAGGCGAGCACCTCGACGTTGCACTCGCCGCAACGCGGCCCGCCGCCCAGCTCGCACAGGCTCCTGCTCGCCCACGACTTGTGCGGACTCAGGCACGACCAGCTCAGCTTGTTGCAGCCGCGGGCGGCGTAGCACTCGTCGTGCTGGTCGCAGCAGCCCCCGTGGGACCCGCAGGTCACCGCGTTCGGCAGCCCGTCGCAGCCCCACGCGTCGGCGGCGCGGGCCGCGGCGGCGCAGTCCGCGGACAGGCTCCGCCCGGCGAAGAACAGCGCCAGCGTGTCGATCACCTGCTGCCACTGCGCGGCCCGCTCGGAGAACTGCCAGTCGCGCTCGTACTGGAACGCCAGCCACGCACCGCGCACCGCGCGGAACACGGGATGCTCGTCGAGCAGCGCGCAGTCGCGGGCGCCGATGTCGGTCCGCAGCAGGCGGGAGCCTCCGGCCGCTGCCGGCGCGAGGCGGTACTCGAGCGTCCCGATCGAGTCGTAGTCGACGATGATGTCCACCACGTCGGTGAGCGCTTCCACCGGACGGGTCCGCAGTGCGAGCGCACCGGCGCCGCCGCGAAGCCGCGCGGTGGCCGTGACGGCCGGACCGTCGATCTGTCCGGTGACCACGAGCATGCCCCGTTCGGCGGGCACCTCGAGCAGGAAGGTCCCCGAGGCGTCCTCCCACGTGAGCAGTCCCGGGGCGGCGGCGCGCGCCGGGCTCGCCGCGAGCAGCGTCGCACCCGCCGCGAGCAGCGCGATCGCGAGTCTGGTCCGCAAGGCATCGATCATGGCATCCCCCCCTGCGCGTCCCCGTTCCGCGGAGACGCGCCGTGAGACGGGGTTCTGCCGGGCGCCCCCCGCGGGCGGCCGGCACACCCCCGTACACGGCGAGCGTGGGCCGAGGCGACGGATCCCGGCCAGCGCAGGACGGGGCGTCGTTCCCGCGGCCGGGTCGGGAGCGCGGGACGCGAGGGTGCGCGAGCCCCCCGCTCCCCGCGGTCAGTCGCCGCGGGCGCGATCCCCGAGCAGCGTGACGGCCGCCCTGAGCATCCCGAGCGCGGTCCAGGCGCGGCGGACCTGCGCGGACGCCGGAAGTGACACCGCCGCGGGGGCCAGCCGGGCGAGGGCCGCCTCGGTGGCGCGGGCGAGATCCGAGGTCAGCAGGCGGTCGACCTCGGCCGGGGAGACCGACGAGTCGACCAGCTGCCCGCCGGCCTTGTCGAGCCGCATGCGCACGTCCCCGAAGCCGGGGATCTCCACGCGGCACGACACGGGACTCCCGGGCGGATCCTCGGGCGAACAGAGAACGGTGATCTTCCGGTCCGGCGACTCCGCGACGAGGATCACGGCGTCGATCGCGCCTTCGTCCTCGCGCGCGATGTCGTCCCGCGGCGCGACGACCACCAGGCCATGATCCGTCGGGACGCGGACCGAGATGCCGTCGACCGAGAAACCCGGCTCCGCGGCGGCTGCGAAGGGGGACGCGCCGAGGGCGAGGGCCGCGACGAGCAGCGCGACCCCGGCGGCGCGACGTGAACGCGCATCGGACATCGGCTCTCCTTTCCGGCGCGCGGGGGAACCGCGACGCGGTCCCTGCGCCGGAGCGATCGTAGCCGCGCGACCGCACGACGGCGGCGCGCCGGCGCCGCCTGCCGGCCGGCTCGTCCCGCCTCCGGGACCGGGATTCCGGAACGGGCTCCGCGTTCAGGCGAGGGCGGCGTCGTCCCAGCGGACCGCGATCGGCCGGCCGACCGGCTCGCCGGGGCCGGGCACGTGGACCGCCCCCTCCTCGGGAACCACGAAGTGGAGATGCTTGTCGGCCTCGCGGTGATCGACGACGACCCGCATTTGCGGCAGCAGCCTGCCGCTGGCCAGCAGGTCGGCGATCGGGAACTCGAGATGCCAGGTCACCGCGCGGACGAGCAGGCGCGCGCCGCAGCGGGCGTCCTGGGAGCCCTTGCCGAGCAGGAAGCGGCGTGCCGGCGCGAGCACCTCGAGTCCGATCCCGCGCGCCGCGAGAAACGCGGTCAGCCGCTCGAGATGCCGGTCGAGGATCGCCTCGAGGCTCGCCTCGTCGAGCCGGTGGAAGATGATGAAGTCGTCGAGCCTGCCGAGGAAGTCCGCGCCCCACTGCTTCGAGGCGGCGTCGAAGCAGGCCTCGAACACGCGCCGTCGCTCGTTCTCGTCGCTGTCGGCGCGGAATCCGATGCCGTGCCCCTCGTCGAGGATCTGCCGCTCGCACAGGTTGCTCGTCATGATCACGAACGTGTTGTGCAGGCTGGCCCGGCGCCGGTCGGGCAGCAGGAACTGCCCGGTCTCGAGCACCATCGCGAGCCGGCGGACGACCTCCGGCCGTGCCTTCTCGAGCTGCTCGAGCAGCACGACCGACATCGGCGGCGCCGCGGCCGGAGCGGCGGGCGTCGGCCCGGGCAGGGCGAACAGCGGCGCGATCTGTCCGATGATCGACGCCCACGGGCTCGACTCGATGCCGGACGCCATGTCGGCCACGACGAGACGCGACTCCTCGCCGTGGAGCGTCCGCGTCAGGACCCGCGCGAGGTGGGTCTTGCCGGTCCCGCTCGGCCCCATGAACAGGAAGATCCCGAGCGGCCCCTGGCGCGGGATCCCGCTGCGCGCGAGGGTCACGGCGCGCACGAGGCGGTCGACGGCGCGCGGCTGTCCGACGACCTCCTGCTCGAGCTGCCGCTTGAGCATGTCGGAGAACATCACGTCACCTCCGTGCCTGACGGGCCGGCCGGCCCGTGGCTCGCGGGCGCGACGGCAGGCAAGAAAAGGGGCCGGCAGGACGTCGCCGGAGCGGCGTCCCGCCGGCCGATCACGGTCCGCTCAGCAGAAGCCCAGCGGACGCTGCAGGGGGTTGATGGGCAGACCCGCATACCCGTAGCCGAGGTGGGACCCGAACGGGATCGTGCCGGTCGGGATGAAGCTGCGGGCGTACAGGGTCGGATCCATCACCGGGTTGAACGTCCGCGCATGGAGCGTCGGATCGACCACCGGGCTGACCGGGAGCGACGACCAGACCGGCGGCACGAAGCGCGGAACGTTGGTCCACAGCGCCTGCTGGCCCAGGTGGACCGGGACGTTGTAACCCGGGATGTTGCCCATCAGGCCGTACGTCTTGCTGATGTCGCTGGTGGGAACCGTGAGACCGTAGAGGTTCGGGTCGCTGTACAGGTTGTAGAACACCGTCATTCCTCCTTGGCCCCCGATTCGTCTCGGATCGGCCGGCGGTCCGGGGGGGACGGCCGCCGGCTCAATAGCCCCAGTAGGCGATCGGCGTCGGCATCGCGGGCGATGCCGCCGGCCACCCGCCGACCGGGCCCGCCCAGGACCAGCCGGCTGCCGGCATGCCGGACAGCGGCGCGCCGTGCAGCGCGCCCGTCTCGGCCATCGGCGCCGCCGGCCACGCGGGCCAGCCGCCACGGGTCGCCAGGTGGTGGTAGATCGCCTGCGCGATCGTGTGCACCTGGCTGGCCGTCAGCACCTGCTTGTCGTCGGGCCGCACGTCCGACGCCGCTTGCTTGCGCGCTTCGCCCGAATCCTTGGCCGTCTTCGTCGCGGTCGTCATCGTCGGTGCCTCCTCGTCGCTCGGTCAGTGGATCTCGATCCGCTTCTCGCGCGACCCCGAGGCCGACGCGCTGCGGATGCGGATCTCGAGGATGCCGTCACGGCACTCGGCGTCGATCGCCTCGCCGCCGCCCTCGGGCAGCACGACGCGCCGCTCGAAGCGGCCCCACGGAATCTCTGTCGCGAGCGGACGGTGCTTGTCGTCCCAGCACGGCTTGCGGGTGCCGCGAACGATCAGCTCGCGGCCGACCAGCACCACCTCGAGGTCCTCGCGCCGCACCCCCGGAATCTCCATCCGGACGAGCAGGCCCTCGGGCGTGGCGAACATGTCGGCACGCGGAATCCACGTCGTCCGGGGCTGCGGGACGCCGGTCGTCTCCACGAAGCGCCGCAGGTGCTCGACCTCGTCGATCGCGTAGCGGACCGGGTCGACCCCCGGAGGGAACGGCAGGCACTGAGCCGGCTCGGGAAGCGAGGCGGGAACGCCGAGGATCTTCTCGTGCAGCGTGCGCACTTCATCGAGCGCCTGGTCGATCGTCTGCTCCATGCGTCCCTCCTTCCGCTTCGGCGGAGGTTGGCCGCGGCAGGCCCGCACGAGCCTCGCCCACGCGGCCGCGCCGCGAAGCGAGCTGTCCTCGTTTGTTCGTGTTCCGCCCCGACCCGGACGGGAGCGACTCGCCAGGCCCCGGCGACGGGCCCGCGGGAGGTCCGCCCCCGGATCGGGGTGACACCTCTCCGATTCCGCGATGATAGGATCGCCATCGTCCGGTGTCAAGCCTCGCGAGCAATTTTTTGCAATTTTTCCCGAGGTGAAAGCGAGGCGAAAAATGGCGATGCGGCCGGCCGACGGCACGCGCGATCGATCGTGGGGTCAAGCGGAGCCCGGAGCGATACACTGCGCGCTCGACGCGCCGTGACGACAGCGCGCCACGAGGAGGCCTCGCCGTGACCGGAACTCCCGCCCGCCCCGTCCTGCTGGTTGTCGCCCACCCCCATCTGGCCGGAAGTCGGGTCAACCGGGCTCTGGTCGAGGCGGCCAGGGGGCGCGACGACGTGACCGTCCACGACCTGGCGCAGGCCCGGTCCGGCGGGCGCTTCGACGTGGCAGCGGAGCAGCGGCTGCTGTCCGCCCACGGCACGTACGTGTTCCTGCACCCGCTCTACTGGTTCGCCGCGCCGGCGCTGCTCAAGGCGTGGCAGGACGAGGTGCTCGTCGAGGGATTCGCCCACGGGCGCGACGGCGACGCACTCGCCGGACGCCGCGCGCTCGTGGCGGTCACGGCGGGCGGCCGTGCGGACGACTTCTCGCCGCAGGGCCGGCACGGCGCGTCGCTGCGCGCATTCCTGCTCCCGTTCGAACGGACGCTGGCCTACTGCGGCGTCGACGTCCTGCCGCCGTTCGCCGTCTTCGGCGGTTCGCGACTCGACGACGCCTGCCTGACGCGGACGGTCGACGCGTTCCGCGCGCTGCTCGACCGGCTCGCCGACGGCGCCGGTCTGCCGGAGGCCGGCGCGGCGGGGCACCTCGGCCCCGACGACCTGCTCGGCGCGGTGCCGTGAGGCGTGCACTCGCATTCTGGGTCGGCGCGTACTCCGGACTGCCGCGCGCGGTCTGGATCGTCTGCGCCGGAATGCTGATCAATCGGGCCGGGACGATGGTGCTGCCGTTCCTCGGCCTGTACCTGACGCGGGAGCTGGGATTCCCGAAGGCGACGGCCGGCTGGGTGCTGCTCGGGTTCGGGCTCGGGTCCCTGCTCGGCTCGGCGGTCGGCGGCCGCCTGACCGACCGCGCGGGCGCGGTGCGGGTGCAGGTCGGAGCGCTCCTGGCGGGCGGGGTGGCGTTCGTCGCCCTCGCCTGGCCGCGCACGCCGTGGACGCTCGGCGCGGGCGTGTTCATCGCCGCGGCGCTGTCCGACGCCTTCCGGCCGGCGGCGATGACGGCGGTCGTGGTGCTCGCGCCGGAGGCGGTGCGCACGCGGGCGATCGGCCTGCTGCGCCTGGCGGCCAACGCGGGAATGGCGATCGGCCCCGCGGCGGGGGGACTGCTGGCGCGCATCGACTATTTCTGGCTGTTCGTCGCCGACGGGGGGACGTGCCTGCTCGCCTCCCTGGTCCTCTGGCTGCTGCTCCGCCCGGAGCGGCCGGTCCGCCGCACCGGCATCGAGCCTGAAGCGCGGGCGGGGGCCGGCGTGCTGCGCGACGGGGCGTTCGTCCTGTTTCTCGGCGGGCTGCTGGCCCTCTCGGCGGCGTTCTTCCAGGTGTTCAACACCTACCCGATCTATCTGGCGGAACGCCTGGCTCTCGACGAGGCGCGGATCGGCTCGCTGATCGCGGCGAACGCGGTACTGATCGTGCTGTTCGAGATGCCGCTCGTCCGCCTGCTCGAGCGGCGGACAGCGCTGCGCGTCACCGCGGCCGGCGCGGCGCTGATCGGAGGCGGTCTCGCGCTGACGGCGGTCGCATCGAGCGTTCCGCTGCTGCTCGCGACCGTCGTCGTGTGGACGATCGGCGAGATGCTGTGCTTTCCGTTCGCATCGGCGGTGATCGCGGCGCGGGCGCCGCGGGGGCTTCTCGGGCGCTACATGGGCGCGTTCGCGGTGGTGTTCTCGCTGGCGGCGATCGTCGCGCCGCCGGCGGGCCTGCGCCTCTACGAGGCTCGCGGCGGAGCGAGCGTGTTTCTGGCCTGCGGAGCAATCGGCGCGCTGGTCTGCGGGCTGTTCCTCGCGCAGGCGCGTGTGTTCGCGCATCGGCCGGAGGCGGGCCGATGACCGGCTCGATCCCGCTGATCGGAGCCGTCGGCGCAGCGACCGGGCTGGTGCTCGGCGTGACCGGAGCCGGCGGCTCGGTGCTGATGCTGCCCGCGCTGGTTCTCCTGCTCGGACTCGGACCGCACGAGGCGGTCGCCGGCAGCCTGCTCGCCGTCGGGGCGAGCGCGCTGGCCGGGGCGGTCTCCCACGCCCGGGACGGCCACCTGCGACTCGGCGCCGCGGCCGTGTTCGCGGCGGCCGGCGGCCTGGCGGCGCTGATCGGGGGGCACTTCGGACGGCTGGTCCCCGGCCGTCCGCTGATGATCGCGTTCGGCGTGCTGATGCTGCTCGTCGCCTGGCGTTCCTTCCGCGCGGCGCCGGGCCCTGCCCCGGGGGGCCCGGCAGGCCGGCCGGTGCTGGCGGCCTGGGGCGCGGGCGTCGGTCTGCTCAGCGGGTTTCTCGGGATCGGCGGCGGTTTTCTCGTCGTCCCGGCGCTGGCCGGTCCGGGCGGGCTGACGGCGCGCGACGCCATCGGCACCGCGCTCGCCGTGATCGCGATCAACGCGGCGGCGGGCCTGGCCGGCTCGCTGGCGCGGCTCGGCTCGCTGCCCTGGGCGACGCTGCTGCCGTTCGTCGCCGGCTCGCTGGCCGGCGGGTACCTCGGCGGACGGCTCGCCGCCCGCTGGCCGGAGCGCCGGCTGCGCCTCGCCTTCGCGCTGCTCGTCGGGGCGGTGGGGGTGGTGATGCTCGTGCGGTGGATCCCTGCCGGCTGATCACGCGGAGGCCGCTCAGCGCAGCGCGACCTCGAACCGGCCGGTGGCGTCCGCGGCGCCGCGCAGCATCGAGGGCGTCGTGAAGTGCAGGACGATCTCGCCGCGCGACGAGACGGCGATCATGCCGCCGTCGCCGGGAGACAGTTCCTCGTCGAGCACGGCGTGCACCGCGCGCTCGAGGCTCTCGCCGGCGTGCCGCATGCGGGCGACGACCTCGTGGGCCGCGGCGCGCACCATGAAGCGCTCGCCGGTGCCGGTGCAGGAGATCGCCGCGAACCGGTCGTCGGCGTACGTCCCGGCACCGACGATCGGACTGTCGCCGACGCGCCCCCACGCCTTGCCGGTCAGCCCGCCGGTCGAGGTCGCCGCGGCGAGGTGTCCCGCCCGGTCGAGCGCGACGGCACCGACGGTGCCGAAGCCGGCGGCCGGAGGCGCGAGCGCCGCGGCCTTGCCGCCCGTCCCCGCATGCTCGCGCTTCCAGCGCTCCCACTGCTCGCGTCGGCGCTCGGTCCAGAACCACTCGGCGGGCATGAACTCGAGCCCCTGCTCGCGGGCGAACGCCTCGGCGCCCCGGCCGACGAACAGCACGTGGGGGGTCTTCTGCATCACGCGACGCGCCAGCGTGATCGGATGCCGCACGCCCTCGACGAAGCCGACCCCCCCCGCCGACAGATCGCGCCCGTCCATGATCGACGCGTCGAACGTGATCCGGCCGTCGGCGGTGAACACCGCCCCGCGTCCGGCGTTGAACAGCGGGTCGTCCTCGAGCAGCGTGACGACCTTCTCGACCGCGTCGAGCGCCGAGCCGCCTTCGTCGAGGATCACCTGTCCGAGGGTCAGCGCCTCGGCCAGCGATCGCTCGTACGCCTCGCGCCGTGCGGCGGGCAGGTCGTCCGGCAGGCTTCCCGCGCCGCCGTGAATGGCGAGCGCCCAGGCGGGCGCCTGCGCGGGCGGTGCCTCGGGCCCGCCTCCCGCCTGCGGGCGACAGGCGCCGGAGAGCGACAGCAGGACGACGGCGAGCGGAACGGCGAGCGGCGACAGGCGGTGACGGTTCACGGGGCGGGTCCTCCTCGGCAAGGTCACACCGGCGGGATGCGATCCGGATCGTTCATGTCGACCGGCGGCTGGTCCGGGCTCTTCCAGGCGCTCGAGAACAGCGCGTCGGCCTCGCGGCGGCCGAGCTGCACCGCCTGCTCCGCGTCGGGTGGCGCGGGGATCCGCATCGTCCCGGTCTCGACGACGTGCGGCCCGGCCGGCGCGGCACCCGGCGGCACGGTGGCGACGTGCAGCGTCTGCGTCGGGAACGCGAAGTCGATCCCCAGCCGGTGCGCCAGTCGCACGATGTCGAGGAACAGCCGGTGCCGCTCGCGCAGCTCGGTCGGCCAGTCGGGCGTCCTGACGAAGCAGTAGAGCAGGATGTCGAGCGACGACGCCGCGAACTGGTTGAGGTAGACCATGTAGTAGTCCTTGCGCGTGTACGGGTGCCGCCGGATCAGCTCGCGGATTCCCTCGCAGAACGCCTCGATCTTCTCCGCAGGCGTGTCGTACTGGACGGAGATCATGCACTTGATCCGCCGGTACTCGCGCGCGCCGAGGTTGTCGACGGTCGCCTTGACCAGCGTCGAGTTCGGGACGGTGATCAGCGAGTTGTAGAACGTCCGGATCCGCGTCGAGCGCAGCCCGACCTCGACGACCGTGCCGTCGATGTCGCCGATCTGGACCCAGTCGCCGATCTGGAACGGCCGGTCGATCAGCACGGTGACCGAGCCGAACAGGTTCTCGACGGTGTCCTTGGCGGCCAGTGCGAAGGCGACGCCGCCGATGCTGATCCCCGCCAGCAGGCTGGTGACGTCGACATCGAGGTTCTGCGCGACGAACAGCACGCCGAAGGCGACCACCGCGACCTTCAACGCGCGGCGGAACAGCGGGACGAGCAGGTCGTCCATGCGCGTCTGCGTCTTCGCCGCCTTCGAGGCGAAGTACTCCGCGAGCACGTCGACCAGCTTGTAGAGCGCCCACACCGCCGAGGCGCCGAGCACGACCCGCACGGCGACGAGCAGCACCTTGTAGGCGGCGAACGGCAGATCGAGCAGGCCGAGCGTCAGCGACCAGACGATCGCCATCGCCAGCAGTCCGAGCGGCCGGCGGAAGCCGTCGATCGCCTCGCCCTTGAGCGGCGCCTTCGACACGTCGAGCAGGCGGCGCAGCCAGGCCAGCACCAGCGCGCGGACGACCCTCTCGACGACCGCGCCGAGCAGCGCGATCAGCAGCAGGCCGAACCACTGCCAGTTCTCGAGCAGGAACGAGCGCTCGAGCAGCGACGGCGCGAGCCGCGCGCGGATCACGTCGGCCAGCGTCCGCGGCACCGTCGACGCGATCCCCTCGAGCACGGGCCTGCCGACCACCGAGGCGGCCAGCCGGTCGAGGTCCTCGACGGTGCGGCGGGAAAAGCGCCACAGGCCCTCGGGAGAGCGCGTCAGGCTGATCTCGCCCTGGTCCCAGCGGCCATACAGGTAGTAGTCGCCGTCGACCTGCTCGGGCAGCGCGTCGAGATCGACCACCTGGACGCGGTCGAGGAAGAACTTCAGGTTGCGCGCCGCCTTCCAGCCGAGCTCCTCGCGCAGCGAGGGGGCCTCGGACAGGTCGAAGCACGCCAGCGCGCGTTCCTTCTCGCGCGCTGCGCGGGTGCGGTTCCACGCGGCCATCGCGTCGAAGTACGTCGCGAACGTCGCCCGCGGCGACGAGAGATCGACGCCCTCGGGCAGCGCGATCGGAGCGCCGGCCGCGGCTGGGGGCTGCGGCTCGGGCTGCTGGTCGGCAAGACCCGGCGCCGACGCGGCGAACGCGACGAGGACGGCGAGAAACGCGGCGCGCGCCGGACGCGCCGGCGGGCCGGCGGGACGGCGGAGACAGGCACGGGGCATCGGGTCCTCCGGCGGGAAGGCGTCGGGAGCGGCTGCGAGTCTACGCATCGACGGCGGGAGGCGTCATCCACGACAGCACGAGCCAGCGCACGGGCGCGCGCAGCTCGGGCTCGACGGCAGCCAGCGCCGCGCGCACCACGGCGGTCCGCTCGCGCTCCGGACGACCCGGCCACAGCCGGGCCGAGAACGCGGGCAGCTCGGCGAGCCGGGCGAGCTCATGCTGGCTCGGACGCGGCTCGACGACGCGGACGGTCTCGCCCGCGAATCCGGCCTCGCCGGCCAGCGCGGACAGGCGGGCGCGGGAGAGCACCGGCCCCGCCGGCTCGGGGGCGCCGCCGAACCGGCGCCGTCCCTCGCGCTCGAGCGCCAGCATCAGCGGCGGCGGGGGCAGGTCGTCGACGTCGTCGAGCTGCGCCGCGGGCACGTTGACGACGAGCCGCGCTCCGGGGCGCAGGGCGCGCGCCAGTCCGGCGAACGTGCGCGCGAGCGCCGGGAAGTGCCAGAACGCCGCACTGCACACCGCGCCGTCGAGCGAACGGCGCGCAAGCGGCAGCGCTGCGGGGTCGGCCACGATCGGACCGACGTTGCCGACGGGGTGGTGCGCGGCGAGCACGGCGAGCATCGCGCGGGCGCGGTCGAGCGCTGCCACGCGCCCGTGGCGCCCGACGCGGGCGAGCAGCAGGCCGGTCACGACGCCCGTGCCCGCGGCCAGGTCGAGCACGGTGGCACCCGGTGCGGGATCGAGCGCCTCGACCGCTGCCTCGGCCAGCGCGCGGTAGACCACTCCGCGCCCGACGATCTCGGCGTACGCCTCGGCGAGGGCCGGATCGTCCCAGTCGTCCGGCTCGCGGCCGGGGCGGTTCACCGGTCCGCGGTCAGCGTGATCTCCACCTTGTCGATCAGCGGGATCACGTAGTTCAGCGTGATCCGGCGCAGGTCGACCGTGCGCGCCCGCCCGCGCCACACGCGCTCGCGGAACTCGAACTCGTCGATGATCGCGCCGGACCGGTCGAGCAGCTTGACGCGCACGGCGAGGTTCCACGACACGTCGGCCGGATTCTCGGCGTGGACCGCGTAATGCAGCCACGAGAACCGCGACTGGCCGCCGCGCGGCGGGAGCACCTGGTCGAGCAGGCGCCGCTCCTCGCGGGTGATCGTCAGGTCGCGGACCTCGAGGTCCCCGACCTTGACCTTGAGCGGCAGCGGCTTGTCCAGCGCGAAGCGCAGCGTCGCGGTGTGGATCATCGTGTCACCAGCGAGAGCACGCGGGATGCATGGCACGCTGATCGCGAACAGCAGGATGGCGGCAAGGGCTCGGGACCGTCTCATCGGCGATCGTCTCCTCGGGATCGGTACCGCCGAAGCGGCGGGACGGGCGCCCGATTATCGACCGGAAGCACCGCACGGCGCACGGTGGGATACTCGGGCGCAGCGCGGGAGGACCCGGCGATGACTCACGACGAGGTGTGCGGAACGCAGGCGCGCGGACGACGGGCCGCGCGCGCCGGCAGCATCGTGGTCGCGGCGGTCGTTCTCGCCGGGTGCGCGGGGATGTCTCCGGAGGATCTCGGCGGCCTGTTCGGCCGCGGGCAGGCGCCGCTCGACGAGGCGACGGTCGCCTCCGGGCTGCGCGAGGCGCTGAGCGTGGGCGCCTCGCGCGCGGTCGAGCGGCTCGCGGAGCGGGACGCGATCTGGAGCGATCCCCGGCTGAGGATCCCGCTTCCCGACGAGATGCAGCGCGTGGCGAGCACGCTGCGCCGGCTCGGCCTCGACCGGCAGGTCGACGAGCTCGAGCGTGCCGTCAACCGCGCCGCGGAGCGCTCGGCGGCGGAGGCGCTCGACGTGTTCCGCGACGCGATCGCCGGGCTGACGATCGAGGATGCGTTCGCGATCCTCCGCGGCGGCGAGACCGCGGCGACCGACCTGCTCCGCTCGCGAACCGAGACCCGGCTGGTCGACCGGATGCGCCCGATCGTGCACGAGACCGTCTCGGCCGTCGGGCTGGCCCGCGCGTGGCAGGACCTGCGCGAACGCATCGAGCGGCTCCCGCTGGTCGAGCCGCCGGGGGACGACCTGGAGGCGTGGGTCGCGGCGCAGACCGTCGACCGGCTGTTCGGCCAGCTCGCGCTCGAGGAGGCCAGGATCCGCCGCGATCCCGTGGCCCGGACGACCGAGCTGCTCCGGCGCGTGTTCGGCAGGCGCTGACCGGACGGCACGAGGACAAAAAAAGCGCCCCAGGGGGGGCTTGGGGGGAGGGGGAAATAGGAGGTGGCCCCTGGGGCGTCTGTCTGTCTGCGGATCGATCGTAGCACGCACCGGACGGCAATTCACGTCGCGCAGCCGGGATCCGGCACGCCCGCCGCTCGCGGCGGGAGGCGCGGCGAGGGATAGAATGCGCCGCGACGACCTGGGCGAGGCGACCCGTCCCGCCTCGGGGCACCGAAAGGAACCTCATGCTGAAGAACGACTTTCCGAGCAGCCGGGAGCTCGTCCCCGGCGACGGCCCGCTGCGGGCGACCTTCCGGACGAGCCTTGGCGATTTCACCTGCGAGCTGTTCGAGGACCTCGCGCCGATGACGGTGGCCAGCTTCGTCGGCCTGGCGACCGGCGGCATCGAATGGCGCGATCCGGGGACCGGCGAGCCTGCGACCGGTCCGTTCTACGACGGCGTGACGTTTCACCGCGTGATCGACGGCTTCATGATCCAGGGCGGCGACCGGACCGGCACCGGTCGCGGCGGGCCCGGCTACCGGTTCGCCGACGAATGCTCCCCGGAGGCTCGCCACGACGCGGCCGGCACGCTGTCGATGGCCAACGCGGGGCCGGACACCAACGGCAGCCAGTTCTTCGTCACGCTCGCCCCGACGCCGCACCTCGACGGCCGGCACACGGTGTTCGGCCGGGTGATCGAGGGGATCGAGACGGTCCGCGAGATCGGCCGGACGCCCACGGACCGCGACGACCGGCCCCTCGAGCCGGTCGTCATCCGGGCGATCGAGGTCGGGCGCGGCTGACGCGGGACCGGGAAATGCGCGACCCGGGCCGGCACGCGGGCACGGAGTCGCCGCCGCGGCTGGTGGCGGACGCGATGCTCGGCCGGCTCGCGCGCTGGCTCCGCCGCTTCGGCGTCGACGTGCTGTGGGACCCGGGCTGGGACGACGCGGAGCTCGAGCGGATCGCCGCGCTGGATGGACGCCTGCTGCTCACGCGCGACCGCCGTCTGGCCGCGCGGACGGTCGCGCGCGAGAGCCTGCTCGTCACCTCGGACGATCTGCGTGTCCAGCTCCGGCAGGTGTTCGCCCGGCTCGGGCTGGACCCGGCCCGGCCGCCGGGGCCGCGGCGCTGCGCGCACTGCAACGCGGTGCCGGAGCCGGCGCGGGCGGAGGACCTCGCCGGACGCGCCCCGCCCTACGTGCTGCGCACCGCGCGGCGGCTGAGCGCCTGTCCCGGGTGCGGGAGGGTCTACTGGGACGGTGGCCAGGAGGACCGGGCCCGGGAGGTTCTCGGGCGGCTGCTCGGGTCGTCGGGCCCGCCGGAATCCTGATTTGACGCCGGCTCGGGCGTCTCGTACCCTTCCCCGCGCTCAGGGCGGCTAGCTCAGCTGGCAGAGCACCTGCTTTACACGCAGGGGGTCACTGGTTCGAGCCCGGTGCCGCCCACCAAAGTCCGGCCCTCCGCGGGGGCGTGGTGCAGCTGGTTAGCACGCAGGCCTGTCAAGCCTGAGGTCGCGGGTTCAAATCCCGTCGCTCCCGCCAACTCCTTCCTTCCGGTATCGACCGCCCCCGAGGCCGCCCGGTCAGCCGGACACGCCGGCGAGTCGCGCGGCGAGGAACGCGCCGATGTCGCGGATCTCGCGCGGATGCACCGCGTGCGGGACGGGGTAGGTCCGCCAGGTGACCTCGCAGCCGAGCGCGACCAGGGCGTCACGCGTCATCTCGCCGGCGACGAGCGGCACGACGTCGTCGTGTTCGCCGTGCGCCTGGAACACCGGCAGGCCCCGGCTCGCCTCGCTCCGCTCGCGCTCGGTGCGCGCCGGCAGCAGCAGGTAGCACGAGAGGGCCACGAGTCCGGCGAGCCGCTCGGGATGGCGCAGGCCGACGTGAAGCGCCATCGCCCCGCCCTGCGAGAAGCCGGCGAGCACCAGGCGCGCGGGCGTGATGCCGCGCTGCCGCTCGCGTTCGACCAGCGCGGAGATCCTCCGCGCCGAGTCCTCGATCCCGGCGACGTCCTGCCCGCGCTCGTCGAGCGAGAGTTCGGCGATGTCGTACCAGGCGCGCATCACCAGGCCCATGTTGATCGTCACCGGCCGGCGCGGCGCGTGCGGGAAGATGAACCGGACGCGCAGGTCGGGCGGCAGTCCGAGCTCCGGCACGATCGGCTGGAAGTCCCATCCGTCGGCGCCGAGACCGTGCAGCCAGATCACGGCGGCGTCGGCGTCCGGCGGGCCGACCTCGACACAGTCGAGCGGCGCGTCGGCCATCACGCGCCCCCGCCGCGCCGGTGCACGTGCACCGACGACGCCTGGTCGGTCGGCATGAGCAGGATCTCCTCGACGTTGACGTGCGCCGGGCGGGTGACCGCCCACAGCACGGCGTCGGCGACGTCGGCGGCGGTCAGCGGCTGCATGCCGCGGTAGACCGCCTTCGCCCTGTCCGCGTCGCCGTCGAAGCGGACCAGCGCGAACTCGGTCTCGACCAGTCCCGGATCGACGCTCGTCACGCGGATGTTCTTCCCGAGCGTGTCGATCCGCAGCGCGCGATTGAGCGCGCGCACGGCGTGCTTCGACGCGCAGTAGACGTTTCCGGCAGGGTAGACCTCGCGCCCCGCGATCGAGCCGATGTTGACCACGTGTCCCCCGCCCCGCGCGATCATCCCCGGAACGACGAGCCGCGTGACGTTGAGCAGTCCCTTCACGTTCGTGTCGAGCATCCGGTCCCAGTTGCCGAAGTCGCCCTCCTGCAGCGGGTCGAGTCCGGCGGCGAGTCCCGCGTTGTTGACCAGGATGTCGATCGCCTCGAATCCGGTGCCCGCCAGTCCGTCGACGGCCGCCCGCACCGCGTCGCGATCCCGGACGTCGAGTGCCAGCACGCGGCACGGCCCGCCGCCGTCCGCCTCGATCGCGCGGGCAAGCTCCTCGACCCGCTCGACGCGGCGCGCGCAGAGCACGAGCCGTGCGCCCGCGCCGGCCAGCGCCCGCGCCGTCGCGGCGCCGATCCCCGAACTCGCTCCGGTCACGAAGGCGGTGCGTCCCGCAAGACTGCCCATCGCGTGCGTCTCCCTCGTCGGTCCCGCCGCACCGCCGGGTGGCGCGGGCGACGGGCGCCAAGGCTACCGCGAGCGCCCCGCCGCGAGCCACGCCAGCAGGGCGAGGGCGGACAGGCCGGCCGACGCGAGATACAGGCCGGCGTCCCCGAGCCACGGCGCCGCCC
>RFIB01000212.1 GCA_003695625.1 Acidobacteriota bacterium | reverse complement strand
CGCGCGATCCCCGACACCGCGGGCGGCCCGCAAGGCCGCCCGCGGCGCGTCCTGCGGGCGATCCGGCCGCCTGCGAGGGCACTTGCGCCGGAACCCCGACCTGCGCGAAATTTGCACGAAGGGGTGCGGGCGGGACGAACAGGGAGACCCGGAAGAATCCTCGGGGGGGATCGATGAGCGCCAGGAAACGAGCGACCGGCCGTCCGGACGAGCGCGGGGCATCGGCCCGTGGTGTCCGGGGCGAGATCGACTACCGGCTGCTGATCGAGAACATCGAGGACCTGCTGGTCGAGGTCGACGCCGAAGGGCGGTTCCTGTTCGTCAGTCCGAGCTACTGCCGGATGTTCGGCCGCAGCGAGGAGGAACTGATCGGCCGCAACTTCATGCCGCTGGTCCACGAGGAGGACCGGGCGGCCACGGCGGCGGCGATGGAGGCGCTCTACCGGCCGCCCCACACGTGCTACGTCGAGCAGCGGGCGTGGACCCGCGACGGCTGGCGCTGGCTGGCGTGGCGCGACACGGCGATCGTCGACGAGAAGGGGCGCGTCCAGGCGATCATCGGCGTCGGCCGCGACATCACGGCACGCAAGCAGGCGGAGGCCGAGCGCGACGCGTTCGAGGCGCGCCTGCGGCAGGTCGACAAGCTCCGGACAATCGGCACGCTCGCGGCGGGAGTGGCGCACCAGTTCAACAACCTGCTGATGGGCGTGCTCGGCAACGTCGAGCTGGCGCTGATCGATCTCGCGCCGGACGGCGAACTGCGCGACCGTCTCGAGGCGGTGCGCGACTGTGGGCGCAAGGCGGTCCGGCTGTGCAATCGACTGCTGCGCGCCGCGGGCCAGGAGCCGCAGGACCGCCGCGAGGTCGATCTCGCCGCGTTGCTGCGCGAGGTCGGCACGCGGGTGGTGGGATCCCGAGCCGGCATCCGGCTCGAGTGGCGCATCCCGGACGGCCTGCCGGGCGTCGTCGTCGACCGGCGGCAGATCGCCGAGATGATCGAGGGCCTGGTGTCCAATGCGCTCGAGGCCCTGGGGACCGACGGCGGCCGGATCGTCCTCGGCCTGGCCGAGTGCCGCCTGTCCGCCGCGGATGTCGAGCGCCTGATGGCCGGCCGCCCCGCGTCTCCCGGCACGTACGTCGAGCTGACCGTCGCCGACGACGGCTGCGGCATCCCCGAGGAGGTCCTCCCGCGGGTCTTCGACCCGTTCTTCACCACCAAGGGGATCAGCCGCGGGCTGGGGCTCGCGTCGGTCCACGGGATCGTCGCCGCACACGGCGGGGCGATCGAGATCGACAGCGAGCCGGAACGCGGCACCACGGTGACCGTGCTGCTGCCCGCCGGGCCCGGAGCAGCGGGCGAGCGCCCCGGCGCCGTCGCGGGCGGCGAGCGGCTGGAAGGCGGCGCGCTGGTGCTCGACGCCGATCCGGAACGGGGACAGCAGACCGCGGAACTGCTCGCCGGGCTGGGCATGACGGCGGACGCGCTGCCGAGCGTCGACGCCGGCTGCGCCCGGCTCGCGTCGCGGGACACGGCGTGCCGGCTGATCTGGCTCGACGCGTCGCTGCTCGCCCTGCCGGGGCAGAGCGCCGTCGCCCGCCTGCGCGCGGCCTCCGAGGGCGTTCCGGTCGTCGTCGCCGCAACCGAGCAGGAGGCCGGCGCGCTGGCGCGCTGGGGCAGCGAGGCGCTCGCCGCGGTGATCCGCAAGCCGGTCGACCGGGCGCGTGCCGGCGAACTGCTCCGGCGCCTGCTCTAGCGCGCCGCGTCGCGCAGCAGCCGCGCCGCCTGCGGCGCGTGATAGGTCAGCACCATGTCGGCGCCGGCGCGGAAGATCGCGGTCAGCGTCTCGAGCAGCAGCGCGTCGCGGTCCATCCAGCCGTTGGCCGCGACCGCCTCGATCATCGCGTACTCGCCGCTGACCTGGTAGGCGGCGACCGGCAGGTCGACCGCCTGGCGCACGCGGGTGATCACGTCGAGGTACGCCAGCGCGGGCTTGACCATCACGATGTCGGCGCCCTCGCTGACGTCCAGCTCGACCTCGCGCAGCGCCTCGCGCGCGTTGGCGGGATCCATCTGGTAGGTCTTCTTGTCGCCGGCGCGCGGCGCGGAGTCCAGCGCGTCGCGGAACGGCCCGTAGAACGCCGACGCGTACTTGGCGGAGTAGGCCAGGATGCCGACGTCCTGGTGCCCGCACTCGTCGAGGGCCGCCCGGATCACGCCGACCCGCCCGTCCATCATGTCCGAGGGGGCGACGATGTCGGCACCGGCCTCCGCCTGGCTGACCGCCATCGCGGCCAGGATCTCGAGCGTCGGATCGTTGAGGATCCGCCCCTCGTGGACGACACCGTCGTGGCCGTCGCTCGAATACGGGTCCATCGCCACGTCGGTGATCACGCACAGCCCGGGGACGGCATCCTTGAGCGCGCGCACGGTGGTCTGCAGCAGGCCGTCGCGGTTGGTCGACTCGGACGCCCAGCGGTCCTTGCGCTCGTCGGGCAGGGCGGGGAACAGCGCCAGCGCGGGGACGCCGAGAGCGTGGACCTCGCGGGCCCGCTCGACGAGCAGGTCGCGGCTCAGGCGCGAGACACCGGGCATCGAGTCCACCGGCTGCTCGGCGCCGCGGCCTTCGATCACGAACGCCGGCCAGATCAGGTGGCCGGGGCTCGGTTCGGTCTCGCGCACGAGGCTGCGCACGGCGGCCGAGACGCGGTTGCGGCGCGGCCTGACGGGGATGTCGAAGCGGGTGGCCAGGCGGTCGTCCATCGCGTGTCTCCCTCGCCGCCCCGGTCGGCGGCACGGCCGCCCATGGTACACACGCCCGGCGCACGCCGCCGTGGCGCGGGCGCGGGATCGGCGTATCTTGCGCTCCGCGGAGCCCCGAACGATGCCGAGCTATCCGTTCTACAACCTGTGCTACGCGGTCCTTCGCGTGCCGGTCGCCCTCGGCATGATTCGCGCGGTCGATCCGGGGAAGCATCTCCGGCGCTCCGGCGGCATGCTGATCGTCGCCAACCATTCGTCGTTTCTCGACCCGTGGTTCATCGGCGCGACCATCCCGCGCACGGTGCGCTACCTGATGAACGCGAGGTGGTATTACCGCTCGCCGTTCTGGACCCGGCTGTTCGCATCCGCCGGAACGATCCCGATCGCCGAAGGAAACACGGAGGAGACGCTCGCCCGGGTCCTGACTGCGCTGCGGGCCGGCGAGATCGTCGGCGTGTTTCCGGAAGGAAAGATCTCCCGCGACGGCACGATGGGGCGGTTCCGGCCCGGCATCGGATTCATGGCGGCGCTGTCCGGCGTGCCGGTGCTGCCGGTCGCCCTGCGCGGCGCCTACCGCTGCCTGCCGCGCCACCGCCGGATCCCGCGGCCGGTCCGCGTGCGGGTCCACGTCGGCGAGCCGGTCACCTGGCCCGGCGCGCCGCTCGCCGAACGGCCCCGCGCGCGCGAGGCGCTGGCGTTCGCCGAACGCCTCGAGGCCCAGGTGCGCCGCCTGCTCGGCGAGTCCGAGGGGACGGCCGGGCGGGCGGTCGCGCAGCGCGACGCCGCCAGCGCCTAGCTACGGGCAGGTCGCGGCCGGGTCCTGCGCGACGAGACCGCAGAAGCCGGAGCCGCTCCACGGGCGGACCGAGCCGTCCGACCGGTGTCCGTGGGGTCCCTCGGTGCCGTCCAGCGCGGCGCCGACGACGAGGAAGAACGCGCTGCCCGTTCCGTCGTGCGGCATGGCGACGACCTGTTCCCCGCCACGGTCGAGCCCGCAGCGCGCCTCGTCGTACCCGCCGGAGGCGACCGCCTCGAGCGGGCCAGCGAGCAGGTGGTACGTCTGTGCGGTGCACGCCCCGGTGTCCCAGCGCAGCCACAGCGCGCCCGTCGCGGTCCGCGCGGCGCGCAGCGGCTCGGTGCCGGGCGCGGTGCCGTCGGGGACCGCCACCGGGCCGGGCGCGGCGGGAGCCAGCCGGAACACGCCGCGGCCATGGGTCCCGGCGACCAGCGCGCCGTCCGCCGGATGGCGGAACAGCTCGACGACCGCGGCGAGAGGCAGCCCGTCGGAGAACCCGTACCAGCTCGTCCCGCCGTCGTCGCTGCGAAAGATGCCGAGGTCGGTCGCGGCGACCAGCGTCGACGGGGCCGCCGGGTCGACGACCAGGTCGTTCACCGGCAGGTCGGGCAGGTCGCCGGTCACGTCGGTCCAGCTCGCGCCCCCGTCGACCGTCCGCAGGATCCGCGGATTGCCGAAGCCGCTCATCACGACCCAGGCCGCGTCGGCGTCGGCCGGGTCGGGCACGAGACGGCTGACGCCCCGGAACGTCGGCAGCCCCGCGTTCGCCGCCGACCACGACGGCGAGGCGGCCAGCGCGTTCGTCGTGCGCCACACGTCGCCGAGACTGTAGCCCGCCCACAGCACGTTGCGGTCGACCGGCGAGACGGCCAGCGCAGTGACCGTCTGGTTGAAGTTCGCCTGCGTCCGGATCTGGACCCATGGGGTGTCGTGGAAGTCGGTCGTGCGATACACGCGACTCGTGCCGACATACAGCGTGGCCGGATCGGACGGGTCCTTCTCGATCACGCCGACCCAGCGGCGCGGATCGCCGGGGTTGATGCCCGCGTTGGCGTCGTGGAAGCTGCTGCCGCGGTCGGTCGAGCGCTGCAGGTTGGTGTTCTGGAACTCGCCGAGGATCCGGTCGCCGGCCATCGCGCACATTCCGCCGTCGCCGCCGAGCACCCAGCGCCAGTCCTGCCCGGTGTAGCGCGCGTGACTCCCGTTGTCCTGGGTCCCGCCGGCGAGTCCCTCCGCATCGGTGTCGTGACCGCAGACCCCGTAGTACTGCGTCGACGGCAGCCGGCCGACCGCGATGTCCTGCCACGTCGTCCCGTAGTCGGTGCTGCGGTAGACGCCGCCGTCGGTGCCGACGATCACCTCGCCGCCGTCGAGGGCGAGCACGGCGTGATGATCGACGTGCACGCGCGTCGGGTCGGCGTGACTGCCGAAGTCGGCCGGGATCTGCGCGAAGCTCGCCCCGCCGTCGCGGGAGACCCAGCCGTGCACGCCGCCGAGGTAGATCGTCAGGCAGTCGTCCGGCGCGATCGCCACGGTGTTGTCGTACCAGCACTGGCCGCCGCAGTGGTCGACGTCGGCGACCTGGCTCCAGCTCGTACCGCCGTCGGTCGAGCGCCAGACGTCGCCGCCGTTGGTGCCCGTGGCGACGACCATCACGTCCGGATCGTCACGGCACAGCGCGACGTCGACCCGGCCGAGGTTCGCGGGCAGGCCGCCCTCGACCCGCGACCAGCTCGTGCCGCCGTCGTCGCTGCGCCACAGGCCGCTGTCCCACATGCCGGCGAACACCGTCGTCGGGACGTCCGGCCGGAAGCGGATCGCCGTGCCGCCGGCGGCGGGCAGGCCGCCCTCGACGCGCGCGAACGTCAGCCCGCCGTCGTCCGAGCGCCAGATCCCGTCGTCCCCGCAGGCCCACAGCTGCTGCCGGTCGGCAGGGCTGAGCGCAAGGCAGCGGATGGTCGTCGAGAACAGGTTCGACGTGCGCCACGTGCGACCGCCGTCGAGCGAGGAGAGCAGGCCCACCCCGCCGTAGTTGTCGCCGGCGGCGTTGCCCTCGCCGGTGCCCCAGTAGAGCCGTGCGGGATCCCGCGGATCCGCGGCCACCGAGCCGCCGGCCTGGGTCGCCTCGCGCTCGGCGAGCGGTTCCCAGCTCGCGCCGGCGTCGCGCGTCAGCCACAGGCCGCCGTCGGCGAGCGAGGCGGCGATCCAGCCGGGCCGTCCGCCGGGCCGCGCCAGGCCGGTCACGCGGCCGGGGATCGTCCACGGGCCAAGGGGGAGCCACCGCGCCGCCTGCGGAATCGAGGGCGCGTCCGTCCCGTCCCCGGCCGACGGGGCGGCGGGCCGCCGGGCGAGCAGGCGGGGCAGGGCGGCCGCGCGCCAGCCCGCCGGGATCGGCCGGTCCCACGGCGCGAGCCGGAGCTGCAGCCAGTGGTGGTAGCGCATCACGCGGCGATCGGCCGTGCCGGCGGCGATCCGCTCGAGCAGCCAGCGGTAGAACGGGTCGACCGTGCGCCATTCGCGCAGGGCGATCGGCGTCAGCCGGCGGTACTCGAGCCCCTCGGCGGTGGCGTGGGCGTCGAGGGCGATCCGTCCGGCCGGGTCGGCGGGGATCGACGATGCAGGCGGCTCGGGCGTCGGGTCGGGCCGGCCCTCGCCGGCCCCGGCGGTCGATACGCCGGCGACGACGGACAGGGCGAGCAGCAGCGGGATCGGTCGGATCATCTGTTCGGCTCCGCAGGGGGGTCGCAAGGAGGTACGCCGCGGCGTCCGCGGCCGCCAGCCGCGCTACAGCCAGCCCCGCCGGCGGAACCAGGCGAGCATCGCGCCGGCGATGCCGACCATGACGAGCAGCGCGAACGGATAGCCGTAGCGCCAGCGCAGCTCGGGCATGTTCCACGGCGAGCTGGTGTCGAAGTTCATCCCGTAGAGTCCCGCGACGAAACCGAGCGGGATGAAGATCGTGGCGATGATCGTCAGGACCTTCATCACCTCGTTCATCCGGTTGCTGACCGCGGACATGTAGGCCCCCATCAGGTCCTGGCATCCGTCGCGGGCGGCGACCGCGAGTTCGAGGGCCTGGGATGCATGGTCGAGGCAGTCGCGCAGGAAGACGCGTGTGTCGGCCGAGACGAGCTGCGTGTCGTGACGCACGAGCACGGCGAGCGCCTCGCGCAACGGCCACAGCTCGCGGCGCAGCTCGGCGAGTTCGGCGCGGAGTCCGTGGATCTCGCCGACGACCGAGGCGTCGTCGGCGGCGAGGGCACGCGATTCGAGGACGTCGAGCCGCTCGTCGACCTTCGCGAGCAGCGGGAAGTACTCGTCTACGACCAGATCGAGCATCGCGTAGACGAGGTAGTCGGGCCCCGACGTCCGGATCCGCGGGCGACCGCGCTCGAGCCGTTCGACGATCGGCCCGAACGCCGGCTCGCCGCGCTCGCGGAAGCTGACGAGCAGTCCGTCGGTCCAGGCGAACGCGACCTGGTGGGTCGCAGGCGTGTCGGCGGAACCGAGGCGCCGTGCGACCACGAACATGAACGCGTCGTAGTCCTCGACCTTCGGACGCTGGCTCCCGTTGAGAACGTCCTCGATCACCAGCGGATGCAGCCCGGCCAGCCGGCCGAGCGCGGAGATCGTCTCCGCGTCGGCCATGCCGCAGACGTCGATCCAGACCAGCGGAAATCGTTCCCGGATCCGCGCCAGGTCCGCGGCGTCTCGCGGCGGCTCGATGACCTCGACGCGGTCCGGCGCGATCCCGCGTGCCGTGACCCGTGTCGGCTCGGCTCCTGGAGGGCCGGTGTGGATGCCGGGAGGGCTGCCCGGACGGACGGCCGGGACCCGGCCACGCCGGCGGCCGCGGTGTCGCCTGCCGGGGTTGCCCGAGGAAGCCATGGGCGGATGCTACCGCATCGCGCGGCGGCCTACGGTCCCTCGAGTCCGCAGGCGTTGACCGCACGCACGAGGTAGTACCAGGTCTCGCCGTCGCCGCCCGCGTTCTCGTCCTCGTACGGGGGCGCTCCGGTCTCGGCGAGCTGCGCGAACGCGGACCGGTCCGGGCTGGCCGAGCGGTAGACCCGGTACGACGCGGCGCCGGCCTGGCCGGACCACTCGAGGCGCACGTGGGCCGCGCCGACCAGCGAGAGCCGCAGGCCGGTCACCTCCGCCGGATCCGGCTGGGCCGCCGTGTCGCGTGCCGCGCGCCGCACCAGGTTGTCGTCGGTCAGCCCCCCGTGGTCCGGGCCGCCGCCGCAGGACTCGTCGTTCTCCGCCCGGACGACGTACCACACGTCGGTGTCGAGCGGGGCGGAGTCGTCGGTCCAGTTCGTGCCGGCCACACCCGCGGCGACGAGCGTCGCCGGCGACGGCACGAAGTCCGCCGTCGTGCCGCGGTAGACCGCGTACGAGCCGGGTCCGCCCGAGCCCCACGCCGGCGCCTCGTCCCAGCTCAGCTCGACGCCGCCCGGGGCGCAGGCCGCGGAGTCACGGGCCGTGCGCAGTCCCGCGAACGCCGGCGGGCTGGTGCAGCCCCCGCACGGGGCGTGATCGGGCTGCGTGCCGTCCTTGAAGATCACCTCGTCGACGTTCCAGCCGGAGTACTGCCCGCTGCCGTCGGCGCGCTGCTCGAACCGCAGGCGGATCAGCGGAAAACCGTCCGCGAACTGGGCGACGTCGAACCGCTGCAGCTGCCAGTCGGCATCGAGCACCGCGCCGCCGTTGCTCGACCAGATCGGCCGGCCGGCGTCGGTGTGCAGCCAGATCAGTGCGTCGTCCCCTGCGCCGGTGTTGAGCCGCCGGCGCAGCAGCAGCGCGGTGTTCGACCACGACGTGCCGTCAAGCTCCGGCGACCAGGCCGACTCGACGGCGTTCGGCTCGTAGTCGCCGGGGAACGACCCGGCGCCGGACAGGTCGTCGCCGAGCGCCGCGCCGCGATTCCATGCGCGCGCGGGATCCGGGCGGCCGGTGCTGCCGCCGAGTCCGGCCGGCGTGCCGATCTCCCACTCGCCGAACAGGTCCCAGCCGGCACCGCCCGACTCGAAGTCCTCGCGCCAGTAGAGACCGGGCACGGTCTCCGACGCGAAGTGAAGCGGGCCGGGCGCTCCGTCCCCGCCGCGAGTCCCGTGGGCATCCTCGCTCGAGACCCGCAGGTAGACCGTCTCGCAGGTGTCGAAGTCGGCCAGGTCGAGGGCGTGCGTTGTCGTCAGCGTGTCGTCGCGTGCCACCTGACCGAGCGCCGGCGTCGGGCCCCACTCGACGACGGTCGTGCCGGGCTCGTCGGTGGTGAACTCGACGCGCGTCCGCGCGTGGTCGAGCGCGACAAAGCGCAGGTCGCTGATCGCGGGGCCCCGGCAGTCGGCGCGCGAGACATCCCAGGTCCGGCGCGGTGCGCCGGTGCCGTCGTCGGCGTCCTCGTAGGTCGCGGTCAGCGCGTCCCCGTCGGCGGCCTGGAGCAGGCCGTCGGACGCCGGCGGGCCGGGATCGATGCCGATCGTCCCGCGGAACGTGGCGCTGTTGGCGCCGTCCTCGGTCAGCACGAGCACCTCGCCGTCCGGTTCGCTCGTGCTGGTGACCAGCACGGTGGCGGTCTCGACGACGCCGGGGTCGAGATTGAGGTCCATGTCGTCGACGCGGACCTCGATGGTGTCGGTGCACGAGTAGTCCGCGCGGTCGAGACGCACGCGCCCCTCGTGGCACGGCACGAGGCCGTCCCCGAAGTCGCCGAGGGTCTCGAAGTGGAACCACGTTCCGCCGGCATCGGCGACGGCGGGATTGCCCGCCTCGTCCGCGGAACGCACCTCGTACCAGTAGACCGTGCACTCGGTCAGCCCGGTGAGCGTCATCGCGTGGTCCACGACGCGCTCGCTGTCCGACCGCGTGTTCGCCGGCGGGGTCTCCGGGCCCCAGACGAGCACCGAGTCCGCGGGCTCGTCGGTGGTCCAGACGATCGTCGCCTCGGTATCCGTCACGCCGGTCTCGCCGACACCCGAGATGGCCGGCGCCGTACAGTCGATCGCGGCGCTCGCGGCATAGGGCACCGACGTGGCGCCGTCGCAGTCGAGGGCGTCGACGTACTCGACGTGGACCGCGCCGCCCTCGCCGACCTGCAGCCGTCCGTCGCCGGCGGCCGTCGGCACGTCGGTCAGCTCGACGGTGCCGTCGAACAGCATGCTGTCCGTGCCGCGTTCGGAGAGGACGACCCACTCGCCGTCCGGCTCGAGATCGCTCCACGTGCGGACCGAGACGCTCTCCACCGCGGCCGGGTCTGCGTTCAGGTCGCGATCCCCGAGCACGATCGTCGCCGTGTCCCGGCACGCGAACGAGCCGCGGTCGAACGTGACCTTGAACGGCTCGGCCAGCTCGGCCAGTGTGGCGACGGATGTCCGCACCGTGCCGTAGAACAGCGACGGATCGCCGCAGGCGGCGATCGTGTCGTCCGAGGTGTGGTAGTCGGGGTAGCTCCCGCCGTGTCCGCAGTAGCCCTCGTTGTCGGTGATGCCGCAGATCGCGTCGTAGCCCTGCTCCCAGAACGAGTAGTGGTCCGAGGCGGTCAGGCTCGGGCAGTAGAACGCGTCGACGACGACGCCGGTCTGGTACAGAGAGGCGTTCTCGGCGAATCGCTCGCCGAGCCACTGGGACGGGCCGTTGTAGTTCAGGTCGAGGTTCTCGGGCACCGGATCGCCGTTGCCCTCCCAGCCGATCATGTCCATGTTGATCACGCCGCGGATGTCCTCGCCGCGCGCCGCCGCGCGCTGCGCCCAGTCGCGGCTGCCGAGCAGGCCCTGCTCCTCGCCGGTCACGTTGAGGAACCGCACCGTGTTGCGGAACGCCCAGCAGTTCATCGCGTGGGCGCTCTCGAGCACGTTGACCGAACCGGACGCGTTGTCGTCGGCACCCGGGGCGGGGCCGGTCGACGGCAGGTCGTCGAGATGCCCCTCGACGATGTACACCCGTTCGGGGTGGATCGCGCCCTCGCGGGTGGCGACGACGTTCGGCGCGTGCTGCGGGTCCCACTCGTCGAGTTCGGCCGGGATGCCCAGCGACGCATACGTGTCGAGGCAGTACTGCGCGGCGTCGCGGCAGCCCTGGCTGCGGGAAAAGCGCGTCCCGGTCGGCGGATTGGACGTCAGGTCCGACCAGAGCGCGTCGATCCGCGTCGTGTCGACCGCGGCGACGATCTTCTCGACGAGCGGATCGGGCGCACGCTCGAGATCGGTGCGCGCCGCGCCGGGTGCGCCGCGCCCGCGGTACGGCGCCAGCGGCGCGGCTGGCAGCGGCGTGACGAACGCGCCGGCTGCCGCGAGACGCTCGACGTCGTCGCGCACGCCCAGCTCGAGCAGCAGCCAGTTCTCGCGCTCGAGCAGCACCCGTCCGAGCGCACGGACCTGCGCGAGATCGGTGCCCGGCCGGAGACCCGCGACGACCAGCGCCGCGTCGTCCCGCACGGGGCCGATCGGCTCGACGTGGCGCCCGTCGGCGACGAGCCGTGCCCGCGCCGCCGGGTCCGCGCGGCCGATCGTCCCGGACGCGGCCTCGTAGTACACCGCGAGGCCGAGCGCCTGGAGTTCCCCGCGCTCGGCGGGGGCCCTGCGTTCGACGAACACGAGTTCGCCCGGAACGGCGGCAGGCGCCGCGGCGGCGAGGGCTGCGCCGAGGCAGGCGGCGAGGATCCACGGGGTGCACCTGGGGCGAGCGCGCGTCGTCATGCCGGTCTCCTGCGGTTCGCGTCGCGGTCCGACGGTCGTGCGAAGGATATACGCACCCGTATGTCAGCCCGCTACGTGTAGCGAAGCTTGTGGGTGGTTCCGGAAACGGGGACCGGCAGCGGCGGCCGCGATCTGGCGGTTAAGCGCAAGTGCTTGAAGAAAAATGGTGTTGCGCGCGGTGCCCCCGGGGTGGCGGATCGCGACATCGCGCTTTGCGGGCCAGGCCCACAAGCTTCGCTACACGTAGGGGGTCAAGTCGGCGCCGCGGCGTCCGAAGAAGGGGACGGGGGAGACCGGGAGCCGATCGTCCGATGACCGGTCCGTCCGACAGGTCGAACAGGCGGGGCGACGAGGAAGGCGGCGGGACGGCCGTCCTCGACGCACCCCGTCCGGAGACCGCGTCTCCGGCGCGCCAGGCGCCTGCCGGGCGACCGGACGAGCCGCGGCGCGCGGCGGTCGACCCGGTGCCCGAACGCCGTGTCGATCCGTGGGCGACGACGACCGAGCGTCCCGCGGTCGAGGCGCCGCCGCAGACCGCCCTTGCGCTGCGGCTGCTCGTCGCGGCGGCCCTGACGACCGCATGCCTCGTCGTGACCGTGATGAACGTCACCGGGACCGGTCCGTTCCGCAGGACGGCGATCGGTTCGGTGATCGACGCCGCCGACGCGCGGGTCGAGCGCGACCTCGCGTTCGCCGTCGAGGAGATCGAGGCGTATCGCCACGAGCACGGCGCCCTGCCGGGTGATCTCACGCCGTTCGACTTCGGGCGCGAGCCGGGCTGGCATTACGAGCGGATCGATCCGACCGCGTTCCGCCTCGTGCTCGAGGCCGGATCGATGCGCGTCTCGTGGGACTCGCGGCGCACGGAGGAGCGCGATGGGATGGATGCGGCACGCTGACCGCAGGCGACGCCGCTGGCGTCCCGGCTGGCTCGAGGGGATCGCAGCGCTCGCCGTGATCGGCATCGTGGTCAACGTCTCGATCCACCGCGCGCGCGCCGCCGAGGAACGCGAGCTGGCCGCCGCCGTGCTCGCCGACGTCCGCGCGATCGAGTCCGCCGCCCGCGCGTACCACGAGGAGCACGGCGTCTGGCCGCCGGAAGCGCCGCGCGGCGTCGCCCCCGACGGCCTGGTGCCCCTTCCCGACGTTCCGCTCGCCTGGCGGCGCCCCGAGCTGGGCCTGACCTACGACTGGGAGAACTGGGTCCTGTCCGACGGCACGCCACGCCATCCCGGCAGCGGCGTGGCCTGCGGCGTGTCGATCGTCGCCGACCCCGGTCGCGAGGAGCTGCTCGAGCAGATCGCCCGGGCCGGTGGCGCCACGTTCGTCCGTCCGCGCCGCGACCGCATCACCCTCGTCACGCGTCTGCTTTCGAACCGGCCCTGATCCGGCGCAGAATCATGCTGCCCGGCGGGGCGGCGCCCGGTCATGGGCGCGCCGCGACCGTTCACGGCAGCCTGCGCATCAGGGCATGGCGCTCCGCGTAGGCTGACGCGGGGCCGCGGGCGCGGCCCGGGGAGGACTGCGGAGTGGACAGCGCGATCCGCCTGCGCGGCGTGCGCAAGACGTTCGGCGAGAAGGTCGCACTCGAGGGGCTCGACATCGAGATCCCGCGCGGGGCGACGTGGGGACTGATCGGTCCCAACGGGGCCGGCAAGACGACGGCGATCCGGATCGTGATGGCGATCCTGTTTCCCGACACCGGCGAGGTGGAGGTGCTCGGGCATCGCTCGGCGCTCGCGGCCAAGGATCGCATCGGATACCTGCCCGAGGAGCGCGGCGTGTACCGCAAGCTGCGCGTCCGATCGTTCCTGCGCCACATCGGCCTGCTCAAGGGCATGCCGCGGCGCGGGCTCGACGAGACCATCGACCGCTGGCTGGCGCGCGTCGAACTCGGCGACGTCGGCCGCAGGAGGCTCGAGGAACTCTCCAAGGGCATGCAGCAGAAGGTCCAGTTCATCGCCACGGTCCAGCACGAGCCGGATCTGCTGATCCTCGACGAGCCGTTCTCGGGACTCGACCCGGTCAACATGCGCCTGCTGCGCGAGCTGATCGACGAGCAGCGTGCGCGTGGCGCGACGGTGCTGTTCTCGACCCACGTGATGCAGCAGGCCGAGGAGCTGTGCGAGCACGTGGTGATGATCGACGAGGGGCACAAGGTGCTCGACGACTCGGTCGCCGGCATCCGGAGGCGCTTCGATCTGCGCACGATCCTCTACGAGCCGATGCACGATGACCCCGATCCGGCGCGGCTGTCGTCCCTGCCGATGGTCCAGCGCGTCACGCGGCGCAACGGGACCTGGGAGCTGCATCTGGCGGACGGTGGCGAGCCGGCCGCGGTGATGCGTGCGCTGGTCGACATCGCGCCCCCCGCGCGGCTCGAGGTGCATCGTCCGAGCCTCGAGGACGTGTTCATCGAGATCGTCGGGCGGCGGCGCGGCGAGGCCGAGCAGGCCCGGCTGCGCCGCGAGCTGGGGGGCGACGCGCCGGCGCTGGCCGACGGAGGGGCGGCATGAACCCGCGCAAGGTGCTGCAGGTCGCGATCCGCGAGTTCCTGTCGACCGCGGCGACGAAGGCGTTCCTGATCAGCGTGCTCATCGTGCCGCTGGTCGCGCTGGTGATGATTCTCGTGCTGCCGCGGATCATCAACGCCAAGCCTCCGGCGGTCGAGGGCCAGGTGCTGGTCTACGACCCGTCGGGCCGGCTCGTCGCCACGCTGTCCGAGGAGCTGTCCCCGGAGGCGTTCGTCGAGCGCAACGAGCGGCTGCGCCGCCAGATCCGCGAGGCCGTCGGCGGGTCGGTTCCCGGGCCGCTGCTCGAGCAGGCCGAGCGCCAGGGTGCGCTCGACCAGGTGCTCGGCCAGGTGCCGCGGCTCGAGGTCGCGGAACTGCCCGGGCCGGAGGAGCTCGAGCGCGCCCGCCAGGCGCTGCGCGACCGGGAGCGCTCCCGCGTCCTCGCCGTCGTCCGCATCGACGACAATGCGGTCGAGCCCGCCGAGGACGGCACGTTCGGCGCCTATGCGCTGTATCTGCGTGAAGGGGTCGACGACCGGATCACCGAGCAGCTCGAGCGCGCGATCGAGCGCGCGATCGTCGATGCGCGGGTCGCACTGCGCGGCCTCGACGCCGACGAGCTGCGCGTGCTGATGCGGGTCCGCGGCGAGCGGACCGTGACCGTGACCGACAAGGGCGAACGGGAGTCCAACGAGGCGATCAAGGCGATCCTGCCGATGGCGTTCTTCATGCTGCTGTGGATCCCGGTGATCACCGGCGGGCAGTACCTGATGACGACGACGATCGAGGAGAAGTCGTCGCGCGTCGTGGAGGTGCTGCTCTCGGCGGTCTCGCCGCTCGAGCTGATGACCGGGAAGATCCTCGGCCAGATGGCGGTCGGCCTGCTGCTGCTGGCGGTCTACGGCGGACTGGGCGTCGGCGCGCTGTCGGCATTCGCGCTGCTCGGCCTGCTCGACCTCGGGCTGCTGGTCTACCTGGCGATCTTCTTCGTCATCACATACTTCGTGATCGCTTCGCTGATGGGGGCGATCGGCGCCGCGGTCAGCGAGCTGCGCGAGGCGCAGGCGCTGCTCGGTCCGGTGATGATCGTGCTGATGATCCCGCTGATGCTGTGGTTCTGGATCATGCGCGAGCCGGACTCGACGTTCGCGGTCGCGACGAGCTTCATCCCGCCGGTCAACACGTTCGTGATGATGCTGCGGCTGACGTCCAGCGCTCCGCCGCCGGCGTGGCAGGTCTGGCTCTCGATCCTCGTCGGCGTCGGCGCGATGTTCGCCTCGCTGTGGGCGGCGGCAAAGATCTTCCGGATCGGCCTGCTGCTGCACGGCAAGCCGCCGACGTTCCGCACGCTGATCGCGTGGATCCGGATGGCGTGATCCGCGGCGCGACCCCGGCTAGGACGCGGGGATCCCGACGCCGCTGCGCCGCAGCTTGCGGCACAGTGCGGTCGTGACGATCTCCGCCGCCTGGTCGAGATCGAGGTGGCCGGTGTTGATCACCAGGTCGTAGCCGAGCGGATCGTCGATCGAGCGGCCGAACGCCTGCTCGATGAAGCGCCGCTGCTCCTCGTCGTGGCGGCGCAGTCTGTCCTCCGCGTCCCGGATCGCCAGCCCCTCGTCACGGGCGAGCTGGTCGACGCGCTGGCCGAACGGACGGACGACGCGCACGCGCAGGCCGCGCTCGGGATCGAGAAACCAGTTCGCGCCGCGACCGAGGATGACGACGCGCCCCTCGCGCGCGAACGAGGCGACGATCAGCGTCATGGCCCGCAGGTAGGCGGCGTGTCCCGGATCGTCGGGCACGAGCAGGTGCGACAGGTAGTCGTCGAGCAGGCCGCTCGCCCGCTCGTCGTGGGCCAGCACGGCGCCGAGCGAGGCTCGGGTCTTCTCGGCGATCGCGGCGACCAGCTCGCGGTCGACGACCCGCCAGCCGAGCGGTCCGGCAACGCGCTGCGCGAGCTCGGTCCCTCCCGAACCGAGCTGGCGGGAGATCGTCAGGTACGGCCCCTCGACCTCGAGCGACGGCGTCTCCTCCTCGAGTCCGGCGGCTTCCTTGATCTGCCGCCAGCGGGCCTGGTGCTCGACGAGGTGTTCGGTCTTCGGCAGGCGCGACATCGGCGGCTCCTTTCGCCGGCCGCGTGCGCGCCCTCCGGCCCCGGCACGGTGCCGCGCCCCGAAGGACGCGCCGGCGGCCACGACATCGGCTTCATGGTACGACGAATCGGGCGCTGCGGGGACCGTCGCCGGGCTACGCGGCCATCACCGCGATCCCCGCGACCGCGAGCAGCGTGCCGGCGACCGAGCGCGCGCCGAGCGGCTCGGCGAGAACGAAGCGCGCGATCGGCAGCGAGAAGATCGGCGTCGTCGCCAGCAGCGAGGACGAGATCGCGGCCGGTACGTCGCGGATCCCCCGCATCATGAACAGCACCGCGATCACCGTCCCGATCAGCGTCGGCAGGGCGAGGTCCCGCAGGGCGGCGGGCGTCACGCTGCGCAGGCCGGCCCCCCGCCGGGCCGCGAGCGGGAGCAGCGCCACGAGGGCGATCGCGGCCGCCGACAGCCGCACGGCGGACGCCGGGACGAGCGGCACCGCCTGGAGCGGGCCACGGGAGAGCAGGATTCCGGCCGCCTGTCCCGCGGCCGCGCCGAGGCCGTAGAACAGGACGCTCCGCGGCGGTGCGGTCGCGTCCGGCCGGGCCTCGCGACGGCGGACCGGATCGCTCTCGACCAGCGTGACCCCCGCGATCACCAGCAGCATGCCGAGCCACGTTCCCGCCGCGGGCCATTCGCCGTAGACCGGAATCGCACCGAGCGCGGCGAGCAGCGGCGAACTGTTGAAGATCACCAGCGCACGCTGGACGCCTCCGTGACGCACGGCGAGGAACAGGCACAGGTCGCCGGCGGCCATGCCGACCACGCCGGACAGCGCGAGCAGGCTCCAGTCGGCGGCATCGCCGCGCGCGCCGAGGCCGCCGGTCAGCGGGACCAGCAGCCAGAACGCCGCCGCGGCGAGCAGGCACTTGCCGAGGTTGGCGGCTGCCGCCCCGTGCGTGCGGATCGGCGTTCGCAGCATGCTGACGGCGACCGCCCACAGCGCGGCCGCAGCCAGGCACCAGATCACCGCGGCCTCCTTCCTGCCGGCGTCGCGGGAGTCCGCGCTTGCCGCGGAGCGTCCGCGATCTTAAGAGCCGCCCAGCCGGAGCTTCCGGGTCGGCCCGGAGGCGCCGGACTCTCGCCGAAATCACGAAAGGACGCAAGCCATGCGTTTGGACAAGCTGACCGTCAAGTCGCGCGAGGCGCTCGCCGATGCCGATGCGATCGCGCGCCAGAGACATCACCAGGAGATCACGGGCCTGCACCTGCTGGCCGCCCTGCTCGCGCAGCAGGACGGGCTGGCGCGCCCGATCCTCGAGCGTGCGGGCGTGGCCCTGCCCGCGCTCGAGGCCGCGCTGGCCCAGGCCCTCGAGGCGCGCCCGCGCGTCGAGGGCGGCCGGACCTGGTTCGCCCAGGAACTCGAGCAGGTGCTCGACCGCGCGCTGGCCGACGCCGAGCGGCGCGGCGACGAGTACGTCTCCACCGAGCACCTGCTGCTCGCGCTGGCGGAGAACGAGCGCAGCGAGGCGGGGCGGATGCTCCGCGAGCGCGGCGCGACTCCCGAAGCGCTCGGACCCGCGATCGAGGACGTGCGCGGCGGCCAGAAGGTCACCGACCCCGAGCCGGAGGGCAAGTACCAGGCCCTCGAGCGCTACACGATCGACCTGACCGCCCGCGCCCGCGAGGGCAAGCTCGATCCGGTGATCGGTCGTGACGAGGAGATCCGCCGCACGATGCAGGTGCTCGCCCGGCGGACGAAGAACAATCCGGTGCTGATCGGCCCGCCAGGCGTGGGCAAGACGGCGATCGTCGAGGGGATCGCGCTGCGCATCGCCCACGGCGACGTGCCGGAGAGCCTGCGCGACAAGCGCGTGCTGGCGCTCGATCTCGGCGCGCTGGTCGCCGGCGCGAAGTACCGCGGCGAGTTCGAGGAGCGGCTCAAGGCCGTGCTCAAGGAGGTCACTTCGGCCGAGGGGCGGATCATCCTGTTCATCGACGAGCTTCACACGCTCGTCGGCGCGGGTGCGGCCGAGGGAGCGCAGGATGCGGCGAACATGCTCAAGCCCGCCCTCGCCCGCGGCGAGCTGCGCTGCATCGGGGCGACGACGCTCGACGAGTACCGCAAGCACATCGAGAAGGACAAGGCGCTCGAGCGCCGCTTCCAGCCGGTGTTCGTCGGCGAACCCGACGTCGAGGACACGATCGCGATTCTCCGCGGGCTCAAGGAGCGCTACGAGCTGCACCACGGCATCCGGATCTCGGACGCGGCGCTGGTCGCGGCGGCGCGGCTCTCGCACCGCTACATCTCCGACCGCTTCCTGCCCGACAAGGCGATCGACCTCGTCGACGAGGCCGCCAGCCGGCTGAAGATGGAGATCGAGTCGGTCCCGGCGGAGATCGACGACGCCGAACGCCAGCTGACGCGGCTGCAGATGGAGCTCCAGGCGCTGAAGATGGAGGATCGACCGGAGAACGCGGAACGGATCCGCGAACTCGAGCAGGAGATCGCCGCGCGCCAGGAGCAGGTGCGCGCGATGCGCAGCCGCTGGGAGGCCCAGCGGGACCTCGTGCGCGAGATCAAGCAGCTCAAGGAACAGCTCGACCAGCTCAAGGTCGAGGCCGAGCAGGCCCAGCGGCAGGGCGACCTGCAGCGGGCGGCGGAGATCACCTACGGCCGGATTCCCGAGCTGCGCAAGCAGATCGAGGCGAAGCAGCAGGAGCTGGCCGAGGCCCAGCAGCACGGCTCGTTCCTGCGCGAGGAGGTCACGGCGGACGACATCGCCGCGGTCGTGTCGCGCTGGACCGGGATTCCCGTGCAGCGGATGCTCGAGTCGGAGAGCGAGAAGCTGCTTCACATGGAAGAGCGGATCCACGAGCGGGTGGTCGGCCAGGACCACGCGGTGGCCAAGGTCGCCCGGGCGATCCGCCTGGCGCGTGCCGGCCTGACCGATCCGAACCGTCCGATCGGCTCGTTCCTGTTCCTCGGACCGACCGGCGTGGGCAAGACCGAGCTGGCCCGCGCGCTGGCCGAGTTCCTGTTCGACGACGAGCATGCGATGGTCCGGATCGACATGAGCGAGTACATGGAAAAGCACGCCGTCAGCCGCCTGATCGGCGCCCCTCCCGGCTACGTCGGCTACGAGGAGGGCGGCCAGCTGACCGAGGCGGTGCGGCGCCGGCCGTACAGCGTGGTGCTGCTCGACGAGATCGAGAAGGCCCACCCGGACGTGTTCAACATCCTGCTCCAGGTGCTCGACGACGGGCGCCTGACCGACGGGCACGGGCGGACGGTCGACTTCCGCAACACGATCCTGATCATGACCTCCAACGTCGGCAGCCAGTACATCCTCGACCTGGACGATCCGGAGGAGATCGAGCGGCGGATCCAGGCCGAGCTGCGGCGGACGTTCCGGCCCGAGTTCCTCAACCGGATCGACGCCACGCTGATCTTCAACCGGCTCGACGAGCAGGCGATCCGCGGCATCCTCGAGGTCCAGCTCCGCCGGCTCGAGCCGCTGCTCGCCGCGCAGCAGCTCTCGCTCGAGCTGACCGAGGCCGCCAAGCAGCACGTGGCGCAGCGCGGCTACGACCCGGCCTACGGCGCGCGTCCGCTCAAGCGGGTGCTGCGCGAGGCGATCCTCGAGCCGCTGTCCGAGAAGCTGATCGCGGGCGAGATCGCCCCGGGCAGTCACGTGCTGGTCGACCTCGAGGACGGTAGGCTGGTCTTCCGCACCACCGGTGCCGAGGTCCGCTCCGCATGAGCGGGCCTCGCCCGGTCGGCGGGAGGCGCTGACGCATGTTCTTCGACCCTGTCTACTGGCTCGTCATCGGCATCGGGCTGCTGCTCGGATTCTGGGCCCAGGCCCGCGTCAAGGGGACGTTCGCGAAGTACAGCCGGATGCCGGTGCGCTCCGGCGTGACCGGAGCGCAGGTCGCCGAGGCGATCCTGCGCGCGCGGGGCATCCGCGACGTCCGGATCGTCCCGGTCGCCGGCGAGCTGACCGACCACTACGATCCGCGCCGCAAGGTGCTGCGGCTCTCGCAGCCCGTCTACGGTGCGCGGTCGATGGCGGCGGCCGGCGTGGCGGCCCACGAGGTCGGCCATGCGATCCAGCACGCGGAAGGCTACTGGCCGCTGCGCTTCCGCTCGGCATGGGTGCCTGTCGCCAACATCGGCAGCGGACTGTCGTACGTCGTGATCATCCTCGCGCTGCTGCTCGGCGGGACGGCCACCGCGCTCGGCCAGTCGCTGGCCGTCGCCGGCGTGGCCCTGTTCGCCACGACCACGGTGTTCACGCTGGTCACGCTGCCGGTGGAGTTCGACGCCTCGAAGCGGGCGCTGGCGACGCTCGAGCAGAGCGGGCTGATCGCCCGGGACGAGCTGGACGGCGCGCGCCGCGTGCTCAACGCCGCCGCGCTGACGTATGTCGCCGCGTTCGTCACCTCGCTGCTGACGCTGCTCTACTGGGCCTGGCGGCTCGGCCTGCTCGGCGGCGGACGCCGCGACTGAGCGCCGGCGGAGTCTTCCGTCGCCCGGCCGGGCCGGCCCGCGGCCGGCGACGGACCGGCGCGTGAGCCTGCTTGCGGACGCACGTCGTCCGCGGCAACGTCCCTCGTCGAGGAGTCCACGGGATGATCGCGGTCACCAATCTCGGCAAGGCCTACGGCGCGCGGACGCTGTTCGAGGGGGCGTCGTTCCAGATGCACCCCGGCCAGCGGATCGCCATCGTCGGGGCCAACGGGTCGGGCAAGTCGACGCTGCTGCGGATTCTCGCCGGCGAGGAGGCCCCGAGCGAAGGGGAGGTCTCTCTGCCCCGCCGGGCCCGTATCGGCGTGCTCGTCCAGGACCAGTTCCGCTGGGAGGACGTCCCGATACGCAACGTCGTGCTGATGGGACGGCCCGAGCTGTGGAACGCGATGGTGGCCAAGGAGGCGCTGCTCGACGGGCCGCCGGAGGCGTTCGACGCCGACCGCTTCGCCGAGCTGGAGGAAGTGATCGCCCGCCACGACGGATACACCCTCGAGGCGCGCGTGGGCGAGATCCTCGAGGGGCTCGGCATCCCGGCGCGCGTCCATGACGAGCCGCTGCGCGTCCTCTCCGGTGGCTACAAGCTGCGGGTGCTGCTGGCGCGGACCCTGGCCGCGGATCCGGACGTGCTGCTGCTCGACGAGCCGACGAACCATCTCGACATCGTGTCGATCCGCTGGCTCGAGAAGTTCCTCGTCGACTTCCGCGGCGTCGTTGCCGTCGTCTCCCACGACCGGCGCTTTCTCGACAATATCGCCACGCACGTGCTCGACGTCGACTACGAGCGCGTGACGCTCTACCGCGGGAACTACACCGCCTGGGAGCGCCAGAAGCGGGAGCACCGCGAGCGGATGGAAAGCGAGATCGCCCGGCGCGAGCGCGAGATCGAACACCACAAGGCGATGATCGAGCGATTCCGCGCCAAGCCGACCAAGGCGCGTCAGGCGCAGAGCAAGGCGCGGCTCGTCGAGCGGATCACGATCGAGAGCCTGCCGCGCAGCTCGCGCCGGTACCCGAGGTTCCGCTTTCGCGCGCGGCGGCCGTCGGGCAAGGACGTGCTGCGGCTCGACGGGATCCGCAAGGCGTTCGGCGAGCAGGTCGTGCTCGACGGGGTCTCGCTGCAGGTCCAGCGCGGCGATCGCGTGGCGGTGATCGGTCCCAACGGGATCGGCAAGTCGACGCTGCTCAGGATCGCGGTCGGCCGGCTCGCCGCGGACGCCGGCGAGGTGAGCTGGGGCCACGAGACGCACGTCGGCTGGTTCGCCCAGGACCACCACGAGCAGCTCACCGGCGATCCGTCGCGCTCGATCGAGAGCTGGCTGTGGGACCACTGCCCGGGCGAGAACAAGGGCTTCGTGCGCGGCAAGCTGGCCGAGGTGCTGTTCGAGAAGGACGACGCCGCCAAGCGGATCGGCACCCTCTCGGGCGGCGAGGCGGCGCGGCTGCTGCTCGCCCGGCTGTCACTCGAGCAGCCGAACGTGCTGGTGCTCGACGAGCCGACCAATCACCTCGACACCGAGGGCATCGAGGCCCTCGCCGCGGCGCTGGCGGACTACGACGGCACGACGCTGTTCGTCTCCCACGACCGCTGGTTCGTCGGCCGGCTCGCGACGCGCATCGTCGAGATCACGCCCGACGGCGTCCGCGACTTCCGCGGCACGTGGGCCGAGTACCTCGACGCGCTGGGAGACGACCACCTCGACGCGGCGCCCGCCCGGCGACGGGGGGATTGACGCCGGGCTTCGCGCGTTGGCAGGATGGCGCCGGAAGGTTCCGGGGGGCGGCCTGCCGTGCACCTGCTTCCCTCGCCGCAGGAACTCCTGTTCCAGGTCGTGCTCGGGAGCATCCTGGCCGCGGCACACCGGCTCGTCGCGAGCGGTCACGCGAAGGTGCTGCCCGCCGCGGTGCTGGTGTGGGGCGCGACGACCGCGTGGTTCCTGGCGGCCGGGGGGGTGCTGGCCCCGGGCGCCGCGTCGGCGCTGGCTCCCGGTCCTGCTGCCGGACTCGGCGGAGTCTTCGGCCTGCTGTTCGCGCTCGGCGAATGGGCCTCGAGGAGCAGGTACTGGTCGCGCAACATCCTCTGAGCCGGACCGGCGTGCGGCGCGGCCGGCTGCGCCGTCAGCGGGCGAACTTGCGGTAGCGGATGCGGTGCGGGCGCTCGTCGCCGAGGCGGCGGCGTCGGTCCGCGGCGTAGTCCTGCCAGGAGCCCTCGAACCAGGTGACCCGGCTCTCGCCCTCGAACGCGAGCACGTGGGTCGCGATGCGGTCGAGGAACCAGCGATCGTGGCTGATCACCAGCACGCAGCCCGAGAAGCCGAGAATCGCCTCCTCGAGGGCGCGCAGCGTGTCGACGTCGAGATCGTTCGTCGGCTCGTCGAGCAGCAGCACGTTGCCGCCGGCCTTGAGCACGCGCGCCAGATGCACCCGGTTGCGCTCGCCCCCGGAGAGCACGCCGACCTTCTTCTGCTGGTCGGTTCCCTTGAATCCGAACGAGGCGACGTACGCGCGGGCGTTGACCTCGCGACGCCCGAAGCGCAGCGGATCCTGCCCCTCGGTGATCGCCTCGAACACGCTCGCGTCGTCGGCGAGCACGCTGCGCGACTGGTCGACCGCCGCGAGGCGGACGGTCTCGCCCAGCGCGAGCTGCCCGGCGTCGGGCTGTTCCTCGCCCGTGATCAGCCGGAACAGCGTGGTCTTGCCCGCCCCGTTGGGACCGACGATGCCGACGATCGCCCCGCGGGGGACGATGAACGACAGGTCGTCGAACAGCAGCCGGTCGCCGTACCCCTTGGCCAGCCCCTCGGCCTCGATCACCCGGTCACCGAGCCGCGGTCCCGGCGCGATGAAGATCTCCACGCTCTCCGGCAGCCGCTGCTCCTCCTCGGCGGCGAGCTTCTCCCAGGCGCGGATCCGCGCCTTCGAGCGCGTCTGGCGCGCGGGCGGCGTCATCCGGATCCACTCCAGCTCGCGCTCGAGCGTGCGGCGGCGCGCGTCGCGGGCACGACCTTCCTGCTCGAGCCGGAGCTTCTTCTGCTCGAGCCACGACGAGTAGTTTCCCTCCCACGGAATGCCGCGGCCCCGATCGAGCTCGAGCATCCAGCCGGCGACGTTGTCGAGGAAGTAGCGGTCGTGGGTCACCGCGACGACCGTGCCCTTGTAGCCGTGCAGATAGTGTTCGAGCCACGCGACGGTCTCCGCGTCGAGGTGGTTCGTCGGCTCGTCGAGCAGCAGCAGGTCGGGGTGCTCGAGCAGCAGCCGGCACAGCGCCACGCGGCGGCGCTCGCCGCCGGAGAGCACGCGGACCGGCGTGTCGAACTCCGGACAGCGCAGCGCGTCGGCGGCCATCTGGAGCTGCGCGTCGAGGTCCCAGGCCCCGGCGGCGTCGATCCGGTCCTGCAGCGCGGCCTGCTCGTCGAGCAGGGCCGCCATCGCCTCGTCGGACATCGGCTCGGCGAGGCGCTCGGAGAGGGCGTCGAACTGCTCGAGCAGCGCCCGGGTCGACGCGATCCCCCGGTCGATCTCCTCGCCGACGGTGGCGGACTCGTCGAGCACGGGCTCCTGGGGCAGGTAGCCGACGCGCGCACGCGCGTTGGCGAACGCCTCGCCGAGGTACTCGCGGTCCACGCCGGCCATGATCCGCAGCAGCGTGCTCTTCCCGCTGCCGTTGGCGCCGATCACGCCGATCTTCGCGCCCCACCAGAACGAGAGCCACAGGTCGGAGAAGACCGTGCGCTGGGGAGGGTAGACCTTCCCCAGCCCCTTCATGGTGTAGATGATCTCCGGCACGCCGGCCTCCCCGGCCGATTATGCCCGAGCGCCGACGTGCGCGCGCGGCGCCGGGACGCGCCGCTCAGCCGGCGGTGGCGGCCGGGTCCGGCGGCGTCGGCGCGGCCGGGGGCGAGGCGGCGACGACCGGGTGCGGCCGGTTCTGTTCGCCGAAACGGGTCAGCGCGAGCAGACCGAGCGCCGGCCAGTCGATCACGACGTGGACCAGCATGATCAGCAGCAGCCCGAACAGGAGTCCCGGCAGTCCGAAGAAGAACGGTGCGACGGTGAGCACCGCGTACGG
>RFIB01000211.1 GCA_003695625.1 Acidobacteriota bacterium | reverse complement strand
CGCCGGGAACACGCGCCGGTCGGCGAGCCGCCGGTCGAGGTGCAGCTCCATGTTGCCGGTGCCCTTGAACTCCTCGAAGATCACCTCGTCCATCCGCGATCCGGTGTCGATCAGCGCGGTGCCGAGGATCGTCAGCGAGCCGCCCTCCTCGATGTTGCGCGCCGCGCCGAAGAACCGCTTCGGCCGCTGCAGCGCGTTGGCGTCGAGCCCGCCGGACAGGATCTTGCCCGACGAGGGCTGCACCGCGTTGTACGCCCGCGCCAGCCGCGTGATCGAGTCGAGCAGGATGATCACGTCGCGGCCGTACTCGACCATCCGCTTGGCCTTCTCGATCACCATGTCCGCGACCTGGACGTGGCGCGTCGCCGACTCGTCGAACGTCGAGGAGATCACCTCGCCGCCGGTCACCGCTTCCTTCATGTCGGTGACCTCCTCGGGGCGCTCGTCGATCAGCAGCACGATGACGTGGATCTCGGGATGGTTCTCGAGCACCGCGTTGGCGATCTCGGCGAGGAGCATCGTCTTGCCGGTGCGCGGGGCGGCGACGATCAGGCCGCGCTGCCCCTTGCCGATCGGCGTGAGCAGGTCCATCACCCGCGTGGCCAGCCGGTCGGGTCTCGTCTCGAGCCGGATCTGCTCCATCGGGTAGATCGGCGTCAGGTTCTCGAACAGGATCCGCTCGCGCGACCTGTCGGGATCGGCGCCGTTGATCGCCTCGACCTTGATCAGCGCGAAGTACTTCTCGTCGTCCTTCGGGTAGCGGACCTGACCCGCGACCGAATCGCCGGTCACCAGCGAGAAGCGGTTGATCTGTGACGGCGAGACGTAGACGTCGTCCGGTCCCGGCAGGTAGTTCGACTCCGGCGAGCGCAGGAAGCCGTAGCCCTCGGGCAGCACCTCGAGCGTTCCCTCGGCGTAGAGCAGGCCCTCGCGCTCGCTCTGGACGCGCAGGATCTCGAAGATCAGCTCCTGCTTGCGCAGGCCGGCGATCTTCTCGACTCCCATCGAGCCCGCCAGCTCGGCGAGCTCGTTGATCTTCATCCTGGCAAGCTGGTTGAGCGAGAAGCTCTTCGGCTCGCTCGCGGGCTTGCGGCCCTCGGACCTGGCCATCAGCGCGTGCCTCGTCGGTTGCCTGCTGGAGGAAACGCCATCGCCCGCGCCGAGCGGAGCCCTTCGGACGTCAGCGCACCTCGCATGGCAGGGGGAGGGTGCCCGAGCGGCAGGCAGGCCGGAATCGTAGTGGCATCGCCGGGGGGCGTCAAGCCGGCGCCGGCCCGGGCTAGAACGTCGTCGCCGTCAGCACCGAGAAGCGGACCCCCTCGTTGCCCTCGCCGGCGTCGGGCCCGACGGGCCACGCGGCGTTGAGGTGGATCGTCGTCCCGTCCGCCGAGCGGATGATCTGGAACCGCAGGCCGACGCCCACCCCGGCGTGGAGCGTGTTCCAGCTCACCGGATCGCCGGCGTCCCACGCCCCCGCCGCCTCGACGAAGCCGACCAGGCCGACCCGGACCAGCCGCAGGATGTACCACGGCGCGAAGAACCGGTGCTCGAGGTTGAGCACCAGCCGCCGCGAGCCGGCGAACGAGCGCGACGCGTATGCCCGCGCCCCCTTCCCGCCGCCGATCACGAAGCGGAACGGACCTTCCAGCTCGTCGCCGATCGAGACGACCAGCCGGCCGAACAGCGCCTGCAGCGGGGCCGGCTTGACCAGGTACCCCAGCTCGAGCTCGCCGACCCGGGCGTACGAGTCGCCGCGCAGCCAGCGGCCACTCCAGCCCGCGCCGAGGAACAGGAAGCTGCGCGGCCCGAAGGCGACCGTCCGCCGCCCGCGGACGAACAGCGTGAGCGCCTCGTCGTCGGACCACAGGCTGTTGGCGATCCAGGCCCCTGCGTTGAAGCGGTCCCCGACGTCGAGGTCCTCGATGCGGCGGGCCGTGTTGAAGAAACTCACGCGCCGGAAGTCGATCCGCTCCCAGCGCGCCTCGAGCGTCAGGAACGTCTGCCGGGCGTCGCGCGGTGCGAGATCCGGCCGCAGCGCCAGGCCGCCGTTGCCGACGGGTGTCCAGCGGACCTGCTCGTGGCGCAGGCCGCCGAACAGGCGCCACAGCCGGTCGCCGACGAGCCCGCGCGGCGACCAGCCGAAGCCGACCAGACCCCCGCGCCGGTCGGCGGCCCAGCGGTCGACCTCGACGACGCGCGGGCAGGGGCCGGCGCCGCCGCCCGGGCAGTCGTAGACCTTCTCCTCGCGCCGGTTCTCGAACGCCAGCATCGCGAACGACCGCCGCTCGTCGAGCCGCCAGAACGGGCGTTCGAGCTGGACCAGCCGCGCGTAGCCGTCGGAGTTGTCGCTGTCCTCGAGTACCAGCCGCCAGTGGCTGCTGCCGAGCGCGGGATTCTCGTACGAGAACGTCCGCTCGACGCGGTCCTCGTCGGACTGGCGCTCCCACGACAGGCGGCTGCCCGTCCCGAGCAGGTTGTTCTCGAGGATCCGGAACGTGCTCCGGTTGGCGCCGCCCTGGCTGCTGAACGACAGGCGCAGCCGCGTCGACCAGGCGTCCTGCACCCGGACGAGGACGTCGACGACCTCCTGGTCGCGGCGCTCGACCCTCACCCAGGCATCCTGCACGAAGCGCTGTGCGCGGAGCGTGCGCTCGGCCTCCTCGAGCCGGTCCGAGCGGCACGGTTCGCCCTCGTGGATCGTCAGCAGGCTGCGGATCGTGCTCGCCCGGGTCAGCATCGGCCGGTGCAGCGCGTTGACCAGCCGGAACAGCGGCGTGTTCTCCTCCGGAATCGCGGTGTCGAACACGTTGACGCGCTCGATCCGGATCGCTCCGATGCGCGTGCCCGGCGGGCAGCGGGGCGTCTCGCCGGCGGTGCCGGGCGCGGCCGCGGCCGCCAGGCAGACGAGGAGCGCGAGGAGCGGCGTCGGGCGGGGCTGGCGCATCGGCAACAATCTAGGGCCTTGCGGGCGGGGCGGCTCTGCCCTGTCAGAGGTCGCGGATCTCGCCGCTCACGCGCCCCGGCCCCTCGATCGCGAGCAGACCGAAGCTGCGGGCGCGGCCCGGGCCCGCTCCGCGGACGCTCCCGGGACAGAAGAACAGCGTCCCGCCGACCCACGTCACCGCGGGCAGCGGCGGATGGCCGAAGACGATCGCGTCCGGCGGGTCGTGCTCGAGCCGCACGCGGATCGGCCCGAGCGGATCGGTCGGAGCTCCGACGAGGCTGGTCAGCAGCAGCCGGGCGCCCCCGATCTCCAGGTCCAGGGCGTCGTCGAGCGCGTCGCCGAAGGCGACGAAGTCGTCCTCGTCGGGGACGGCGTCGACCGGCGCCAGCTCCCGCAGCCGGTCGAGCACGGCGAGGGCGTGGATTCCCCCGGCGTGCAGGATCCGGTCGACCCCGTCGAGACCCCGCAGCAGCGCCTCGGGCAGGGTGCGCGGCGTGTCGGCGACGACCCCGATCCGGACCGGCCCCGCGCCGCTCACGGTCTCGCTCCTCCCGGCGGCACCGTCTCGTCGACGAGCCAGCGCGCGTACGCCTCGTGGACGGCGTCGACGGGCAGCGCCACGACCTCGGGCACGTCGTACGGGTGCGCGTCGACCAGCCGGGCGCAGAGCGGCTCGAACAGCTCGCGGCGCGTCTTGATCACGAGCAGCGCCTCGCCCGCGTCCTCGATCGCGCCCCGCCAGCGGTAGATCGAGCGCACGCCGCCGAGGATGTTCACGCAGGCGGCGAGCCGGTCCCCGACCAGCATCCGTGCCAGACGCTCTCCCGTCGCCTCGTCGGGCACCGTGCACAGCACGACGATCATCGGTGCGGACGTCATCGTCGCTCCCCCGCGGGGTCGCCCTTCGGATAAACTGTCGGCGATTGCGCGCCCCGCCCGGCGATTATGCCCGATGCGCGGGGCGCGGAGCGCCCGGCGGCGCCGGCGACATCCGACGACGGAAGGAGACGCGCGATGCCTGAGATCACGGGAGTGTTCGGCCGGGAGATCCTCGACTCGCGGGGCAACCCGACCGTCGAGGTGGACGTGACCGTCGACGACGAGATCGTCGGCCGGGCGGCGGTGCCCTCCGGCGCGAGCACCGGCAGCCGCGAGGCGCTCGAGCTGCGCGACGGCGACGGCGGACGCTTCGGCGGCAAGGGCGTGCTCAAGGCCGTGCGGCACGTCAACGAGATCCTCGGACCGGCGATCGAGGGCTACGATCCGACCGACCAGCGGGTCATCGACCAGGTGATGATCGAGCGCGACGGGTCGCCGTCGAAGCGCAACCTGGGGGCCAACGCGATCCTCGGCGTCAGCATGGCGGTGGCGCGGGCCGCGGCGACGCTGACCGGGCAGCCGCTGTACCGCTATCTCGGCGGTGCCGGGGCGCACGTGCTGCCGACGCCGATGTTCAACATCCTCAACGGCGGGGCGCACGCCGACAACAACGTCGACATCCAGGAGTTCATGATCGTCCCGGTCGGAGCCGAGACGTTCGCCGACGCGGTGCGCTGCGGGGCCGAGGTCTATCACGCGCTCAAGGCGGTGCTCAAGCAGAAGGGGCTGGCCACCGCCGTCGGCGACGAGGGCGGGTTCGCGCCGGACCTGGCCTCGAACCGCGACGCGCTGGACCTGATCCTCGCGGCGATCGAGAAGGCGGGCTACCGGCCGGGCGAGGACGTCGAGCTGGCGCTCGACGTCGCGGCGAGCGAGCTGCGCGGCGAGGGCGGGTACCGGCTCGCGGGCGAGAACCGGACGCTCGACGCGTCGGAGATGATCCGCTACTACGAGGAGCTGATCGGCGCCTATCCGATCGTGTCGATCGAGGACGGGCTGGCCGAGGACGACTGGGACGGCTGGAAGGCGCTGACCGACGCCCTCGGCGCCCGCGTCCAGCTCGTCGGTGACGACGTGTTCGTCACCAATCCCGAGATCATCGCCGAGGCCATCGCCCGCGGCGCGGCGAACGCGGTGCTGATCAAGCTCAACCAGATCGGCACCGTCAGCGAGACGCTCGACGCGATCGCGCTCGCCGTGTCGACCGGGTGGGGTGCGGTGATCAGCCACCGCTCGGGCGAGACCGAGGACACGTTCATCGCCGACCTCGCCGTCGCCAGCGGCGTGGGGCAGATCAAGACCGGGGCCCCGTGCCGCTCGGAGCGGGTCGCCAAGTACAACCAGCTCATGCGCATCGAGCAGGATCTCGCCGATGCGGCCCGCTTCGCGGGCCGGCGACCGTACGGCGGCTGAGCGGGGGGCGGCGGGAACCGGCGGGACGGACGGTGGCACGCGGCACGCGCAGGGCGGCGGCTTCGGGGCGGCGGCGCGGCACCCCGGACGAGGCCCCCGCGCCGCTCGAGCGGGTCGGTCGCGTCGGTCTCGGCGTGCTCGTCGTGCTGGCCTGGGTCTACGCCCTGTTCGGGGCCGAGGGGCTGCTGCGCCAGTGGGAGCGCCGGCAGGAGCTCGAGCAGGCCCGCGCGCGGCTCGCCGCCGAGCGCGCCCGCACCGAGGCGCTGCGCGGGCGCGTCGAGGCGCTGACCTCGGACGACCTGGCGATCGAGCGCGAGATCCGCCGCCAGCTCGACTACCAGCGCCCCGGCGAGCTGGTGCTGATCCTCGGCGACGACGATCCGCTGGCGGGCGCCACGGCGCCGGACAGGGCGCCGGCGGACGACGAGTAGCCCGGGTCCTTCACGAAGCCCGCGGCAGCACCACGGCTGCACACGGGCACCCGGCCCGGGCGATTCGCGTGGAGGCGGCGCGCCGGCGGGCGCGCCGACAGGACGGCTCTCCCGGCGACATGCCGCGCTGCGACCATGCTGCGGCAGTCTCGCCGGTAAGTCAGATGCGCGGCGACCGGGGACGATCGATCGAGAATCGGTCTTCTCGGAGGGGCAGATCGACGTAGAATCACCGCGCAAGGTCGCAATGCCACGCCTGTCTGCCAGCAAGATCCGGGGGAGGTCCACGTCGGGTCCCGAACCACGCCGGAGTCCGCGTCCGTCGGCTCCGGTGGGCATCCCTGCCGTTCCGCTCCGGTTCGTGCCGTCAGCCTACGGCCCACCGGCGACCTGCGGGGGTGTCCGATGCGGATCCGGTCCTGCCTTGCCCGTTCACCGTTCACCTGGCTGATCCTCGCCGCCGGGCTGTACGCCCTGCCCGGGGTTGCGCTGGGGGCCGACTTCGACGGCGACGGCGTCGCCGACCTGTCGGACAACTGCCCGTCGGTGGTGAACCCCGACCAGTCCGATGGAGACGGGGACGGGGTGGGGGACGTGTGCGACAACTGCCCTGCCGACCGGAACGGCCGGCAGGCGGACGGCGACGGGGACGGCCTCGGAAACAAGTGCGATCCCGAGCCGACCGTCGCCTACCGCATCGTGCCGGTTCCCGAGGCGTCACGTCTGTTCCCGGGCGATTCGACGCGCGTCACGTTCCGCCTCGAGAACCGGCTCGGCGAACTGCTGGCCGACCGGGCCGGAATCCGCGTCGAACTGGTGCTCGACGGCCCCGGCCGTTTCGGCGACACCGCGCACGACGGGCTGCTGCTCGACGGCGGCGGAACGTCCACCGCGTGGGTGGAGTTCGTCGACGGGCTCGTGACGCTCGACGTCGAGGCCGATGGTCCGGGACGCGTGCTGTTCGACAGCCGGGACAGCGAAGGGATCGGCATCGCGGTCTGGACGGACCGCGCGTGGGACTTCGAGACCGACGCCGGCGGGTTCGTGCAGGAAGGAGCGATCGGAACGTTCCGCTGGGGCATCCCGACGTCCGGACCGGGCGCCGCGTTCTCGGGCGTCAAGCTGTGGGCGACGAACCTCGCAGGGCCCTACAAGAGGGGATCGAACGAGTGGATCGCCTCGCGCGTGCTCTACCTCGGCGGCTCGGAGACACCGCAACTGTCGTTCCGCCACTGGCGCGACCTGGGCGTGCCGGCCGTCGAGTGCGGAGTCGAGGTCTCCGGTGATGCCGGACAGACCTTCACCCGGATCAAGTCCTACTACGCCGACGACCCGGAGTGGCGCGAGCAGCGGTTCGACCTCTCGCAGTGGAAGGGCGGGCGGATCGTCGTGCGCTTCCACTTCACCTCCGCGTCGGGCGCTCCCGCGGACGGCTGGTACATCGACGATGTCGCGGTCTCCGGCATCACCCGCCGGCTCGACGTGCTGGATCCGGACGGGGACGAGGACGGCGACGGGCTGAGCAACCGGGACGAACTCGATCTCGGCACGGATCCGTTCAGCGCCGACACGGACGGGGACGGGCACCCCGACGGCGCTGACAACTGTCCGCTCACGGCGAACGTCGTGCAGTCCGACCGCGACGGGGACGGTCTCGGCGATGTCTGCGACGACTCGGACGGCGACGGCGTGTTCGACATCTCGGACAACTGCCTGTCCGTGCCGAACCCGGGCCAGCAGGACACCGACGGCGACGGGACCGGGGATGCCTGCGACCCGGAGGTCTGCGACGGCGTCGACAACGACGGCGACGGCTCGGTCGACGAAGGCTTCGATCCCGACCTCGACGGGCTGGCGAGCTGCTTCGACAACTGCCCGGAGACCGCCAACCCCGACCAGGCCGACACCGACGGTGACGGGACGGGCGACGCCTGCGATCCGGAGGTCTGCGACGGGGCCGACAACGACGGCGACGGCTCGGTCGACGAGGGCTTCGACGAGGACGGCGACGGGCTGGCGAGCTGCTTCGACAACTGCCCGGCCCACTTCAATCCCGGACAGGAAGACGAGGACGGCGACGGTGCCGGCGATCCGTGCGACGTCTACCCGGGAGGCCCGGTCGTCGTGCGGGTCGTGGCACCCGGGTACGGGCTTGTCGGAGGTCGGGATTTCATCGAATTCGTTCTCGAGACCGACTCGGGGGTGGCGCTGTCGGAGCTCGACGGCGTCCGGCTGCTCGTCGGGCTGTCTGAGGGGGCCACGTTTACCGGCCGCACCGAGGAGGGGAGCGTGCTCGAGGGCGCCGGCACGTCTTCCGCACTCGTGGAATTCGTCGAAGGGCGCGTTCGTGCCGAGATTCTCACGCCGGCGGAATCGATCGTCGAGATCACCGGCAGCGATGTCGATCACGGAGGACTGGTCGTTCCGAGAGATCTCCTCTGGGACTTCGAGAAGGATGACGGAGGATTCACGCATGGAGGAGAACGTGACCAGTGGAAGTGGGGCGTCCCCGCCACGCTGGCTCCGGTTTCGGGCGAGAAGGTATGGGGAACTGCGCTGACGGGGAAGATGCAGTCCACCTCGGAGGAATGGTTGCAGCTCCCGGACCTCATCGTGCCGGAGGGCACCACGTTGCACATCCGGTTCCACGCGTGGGTCGACACGAACTCGGGCCTGCGATTCGAACGGCTCCGTTCCTGGAACCCCGCACCGTGGTGGTCCACCGAGGTCAGTGTCAGCCCCAACCATCGCTGGGAACTCGCGGAATACGTTCACAGGCAGACGGCGACGGAGCGCAGGCGATACCGGTTCAACACGGCTTCCGCGTCGAGCCTTGACCGAGGCGCGTTCATCGATGATGTCGAGATCACGGGACTGACCCGGAAGATCGACGTGCTGGAACCCGCCGGCGACAGTGACGGGGATGGTCTGGACAACGAAGAGGAGCTGGCGCTCGGAAGCGATCCGCGGAATCCGGACACGGACGGCGACGGTGTCGCGGATCCCGACGACAACTGCCCGCTGCTCCGGAATCCCGACCAGAAGGACGACGTCCATCCCAACGGCATCGGGGACCGCTGTGACGACCCCGACGCGGACAAGATTGCGGATTACCGGGACAACTGCCCGGATACTCCCAATGTGTCCCAGCGGGACACGGATCTGGACGGCAGGGGAGATGCCTGCGATCGCTTCCCCGAGAGGTCGCTGCGCGTGCGCGCGGAGCTTCCGCCGGCCATGGTCCAGGGAACGCCCGCTCTGGTGACCTTCCTGCTCGAGGATCGGGAACGCCGTCCGATGTGCGACATGGTCGGTGTGCGCGCCGCGATCACGGTAGAGGGTCCGGCCGAGTTCGGTTCGGAGGCCCGCGCGGGCCGTCTCTTGTCGGGTGCCGGGACGAGCCGGGCGCTGATCGAATTCGTCGACGGCCGGGTGGAGCTGTCCCTCGTTGCCCGTGAACCGGGCACGCTGCACATCGACCTCGAGGATGTGGATGGCCTGGGCCTCACCATGGAAGCGGCGCTGTTGGAGCGATTCGAGCAGGGGCCGGTCTATGCCGACCGGGGCGAGGCGAACATCTGGCGGTACGGGATCCCGGAGCGAGGCCCCTTCACGGCATTCTCCGGCCTGTTTGCGTGGGGATTCGGCGCTGTCGATCCGGCGGAGAAGAACGAGGAGGACGTGATCGAGTCCCCGTGGCAGGCGATCAGCTCTCCGGGCCCGACCCCGACCATCGAGTTTCGGTCCTGGGCCAGCGGACTTCCGTACAGCGGTGCGCGGCTCGAGTACAGGACGGATACGGATCCGGCGTGGCGCCATCTTTGCTCTGTTTCGATATCTTACGGTGCCTGGAAGCGACACGCCTGCGTCGTGCGGTCGGGCGAGGACTGGAGCAGGATCCAGCTTCGTTTCATCGGTTCTCACGACGGAGTTCCGTACGCTGCGTGGTTCATCGACGACGTCGCCATCGGGCACGAGTCCGCCGTCGTCGCTCTGGATCCCGAGGCGGATGACGACGCCGACGGGGTGAACAGCGGCGACGAGCTGGCTATGGGGCTCGATCCACGTATCCCGGACTCGGATCTCGATGGTGTTCCGGACGGCACGGACAACTGTCCGCTGGTCGCGAATCCTCTCCAGGCTGACCGGGAGCATCCGGGCGATGGCGCGGGCGATGCCTGCTCCGATCCGGATGGCGACGGGCTCGCCGACAGCGTCGACAACTGTCCGGGCACGTGGAATCTCGAGCAGCGCAACTCGGACGGTGATGGACGGGGCGACCTGTGCGATCCGTATCCCGAGCGGCGGTGGAACGTCGCACTGCACGTTCCTGGCTGGGCTGTCGTGGGCGAGCCCGCCACGGCAAGGCTCGAAGCGGTTGATCCGGAGACGGGGGAGCCTGTGCGGGACGCGCCGGCATTCGTGATCCGGATCGTCGCGCGGGGAGAGGTCGGAGCGCGTCTGTACGCCGATCCGGAGGGTGTCGGGACTTTCCGCGGTCCGGGAGGGGAGCCGTGGGCCGATGTCGAGCTGGTCGATGGCGTGGCATCCCTCCTTGTCAAGGCCGAACGGCCGGGATTCGCGGCTCTCGACGTACTCGACGTTCACGATACGGGGCTGGTCGCGGCCCTGGACTACGAGTCCGACTTCGAGGCGGATGATGGCGGCCTTCTCGTTGCCGGGCCTGACCGTCTGTGGGAGTGGGGAATGCCCGCTCCGCTCGACCCGGACCAGGACGTCGGTGCCCATTCCGGTCTCCGTGCGTGGGAGCTCGGGCTCGGACGCAGTCTGACCGGCGACGCGGAGTCGCTGCTCGTCACGCCAAGGTTTTTCCTGGCGCATGACCGGGCCTCCAGGATGTCGTTCTGGACCTGGTTCGATCTGACCTCCGGGAAGATGCATCTGGAGATCTCCGCCAACGAGGATGGTTCCTGGATCCCGCTGGACTTCTTCCCGGGGAGAACCTGGGATTGGGAACGCCCGAGCCTCGATCTGTCACAGTGGGCCGGCCAGCCGGTCCGGCTGCGGTTTCGTGCGGCGGGCGATCTCGGCCGGCGACGAGGGTGGCTGCTGGACGATCTGTCGGTCCGCGGCGTCGTCCCCGCGGTGCGGTTCATCGAGCGCGGCGTCGACACGGATCGCGATGGACTCGAGGACACGCGGGAGCTGGACTCCGGGAGCGATCCCCTGCTTCGCGATACCGACATGGACGGGATCGAGGATCGCGAGGACGGGTGCCCCGTCGTGCCGGACCCGGAGCAGGAAGATCGCGTGCATCCCGGCGGGCCGACGGATGCGTGCGACGATCCGGACGGCGACGGAGTGAGCGATGCGCATGACGTCTGCCCCGACGCGTTCGATCCGGAGCAGGCCGACACCGATCACGACGGGACCGGCGACGCCTGCAATGCCGAGGTGGACGGGGATGGCGATGGCGTGGCCGACCCTTGGGACAACTGTCCGGACCTGGCGAACCGGCAGCAGGAAGACGGGGATCTCGACGGCCGCGGTGACGTCTGCGACCCGTACCCTGATGTGTATCTCGTCGTCCGCCCCGTGGTGTCGGGGTATGCGCTCGTCGATCAGACCATATCGGTCACATTCCGGCTCGAGGACGAATCCGGCGCGCTGCAGGAGGATCTCGAAGGAATCCAGGTTGCGCTGACCGTTTCCGGGAACGCGAGATTCGCGGATGCGACGACGACCGGACATCTGCTCGAGGGCGGAGGGACGAACCGGGTCCTGGTGGAGTTCGTCGCGGGAAGGGTGACGATCGGGGTCGAGCCCTTCGAGCCCGGCTGGGTCGAGCTGGGTGGAGAGGATCGGCCGGAGCTCGGGCTTCACGTCCTGCAGGATCGCGCAGTCGATCTGGAGGAGTCGCCAGGGGGATTCCGGGGGGACGAGACCAGGCTATGGCAGTGGGGCGTGCCACGATTCGGCCCCGACAGCGCCGCCTCGGGCGAGAAGGTCTGGGGGACGAACCTGTCGGGACCGTATTCGAATCAGCGAGGCGATGCCATCCTTGCCGGGATGGGGGCTCTGATCATCGACGGACCGCACCCACGGCTGAGTGCGTCGGTCTGGATGCAGGGCGTCAACTCGGACGATCGCTGCATCCTGGAGATCAGCGACGACGGAGGCGCGGAGTGGCAGAGGCTTCGCTTCACATCGGGGACCTACGAGCGCTGGACCCGATGGGAAGAAGGCATTCCCCCCGGTGCCGGCCGGCGCGTCCTCGTCCGGTTCCGATTCCATCCGTCGCTGGAACGCCCGGAGCGGGCAGGTTGCTATGTCGACGATTTTGCCCTCACCGGAGTGACGCGCCGTTTTCCGTCCTTCGAGCCTGAGAGCGACACGGACGGGGACGGGCTGACGGCAGAGGAAGAGGTCGCGCTGGGGACGAACCCCGCAGCGGCCGATACGGATCGGGATCGTGTCTACGACAAGGATGACAACTGCCCGCTGACACCGAACTACTGGCAGAGGGACGAGATTCACCCGGGAGGGGGCGGTGACGCATGCGACGATCCGGACGGTGACGGCGTTCCGGACGCGCTCGACGTGTGTCCGGACGTCGCCGATCCGGAGCAGCATGACCGCGACGGCGACGGGATCGGAGATCTCTGCAACGACGACCGGGATGCAGACGGAGACGAGTACGCCGACGATCTCGACGTCTGCCCTGACGTCGATGACCCTGCCCAGGTCGATCGCGACGGGGACGGCGTCGGCGATCTTTGCGACGCCCTTCCTGACAACGCACTGTTCGCCTTCGCCCGAGTGGCGCCTTCGGCTCTTACCGACGGACGTGCCGAGATCACGCTCGACCTTCGGGATCCGTCAGGGGTGAGGGTCGAGCGGCCGGGCGTCCGGATGGCTCTCCTGGTCGACGGAAGCGCATCCTTTGTCGGCCCGGCGCTCGAGGGCAGGATTCTGGAAGGCGAGGGCACGAGTCGCGT
>RFIB01000030.1 GCA_003695625.1 Acidobacteriota bacterium | reverse complement strand
GCCGGATCGCGCAGGCGGTAGAAGGCGCCGCCGGTCTCGCTGCCCAGCGCGGGCGCCGGCAGCTCGTCGATCGCCTGGAACGGACGGTCCGGAGCGTCCGACCGCTCGACCAGCCAGCCGAACAGCTCGCGCTCCCAGCCGGTGCGCCAGGCGATCTCGACCGAACCGTCGGGCAGGTGCCGGGCCGACACCGAGGCCAGCGCGAACAGTGCGTCGGCGCCGGCGTCGTCGATCAGCAGCTCGATCTCCCGGGCCGATCCCCTGCCGTCGCGGATCATCACGACGACGGCCCGCTCGTAGTCCCGCCACGGAACGAGCAGCTCGATGCCCCCGGCGGGGTCCCGGCCGTAGATCCGCTCCCAGCGGCCGTCGTGTCGCCGGGCGATCAGCGAGAGCGTCCATCCGGGACCGCTGCTGCTCGCGCTCAGGCGCGTCGCCGCGGCGCCGAGCGGGTCCGGTCGCAGCGAGAGCAGCGCGCCGCCCCACGGTCCGGCGTGGATCGTGGTCTGGATGCCGCCCGCGGGAACCTCGGCGACCTCGGCGGCCCAGCGCGTCGGCTCGAGCCCGTCGACGAGGGCGCGGATCGCGGCCCGGGCCTGCAGTTCCGCCACGTCGGTCCCGGTGCTCCGTCGAAGCGCCTCGATGACGACGTCGTCGCGCGAGTCGATCTCCGCGCGCCGGGCGAGTGCCGACCAGGTCTCGCGCAGGACGCGCTGCGCGAGCCGCGGATCCTCGAGGGCGAGCAGCAGGCCGACGTTGCCCCGCGCGATACGGGCCAGGCCCGTCTGCAGGCCGAGTTCCGGCTGCGACCAGCGCGAGCGGATCGCCGAGGCGATCTCGAGCGACGGGCCTGCCGCCTGCAGCTCGAACCAGGCGACGCTCGGCTCGAGCCACCACTGCGGAGCGTCCGCGTCGAGGCCCGCCAGCGCGAGGCGGGCGACGAACCTGGCGGTCGCCGCGTGGACCGCGTCGCTTCCGGCGGGGTGCACGATGTTGACGACGACGAATCCGCGCGCGCCCCGGCCCGCGACGGGCGTCCCGTCCAGACCGATCCAGCCGCGCGCCACGCTGCCGAGCGGCAGCAGGTACAGCTCGAGATCCGCACCCGGCTCGCGCAGCCCTGCATCCTCGAGTCGCGCCAGCGTCGCGCCGGCGGCGTCCAGCGCGGCCCGCACGCGGTCGGGCATGCCGTCGAGATCCTCGTCGACGAGCGGACCCGAAGGGGCCGGCGCCGGGAACGTCACCGTCACCGGCGGATCGGCCAGCGCGAGCGTGACCAGCCCGGTCGTCTCCGGTCGCGAGTCGAGCAGGGCGGCGAGTTCCGGATCGCGAGCGGCGAGCGCCGTCACGTCTCCGCCCGCGGCGGCGAGCTGCTGGACGCGCGGGGCGAGTGCGGTGCGAAGCTCCTCCGGTGTCGGGGCATGCCCTGCCGCGACGCCCGCCACGGGGGCGGCGGCGGCGAGTGCGATCAGGCAGGCCAGGGACGTCCTTCGGGTCACGGTCCTTCCGGGAGCACGGCTCGGACGGCACGCGGATCGCCGAACTGCCGGGCCGCCCGGAATATAGAGGGAGCCCCCGGGGGCGGCAACAGAGACCGGGAGCCGCCGCGGCGCGCGATCAGCAGTCTGCCGGCGCATCCTCGCCGTCCGGGCGGGCGAGCGGCCGTTCGGCGGGCTCGGGCGGCTCGATCACGCCGGTGTCCTCCGGCTGGTCGTCCTGCTCGTCGGTCTCGGCGCGCGGGACCATCGCGGCGAGCACGACGGTGACGTTGTCCTCGCCTCCGCCGGCCAGCGCGGCGGCGACCAGCTCGTCGACGGCGCGGCCGACGTCGTCCCCGGCCTCGCGCACGATGCGCAGGATCTCGTCGTCGCCGACCATCGTGTTCAGTCCGTCCGAACAGAGCAGCAGACGGTCGCCGGCCCGCCAGCGGTCCTCGTAGATGTCCGGCGCGACCGGCGCGCCGCTGCCGAGCGCGCGGGTGACGACGTTCCGCCGGGGGTCGCGCGCCGCCTCCTCGCGCGAGAGCATCCCGAGACGGACCAGCTCGTTGACGAACGAGTGGTCGGTCGTCAGCTGCCGGATCGCGTCGCCGCGCAGCAGGTACGCCCGGGAGTCGCCGACATGCGCGACCCAGAACCGGTCGTCGCGGGTCACGCACATGACGAGCGTGGTGCCCATCCCGCGGCACTCCGGCTGGCTCAGGATCCGCTCGGCGATGTTGCGGTTCGCCCGTTCGATCGCGGCCTGGATGCGGGCGATGACCTCGTCGCCCTCCTCGGGAATCTCCTCGAACACCTCGCGGACGGCCTCGATCGCCAGCCTCGACGCCACCTCCCCGGCGGCGTGACCTCCCATGCCGTCGGCGACCGCGAACAGGCCGCGGTCCGGCTCGACGAGCAGGCAATCCTCGTTGTGCGGCCGGACGAGGCCGCGATCGCTCACGCCATGGACCGCGAGCTTCACGGGGCCGGCTCCCCGGCGCGCGTCGCGGGCTCCTCGCCCGTCTGCGCCTCGGACTCCAGCCGGTCGGCAAGATGGCGGGCCGGCGCGTTGTCCGCCTCGCGCCGCAACACCTCGTCGAGCGCCGCGCGCGCGGCGTCGCGATCGCCGACGGCGTCGCACGTGAACGCGAGATTCAGCCAGGCCACCAGGTACTCCGGGTTGATCTCCACCGACCGGCGGAACGACTCCCTTGCACGCTCGAGGTCGCCCTGCTCGGCGCGCGCGACGCCGAGATAGTTGTGCACGTCCGCATAGCGGGGGCGAATCTCCGCCGCCGCCTCGAGTTCGGCGACCGCATCTTCCCACTTCTCCTGCCGGAGCATCAACAGCCCCTGCCGCAGGTGGTGCCGGAAGCTGTCGCCGTCCTCCAGGAACGCGTGGCGGTACAGCTCGCCCGCCTCGTCGATCCGTCCGGCAGCGAGCGCGGCCTCGGCGGCCTCGAGCGCCTCGCGGGCCCGCTCCTCGCTGCGCGCGAGCGCCGTACGGAACGCGTCGCGGGCCGCGTCGGCCTCGCCGGCGAGCAGCCGCGCCCGTCCGAGACGGATCCAGCCCTCGACGAAGCGCGGGTTGATCTCCACCGCCGCCTCGAGGTGCGTCGCGGCGCGCCTCGCGTCGCCTCTGTCCAGGTGGACGGCCGCGAGCCGCGCGTGGACGTCGGCGTACGACGGCATCACGCCGAGCGCGGCGCGATACTCCTCGAGTGCGCGGTCTGCGCGGCCCTGCTCGAGATGCTGCTCGGCAGCGCTGATTCGAGTCTGCACGAGGAAGTAGATCGCCGCGCGCCGGTCGGCGGCGGTCAGCGCGGCCTCCTCGAGCGCCTTGTGGAGGAACTCGCTCGCCGGTCCGAACTCGCCGCGATAGAAGTGGAACACGCCCGCCTTGAGGTGGTAGTTCTCGAGCAGTTGCCGTGCCGCCTTGACCAGTCGCATCGCGCGTTCAGTCCGTCCGTCGCCCCGGCGGCGTCACGCGCCGGGTGGGCATGAGTCCCCGCCTCCGGGGCAAGAAGATAGCGCATCCGTCATGCCGAGGCGCCCTGCGGCTCAACGCTTGCCGGGCACGCGTGCGCGACGACGCTGGGCGAGAATCTCGAGTGTCTTGCGGGCCTGGCGGCGCACCGCTTCGGCGACGTTGCGGTTGCGCATCAGCAGCTTGAGGTCCCGCTCGCGCAGCGAGGAGACGAGCCGCACCGCGATCTCCTGCGGGCAGCGCGGATTGCGGACGAGGTTGTGCTGGACCGCGTACAGCTTGCCGTAGTCGCGGTGCCGGGCGATCAGCCGCAGGACCTCCTGGTTGACGTTGCGCGAGTTCGAGGCCATCTCCGCCTCGACCTCGCTGAACTTCGGGTTCTTGACCACCGACGTGGCGACGATCCGGTTCGAGTCCCGGATCAGCAGCGCGCGCTCCTCGCGGCCGCCGAACAGGGCCAGCTTGAGCTTCTGCCCGACCTTCATGCGCGAGAGCCGCGCGAGCAGCCCTTCGTCGTCGCCGTCCTCGGCGCCGAGCAGTTCGCTCCGTTCGGCCAGCGCTCCGATGTCGATGTCCAGCTCGGGAAGCACGGCCTCGAGCTCCGCGTCGATGCCGAGGGAGGCCAGGAACGGATCGCGCGCCGGCGGAATCTCGTCCGTCGCCGCCGCGTCCTGTCCGTCCTGTGCGCGGGCGGTCGCGGCGGCCGCCTCCTTGCGCAGCTCCTCGAGCACGTCGAGCAGCCGCGCGGCCGCGTCCCGCGGCAGATGCGGGTTGTGCTCGAGCAGCTCGCCGAGCGGGGGATGGGCCTTGAGCGCGCGATGGTTCGCCGCCAGGAAGCGCAGCGTCTCCTCGTCGTCCGACTCGGCCAGCGGCACCATCGCTGCCGCGTCGATCCGCGTGCTCGCCGCAAGCACGCGGCCGGCCTCCGGCCAGCGGCGCAGCTCGGCGGCGAGCCACGCGAGCACCTGCGGCGCGCTCTCCTCGTCCCCGGCGAGCGCGACCGCCTCGTCGGCGCTGACGGCGTCGAGAGCGGCGGTCGCCGCACCGCGGATCTCGTCGTCGTCGTCCTCGCGCAGCCTGAGCTGCAGGGCGACGAGCTGGGCGCGTGAGAGCGGCAGGCTGCCCCGCGCCGCGGCGAGCCTGGCCTGACGCGGAGCGCGGCCGGACTCGATCGCCTCGAGGATGCGCTCGGCGAGACCGGGGGCCTGCGTGCTCACGGGAGTCGCTGTTCGATCATCGGCGGGGCGGCGTCGGCGCCGCGCGCCTGGCTGACGACGAACACGGCGAGCATGGCCAGCGCGGCCAGCAGCAGCACGGAGGCGCCGAGCAGGATCAGCAGCCGCTGGAACCTGCGGCGTCGCGCCGCTTCCTGCTCCTCCAGACCGAAGTGCGCCCGGAGCTGTTCGTCGGGCGCGTTGCCGGCCTGGTCGCCGGCCTCCTCCTGGCGGCGCAGCTCGTAGAGATACGCGTTGATCATCTCGCCTTCGTCGAGACCGATGTAGCGTGCGTAGGCGCGGATGAACCCGCGCGTGAACGCCCCGGCGGGGAGGTAGGTGAACTCGTTGCGCTCGAGCGCCTCGAGGTACCGGATGTTGATCTTGGTCGCCTCGTTGACTTCGCGCAGCGAGATGCGCCGCAGCTCGCGCTCGCGGCGCAGCATCTCGCCGAACGAGCGGTCGTCCCGGCGGGCGTCGGCGGGGGAGTCCGGCACAGTGCCGCGATCATAGGAAGCCGCGCGATCCGCCGTCAAATCTTCACCGCGGTCGCGCGAGGGGACCTCGCGGTCGGCGACGGCGAGCGACTCGCCTGTCGGCGTCGCGCGCCCCCGCGGGCGGCGGCGTGCCCGGCTCCTCCGGCTCACGACGCGGCCTCCGGCACGGGCTGCCGGCCGCGCAGCCGATCGAGGACCAGCGTGCGCTCGCCCGTGTCGATGCGCGGATGGGACAGCATGGCCTGGAGCACGGGACGGTCGCCCGCCGCGAGCAGTGCGCGGCGCGTCCGCGGGCCGGCCAGCCGCGCCAGGGCGATCCGTTCGCCGAGCGTCAGCGCATCGACGCGAGCCGCGAGCCCCTCGTCGAGAACGCGGCGCGTCGCGGGGGCGACCCGGACGTCGACCGAGGCCTCGGCGACCAGCCGCCACGGCGCGGAGTCGGCGAATTCGCGCACCTCGGCCGGGTGCGGAGCATGCGCCAGGGGCGCACGGACGGCACGGGTCGTGGGCATCGCGGCTCCAGCGGGGGTGTTCCGGAGGGTCCGGATCCCGCGGAGCAGAATATAGGAAGCGCGGACGCGCGCAGGCAACGCCGCGGACCCCGAAACAGCCGCGAAACCCCCTACGTGTAGCGCAGCTTGTGGGTGCCGCGCGTGTTCGCCCACCGGACAGCGGTGCGGTGTGCGCTCGTCGGGACGACGTCGTGATGCGCGGTTCCCCCGGAGCCGGATGGATTGCGTCCGCAGGGCGAATCCAGGCCCCGCCGGCACGGCCGACGTGGCCTGCCGGTCAGTCGGCGTGCCTGAGGTCGTGGATCGTGTTGCGTCCGACCATCGGGGTGAGTCGCGTCTTGCGGCAGAAGGCGTCCCAGTCGGGCGGCAGGTC
>RFIB01000210.1 GCA_003695625.1 Acidobacteriota bacterium | reverse complement strand
GGTCGCGGCGGTCGGGCTGACCGCGGACGCGGCGCGTCGCGAGGGGCTCGACGTGCGATCGGTCTGCGTCTCCGCGGACGACGCCGCCCACTACTGGCCGGAGAGTGCGCGGGTCCATGTCGCGGTCGTCTGGGAAGGCGGGTCCCGGCGGCTGCTCGGCGTCCAGGCCGCGGGGCGGCGCGACGCGAAGCGGATCGTCGACCTCGCCTCCGCGGTGATCGCCGCGGGCGGCACGATCGACCGGCTCGGCGCGGTCGAGCACGCGTACTGCCCGCCGCTCGCGCCGGCGATCGACCCGCTGGCCGTGGCGGCGTTCTGCGCGCAGGAGGTCGAGGCCGGGCGGCTCGAGCCGGTCTCGCCGCTCGCGGCGCTCGATCCCGCGACCGTGCTCGACGTGCGCGTCGAGGCCGAGCGGCGCGCGCACCCGCTCGCCGCTGAGCGGGCGCGGACGCCTGCCGAGGTGCGTGCCGACGCGGACGATCTGCCGGACGGACTCGTCGTCGCCTGCGAGCGTGGACCCCGCGCCTCGGAGGTGGCGCGACTTCTCGCCGCTCGCGGCCGGCGCGCCCGCTGGCTCGCCGGCGGGCTCGCGTGGCGCCGTGCGGCGCGGGAGACGGGCCGATGATCCGGACGGACCGGACCGTGGTCGTCGCCGGGTTCGACTGGCGCAGCGCAGGGCACGACGCACTCGCCCGCCTGCACGCACTGCGCCGCCGGACGCCGGACCTGCCGCATTCCGGGGCGACGCCGATCGTCACGGTGGCAACCTGTCACCGGATCGAGGTCTACGCGGAAGGTCTCGCCCCGGCGGCGTGCTCCCGGCTGCTGGTCGCGCAGTGCGTCGGCGACGCGAGGGCGCCGCTCCCGGGGATCCCCGCGCCCCGCGTGCTGGTCGGCGAGGACGCGGTCCGTCACCTGCTGCGTGTCGCCGCCGGACTCGAGTCGGTCGTCGTCGGCGAGGACCAGGTGCTGGTCCAGCTGCGCCGGGCGTATCGTGCGGCGAGCGCGGCCGGTCTGACCGGGCCCTCGCTCCACCGGGCGTTCCACGCCGCCTTCCGCGCCGGCCGACGCGTCCGCGCGGAGACCGCCCTGGGCCGGGGCAGCCGCTCGATCGCCGGCGCCGCCGTCAACGCGCTCCAGCGGGAGCTCGGCGATCTCGGCGGACGCGCCGCGCTCGTCGTCGGGACGGGAGAGACCGCCGCACTGCTCGCGCGGCGGCTGCGGCAGCGCGGAGTCCGGCGCCTGATGATCGCGGGCCGCTCGCCCGCGAAGGCCGAGGCCGTCGCCGGCCGCCTCGGCGGCGAGGCGATCGCCTGGCCGTGGCGTGCCGCGGCACTCCGGCAGGTCGACGTCGTCGCGGCGGCGACGTCCGCTCCGGAGCCGTCGATCCGGGCCTGGATGCTGCGCGCCGTGTCGGACGACGGCGACCGCGTGCCCTGGATCGTCGATCTCGGCATGCCGCCGGATGTCGAGCGCTGCGACGGCGCGCCGTGGGCGGGCCGGCTGATCGACCTTCCCGGCCTGGCCCGCCGCATCGATCGCGAACGCGCTCTCGAGGCCGAGGCGGCCGGCCACGCGCACCGCATCGTCGAACAGGAGCTGGCCGCATGGCGCGCATGGCGCTCGCACCGCGCGATGCGCCGCGCGCTGTGGGCCGGATGACCGGACCCGTGACGGAGGAGATGCCGAGATGTACCCCGTGATGCTCTCGCTGACCGATCAGCCGTGCCTCGTCGTCGGGGGCGGAGGCGTCGCGCTGCGCAAGGTCCTCGGGCTGCTCGAGGAGGGGGCACGCGTGACCGTCGTCGCGCCCGATCCGGTCGAGCGGATCATCGCGCTCGCCGCCGAGGGGCGGCTGACGCTCGAGCGCCGCGCCTATCGATCGCCCGAGGCGGGGGACTACCGGCTCGTGCTGGCCGCGACCGACGCGCGCGAGACGAACCGCCTCGTCGCGGACGACGCGCGCGCCGCCGGCGTGTGGGTCAACGTCGCCGACGACCCGGAGCTGTGCGACTTCCACCTGCCGGCCCGCGTTCGGCGGGGCGATCTCCAGCTCACGGTGGCCTCCGCGGGGCGGGCGCCGTTCGCCGTGCGACTGATCCGCCGTCTGCTCGAGCGGCGGTTCGGCGAGGAGTGGATCGAGTGGACCGAGGCCGCAGCCGGCTTTCGCCGTCGGGTGCGGGCGCTCGGTCTCGACGCCGCCGAGGAGCGGCGCTGCTTCGAGGCGTGGTTCGAGGCGACCGTCGACCCCGAGCGGCTGACCGCCCGCGTGCCGCGGGCCGAGGAGGAGAGCGCGTGCCTGATCCGCCGGGGGCGCGTCCCGTCGAGCACCGGGGCTCGCGAGTGCGCGACCGCGCCGCGTGACGTGGACGCGTCGCTGCGCGGCGAGGGCACCGGATGGGTCAGTCTGGTCGGTGCCGGCACCGGCGCGCCCGATCTGCTGACACTGCGGGGATACCGGCGTCTGCACGAGGCGGACGCGATCGTCTACGACCGGCTCGCGGCCGGCGCGCTGCCGGCCGACCTGCCGTCGCGCGTCGAGCTGCATCCGGTGGGAAAGACCGCCGGCCGCCATCCCGTTCCCCAGCAGGAGATCACCGCGCTGCTCGTGCGACTCGCGTCCGCGGGCGCCCGGGTCGTGCGGCTCAAGGGAGGCGATCCGTACGTGTTCGGACGCGGCGCCGAGGAGGCCGAGGAACTGGCCCGCCGCGGAATCCCGTTCGAGGTCGTGCCCGGCGTCACGGCGGGCATCGCCGGGCCGGCGTGGGCCGGGATCCCGGTGACGTGCCGGTCGGAAGCGGTCCGCGTCACGCTCGTCACGGCCCATGAATGTGCCAAGAGCGGGGGACCGCAGGTCCGCTGGGATCTGCTGGCGCAGGATCCCCATGCCACGATCGTCGGGTACATGGGGGTGACGGCCCTGCCCGGCGTGGTGCGGCAGCTGCTCGACGCGGGGATGGCCCCGGACACGCCGGCGGCGATGGTCGAGCGGGCGACCACCGCGGCGCAGCGGGTCGCCGCGGCACCGCTCGTCCGGCTGCCGGACGAGGCGCGGCGCGTCGGCATCCGGCCGCCGGCCGTGTTCGTGATCGGTCCCGGCGTTACGCACCGGAAACGGCTAGACTGGCAGGCGCGGGCGGTCCTGGCCGGACAGCGGCTGCTCCTCCCGCCGAGCCTCACCCGAGCCGAGGGAGATCTGACCCGAGCGGGCGCGGAAGTGCTCGTCGTCCCCCTGCCGATGACGCCTGCGGCGAGGATCGCCCTCGCGGCAGCGCCGGTCACCGGGTGCGTGTTCGCGACGGCCGACGACGTCGATCTCGTCGAGGACGAGCGCGCCAATCCCGGGCTGGCCCAGGCGGCGACCGCATGGTGCCTCGGCGCCGGGACCGCGCGCCGGGCGCGGATGCGCGGCTGGGATCGCGTGATCGAGCTCGCCGGGACGAATCTCGCCGAGGAGATCGGCGATGCGTGCATGGCGGCGCGGCAGCCGGCGTGAGCTGGCGGTCCTGCTCGCGATCCTCCTGCCGGCGATTGCGGGGGGGGCGGAGCCCGCAGGCGGCACCGCCCCGCCGGAGAGCGCGACGCGCGTGCGGCGGTTCGGTGTCGTCGGGCTCTACAACCCGCGATTGATGTTCCTCAAGTACCAGCCGCTGGTCGACTACCTGTCGGAGGCGACCGGGACGAGCTGGGAGCTGGTCGTCGACAGCGCCTATCAGGGGACCGTCGAGCGCCTGTGCCGCGGCGAGCTGGACATGGCGCTGCTCGGGCCGCTGACCTACGTCCGGGCCCATCGCGCGTGCGGTGCGCGTCCGCTCGTCAAGCTGCGCACCGGGGGACGCGAGACGTACCGCAGCTGGATCATGGTCCGCCAGGACAGCCCGCTGGCTGGACTCCGGGATCTTCGCGGGCGCCGCGTCGCGTTCGGGGCGGCGCTGTCGACCTCGTCCCACCTCGTGCCGGAGGCGATGCTGCGTGCGGCCGGGCTCGAGGCGGGGACCGACTTCAGCTGCCGGTTCTACGGGCATCACGAGCGGGCTGCGCGCGCGGTGATGCTCCGGCAGGCCGACGCCTGCGCCGTGCGTGACATCGTCGGGGAGAAGTTCGAGGGCCGCGGCCTGCGCCGCATCGCCGTCTCGGATCCGATCCCGAACTTCCCGCTGGTCGTGCCGCGCGATCTTCCCGCCGGCGTCGCGGCGCGCGTGATGAAGGCGCTGCTCGAGCTGGACGACGATGGCCGCGGCGTCGCGTGGGACGCCGAACTGGCCGGCGGCTTCGTTCCCGCGACGGACGAGGAGTACGGGCCGGTCCGGGCACTGGCGCGGCAGCTCTACGGTCCGCGCGCGCTCGAGCTGGACGAGCGGGCCTGGCGCTCCCGCTGCGGGGGGCGCTGAGATGCTCCGGCTCGGCCTGCGCGCGAAGTTCTTCCTCTATTCGAACACCGTGATCGCGGTGACGATGACGCTGGCAACCGTGCTCGCCGTGATTCACGAGCGGCGCGCCCGCTTCGACGAGATCGAGCGTCAGGCGTTCACGCTCGCCCAGGCGATGGCGATCCCGATCACCGATGCCCTGATGTACGAGGACCTCGGACTCGTCGTCGAGACCGGCCTGACGGAGAACTACGTCAACGCCGTCCTGGAGCGCAACCGGGAGCTGCTGCGCTACGTGATCGTCACGGATCGCGACGGCATCGTGACACATTCGAGCCGCTGGCAGCTGCTGGCCAGCCGGTTCGCGCGGGCGCTCGACGACTGCGGCAGCGTCGCCGAGCCGGTGGTCGAGCTGCTCGACGGGTCCGGCCGCGAGCAGCTGCTCGAGGTCCGGGCGCCGCTGCGTATCTCCAGCCGCTGCTGGGGCACCCTGGCCGTCGGGTTCACGCTGGCGCCGATCGAGGCGCGGGTCCGCGAGCTGGCGGTCCAGGCCGGCGTCGTCGCGGTGCTGCTGATGCTGGGGAATTCGCTGCTGACGGCGGTGTACGTCGAGTCGCTGATCCGGCCGATCCTCGAGCTCAACGAGACGATGAAGAGCGCGTCGACGGGCAACCTCGACGTCCGGTCGCGGGTCAGGCGGTCGGACGAGGTGGGTGAGCTGGCCGCGGCGTTCAACCGGATGATGGACGAGCTGCAGCAGCTCCGCGAACTCGAACAGGCGCGCCAGGCGCAGCTCGCCCACACCGAGAAGATGGCCGCCGTCGGGGCGCTCGCCTCCGGCGTGGCGCACGAGGTCAACAATCCGCTCGGCGGGATCCTGACCTGCATCGAGAACATCCAGCAGAATCCTGACGATGCCGAAATGCGTGCGCGCTATCTGGACCTGATCCGCGACGGTCTCAAGCGGATCGAGCGCACGGTCTCCAACCTGCTCGGGTTCGCGCGACCCCGCGCGATGCGCCTCGAGCCGACGCCGATCAACCACAGTCTGCGCCACGTGATGGAACTCGTCCGCTACCAGATGGTCAAGCAGGGAATCGAGGCCGAATGGCGCCTCGACCCGAGCGAGCCGCAGGTGCTGGCCGATCACTACCAGATGGAACAGCTGTTCCTGAACCTGGTGCTCAACGCGATCGCAGCGATGCCCGACGGCGGACGGTTGACGCTGGTCAGCATGCGTCGTGGCACGGATGTGGTGGCGGAGGTCCGGGACACGGGGACGGGGATCCCGCCCGGGATTCTCGACCGGATCTTCGACCCCTTCTTCACGACGCGTGAGGTGGGGGAGGGGACCGGACTCGGCCTGGCGGTCAGCGACATGATCGTCAGCGCCCACGGCGGCCGGATCGAGGTCGACAGCGAGCCGGGACGGGGATCGACGTTTCGCGTCGTCCTGCCCGGCCTTTCCGGGCCGGATCACGGAGGTGAATCATGACCGTCTGTGGCCGACGGCTGCTGCTGGTCGAGGACGAGCCACTGCTGCGCGTCAGCATGGGCGACGCGCTGCGCAAGGAGGGCTGGGCCGTCGATGCGGCGGAGGACGGCGTCCAGGGGCTCGCCCTGTTCCGCCGCCATCAGCACGAGGTCGTCGTGACCGACCTGATGATGCCGCGAATGGACGGCATGGCGCTGATGCGGGAGGTGCATCAGCTGTCGCCGGACACGACTGTCGTGATCATCACGGCGTACGGGACGGTCGAGCGCGCCGTGGAGGCGATGCGGCAGGGCGCCGCGGACTTCATCACCAAGCCGTTCTCGGTCGCCCAGCTGCTCGTCCGGCTCGACAACCTGTGCTCGGTGCGGGCCCTGCGTGAGCAGAACCGGCGCCTGCAGGAGCAGCTCGAGCAGCGCTACTCGTTCGGCAAGATCATCGGCAAGAGCAAGCCGATGCAGGAGGTCTTCGATCTGATCCGTCGCGTCTCGATGTCCGAAGCCGCGGTGCTGATCCAGGGCGAGTCCGGGACGGGCAAGGAACTGGTTGCCGCGGCGATCCACTTCAACTCGCGACGCCGGTCCGGGCCGTACGTGCGCGTGAGCTGCACGTCGCTGCCCGAGACCCTGATCGAGGCGGAGCTGTTCGGATACGAGAAGGGGGCGTTCACGGGGGCGGTCCAGCGCCGTGTCGGACGTTTCGAAGCGGCCAACGGGGGAACGCTGTTCCTCGACGAGATCGGCGAGCTGCCCGAAGGCTTCCAGGTCAAGCTGCTGCGGGCGCTGCAGGAGAAGCAGGTCGAGCGTCTCGGCTCGAACCGGCCGGTCGACGTGGACGTACGCGTCGTCTCGGCGTCGCTGCGGCCGCTCGAACAGGAGGTGGCGGAAGGGAGGTTTCGTCAGGACCTGCTGTTCCGCATCAACACCGTCACGATCGAGCTGCCGCCGCTGCGCGCCCGGCGCGAGGACATTCCACTGCTCGCCGAGGCGTTCCTGCGTGAATTCAGCGAGCAGCAGGGCAAGGCGATCGAGGGGCTGGATGCCGACGTGATCGATGCGCTGTACCAGCATCCGTGGCCCGGCAACGTCCGCGAGCTGCGCAACGTGATCGAGAGGGCGGTGCTGTTCGCGCGCGGACCGACGATCACGCTGGCCGACCTGCCCGCGGGCTTCGGCAGCGGCCGCGCCGCAGCGACGGTCCCTCGCGGGACGCACCGGGACGTGACGACGATGCAGGAGGCGATCGAACGGGCGGAGATCGAGGCGATCCAGGCGGCGCTCGAGCGGACGAACGGCCGACGGGCGGAGGCGGCCGAGCTGCTCGGCATCTCGCGCAAGACACTGTGGGAGAAGATCAAGAACTACCGGCTGATGGTCGGATGAGCCGCGGGCCCGGACCCGCGACGGAAAGGATGGACCGATGAAGGGCATCGTGACGACGCTTGTTGCCGGAGCCGTGGCGTTGGGCGTCTCGGGCACGGCGGGTGCATGGGGCGAGAGCGAGCCGGTCCCGCTGCGGGCGCAGGTCGCCGAACTGCTTGCATCGCCGAAGGTACCGAACGTGGACGTGCAGGCGACGTCGATGGATGCCGCGATGAAGCTGATCGACCTGGTTGTCGAGACGTACCTGCGGGAGACGGCCGGGCGGCTCGGCGGCGACGAGGCGCAGCGGCTCGCGTGGGCGCAGGAGGTGATCCTCGGCTTCGGCGAGTCGCCGCTGCGTCACGAGTACCGCACGCTGCTCGGCGACCGGCAGCTCGTGGTCAACGAACCGGACGACGCCGTCGCGCTGGGGGCAATGTTCGCCGATCTCGCGGCGCTCGTCGGGAAGGTTGCCGAGGCGGCCGGTGGTGCGCCGGCCGTGCGGCTCGTGACGCGGAGAATCCTCGCGGACGTGGTGGTCGACAGCGGGGCGGCGCAGCCGATGGTCGAGCAGATCCGCGTGCAGCTGCGACGGCTCGCCGCGGAGCGTCCCCGCCGCCTGCGGGACTATTTCGTCGCGGCCCGCTCGTGAGTGTCGACGCGCCCGAAGGAGATGCCCGCGCGGCCGGATCCGCGCGACCCGGCGCGCCGCCAGTGGCGTCGCCGGGCCGCGTCCGATCCGGCCGCGACGGCCGGTTCCGGTGTCAGTACTTGATCTGCCACTGGAGCAGCCAGGCCTCCTGCTGGTAGCCCCACTTGCCGGTCCATGCGCCGTCGTCGTCGCCGCTGGTCAGCACATAGTTGAACTGGATGCGGTGGTTCTGCAGCGTGCGGTGCTTCGGGTTCAGCGGCTTGAGGTAGAAGTTGAACCCGACGTAGGTGTTGCCGAGGCTCGTGTCGGGCACCGCCGGATCGTCGCCGCGCGTGACGGAGGCGGCGTAGTGCCGGACGACACCCTCGATGGTCGGCGTGAACATCCACGCCAGCGTCACCGTCAGGCAGTCCTGGTCCCAGCCGTCGATGCCGAGGATGTTCTTCCCGTCGATGTACTCCGCGTTCCAGTGCAGCCGTCCGTCGACGAGGAACGAGTTGATGCCGATGTCGAGGACCTTGAAGTCCTCGGTGCCGGGACCGCCGGCCTGCTCGGAGACGCCGTAGGACGCCTCGAAGTGCAGCGGCAGGCCGTGGTCGTAATGGATGCGCGCGGCATAGGCCAGCGCATCGCCGAGCACCGACTTGTCCCAGACGACCGCCGCGCTGCGTCCCGCCGGATTGAACACGCCGATGTCGTAGCCGAACCCGCGTCCCCACTTCTCGTGGCCCATCTCGATGCCGCTGGTCGACAGCTTCTGGTCCGCGGGGCCGCCGATCAGCCGTCCGCTGAGCATGATCCCCATGTCGCGTTCGAGGACCATGCCCTTGTCCAGCTTGTTGCGCTCGACGATGTCCATGTTCCAGCCCGGGATCGTAAACTTCATGCCGACCGGCGCCTTGATCATGCCGATGCGGATGAAGGCCGCGTCGTTGAACCGGTAGCCGACGAACGCGTCCTTGATCATCTTCGGCAGGCCGGCCTCGTCGCTGCTGTGCGACTGGTTGAAGTCGAGGAACAGCTTGCTGAACAGACCCTTGTGGAAGTAGTTGAAGCCGACCCGGATACGCTGCGCGCTGAACCTGGGTCCGCTCTCGCCGGGCGGCTTGCCCTCGCGGCCCTCGCCGGCGCGGGCCTCGAGCTGGGAGAAGCCATAGAGCTGCAGCGTGAACTCCTTGTCTCCCACCTTCTGCTTGATCGTGACCTTGGCCAGTGCCGGCGACGTCCAGGCCGCGACGGCCAGCACGATGACCAGGGTCGCGAGGACCGAGAGTCTCTTGCCCCTGAGCATGCTTTCGTCCTCCTGAGTGTCCCCGGGGCCCCTGCCGGCAGCTGCTGATGCGAACCGGTTCCGCACCCGGGCTTATGAATTTGTAAGCAACCGGCGTGCCATCCGCGGACGCACCGCCTGTGCACGCAACCTGCTGCCAGACAAGAACTTGGGGAATCCGCTGGGCTGTGGCGGCCGGGCGTCGACAGCGGGATCGCGTCACGCGGGCGAAATGTCCCGGTCGGGGTGCGGGAAGGCCCCGTAACGCCCGCCGGCCGGCCCGGGGCGCGCTCGCGGGGGCCTAGCGGCCGCGGCGCGGATGCAGGCGGGAATCCTCGCGATACGGGATCACGTCGACGAGTTCTCCGGCGCGGGTTCTCTGCTGCATCTCCTGCCACCAGCGAGCGGTGAGCAGCTCGCCGTGCCAGCGGACGAACTCTTCCCGGAGCTCCCCGGGCATGCCGAGGAATCGGCCGAACTCCTCGGGAAACACGTCGTTTTCCGCGACCGGGAACCACGGTTCGTCGGACAGTTCGTCCTCGGGCGTGCGCGCCTCGGGAAACTCGCGG
>RFIB01000209.1 GCA_003695625.1 Acidobacteriota bacterium | reverse complement strand
GGTACGTTCCGCGCACAGGATGCGTTGATGACCGTTTCTCGCCCGGTTCGTGTGTCGCTCCATCTCCTCGCCGCGGCCTGCTGCGCCGTCGCGGGCGCGGCGTGGCCCGCCGCGGCGCAGGGACACCTCCGGCACTACGGCTTCGCCGTCGTCGACTGCCGGTGGGATGATCCGCTTGACGACGAACTGGTCCTCAACTACCTCGCGGAGGTCGACTGCTTCACCGATGTCGCCCAGATGTTCGTGTTCGAGGCGGCGGAGACGATCTCTTCGCGGGTCGATCTGGCACGGGCCCCGGGAATCCGTCCGATCCTTCACGTCCAGGGGGTACTCTTCGAGGACACCGCGAGCGGACTCGCACTGCGCGCCGATTACGTCGAGCGCGGAAACCTGTTCGCGGACAACAACGCCGGCGCCGTCACGCCGGACAAGGTCGCTGCGTTGTAACTCGTCGACGAGCCGTACCACAACGACCTGACGTTCGGCGAACTGGATCGTGCCGCCGCTCTGCTCGAGAGCAGGTTTCCCGCGATCCCCGGCCTCGTCATCGATGCCTGCACCAGCCTCGATGAACTGCAGATTCCGGCTTCGATCGGCTGGGTCGGCTTCGACGAGTACGGAATCTACGACCCGTCGACGGATCCCGGGTATCAGCAGCACCTCGCCACGCTGAAGAGCCATCGGTCGTCCCCCGGACAACGGGTGGTGATCGTGATGGACGCCCAGTGGCGGCCCGACTACTTCCTGCTCGGCTGGAGCCAGGAGACGATGGCCGAGGTCGCGGCGAACTACTACACGCTCGCCGAGTCCGATCCGGACGTGATCGCGCTCATCGGCTACCTCTGGCCGGGAGGGCTCGATCTCCCCGTGCAGCTCGGCGCCCGGGAGTTGCCGCCTGTGGTCCAGGACGAGTACGTCAGCATCGGCCGCAGCATCCTCGGGCCGCCGGCGGAGTGCCCCGTCTCCGGGGTGCGCGCCCGCGGCAACGAGAGCACGACGTTGACGTGGACGGCGGTGCCCGGCAGGCCGAGCGCGGTCTACGACGTGGAGCGGGGAGACCTCGGGACGCTCGCGGAGACGGCGGGACGGATCGAGCTCGGCACGCTCACCTGCATCGAGAACGACTCCCCCGACACGGACTCGACATCGACTCCCGACACCGCGGTCCCCTCCGCGGGAGATGGCCACTTCTACCTCGTCCGCTGGCAGGAGTCCCCCGAGCTCGGAACCCGCGGCAAGGGCAGCTCCGGCAATCCTCGCGTGGGCACGGGCGGCTGCTCCGCGGTGCCCTGAACGACACCGGCCGTCCTCCCGCCCCGCGGACTCCGCAACGCCCCCCAACGCAAACGGGCGGGCCGAAGCCCGCCCGTCGTGCTCGCTGCGCGGGAAGACTCCCGCGGCAGATCGCCTGCTCTACCGGTTCTTCGCCATCTCGAAGCGCGCGTTGACGGTGTCCCAGTTGACGACGTTCCACCACGCCTCGAGGTACTCGTTGCGGCGGTTCTGGTACTTCAGGTAGTAGGCGTGCTCCCAGACGTCGTTGCCGAGGATCGGGAAGTGGCCGTCGGTCAGCGGGCTGTCCTGGTTGGCGGTGCTGGTGACCTCGAGCTTGCCGTCCTTGGTGAAGATCAGCCACGCCCAGCCGGAGCCGAAGCGGCCCATGCCGGCGGCGTTGAACTTCTCCTTGAACGCCGCGAAGCTGCCGAACGCCTTGTTGATCGCGTCGGCGATCGGCCCGCGCGGGTCGCCGCCGGCGTTCGGGCCCATCAGCGTCCAGAAGATCGAGTGGTTGACGTGGCCGCCGCCGTTGTTGCGCACGGCGGTACGGATGTCGTCCGGCACCGTGGCGAGACCGGCGATGATCTCCTCGGGGCTCTTCGCCGCCAGCTCGGGGTGCTTCTCGAGCGCGGCGTTGAACTTGGCGACGTACGCCGCGTGGTGCTTGTCGTGGTGCAGCTCCATCGTGCGCGCGTCGATGTACGGCTCGAGCGCGTCGAACGCATAGGGCAGCGGGGGTACGGAATGAGCCATCGGTCACCTCCTGCAGGGTCCGGGCGGCGCGCATGGCTGACGCGCTCGCCCAAGCAAACTAGTCAATTGTGCTTGTTGTCTTTCTGTCGCAAGTGAGAGCGAGTGTACACCCGCCGGGCCCGGAGCGCCGATGCCGGCGGAAACGGACGGCGGGGTTGCGGCCGGGCCGCCGGCGCCCGGAGGGGCACCGCCGCGGCGGCCCGCCCGTATAGTGCCTGCCGATGACCGCGTGGAACGAAGGCGATCTGGTCGCGCACCGCTTCAACCCGGACCTCGGGCCGGGGCGCGTGGTGCTCGCCGACGGGCGGTTCGTCGAGGTCGAGTTCCCCGAGGCGGAGACGCGCCTGCGCTTCGCCCGCGGCACCGACGCGCTGGTGCCGCTCGCCGAGGTCGGCCCGCTCGGCCGCGAGCGCAGCCTCGCCGAACGGCTCGCCGCCGGCGCGTTCGACGCCCCCGAGGAGGTCACGACCCGGCTCGAGGCGCGGCGGCTCGAGGCGATCCGCCAGGCCGACGGGCTCGGCTCGTTCCTCGGCGGCCGCATCCGGCTGTTCCCGCACCAGCTCTACGCCGCCGAGCGCGCGACGCGGCGCGACCCGGTCCGCTGGCTGTTCGCCGACGAGGTCGGTCTCGGCAAGACGGTCGAGGCGTGCCTGGTCGCCAACCACCTCGTGCGCACCGGCCGCGCGCGCAGCGTACTGGTCGTCGCGCCGGCGACGCTCACGGTCCAGTGGCTCGGCGAGCTGTGGCGCAAGTTCCACAGCGTCTACACGCTGATCGACGACAAGCGCCTGGCCGACGTCGAGCGCGAGTTCGGCGCCGGGTTCAATCCGTTCGAGGCGCACCGCCGCGCGATCGTCGCGCTCGAGACGCTCGTCGACCGGCCCGACCTCGCGCGCCGCGCCGCCGAGGCCGGCATCGACCTGCTCGTCGTCGACGAGGCGCACCGGCTGCGCCGCCTGCCCGGCCGGCCCGGCGACCCGGCCTACCGCGTCGTCGCCCCGCTGACCGCGGCCTGCCGGCACGTGCTGCTGCTGACCGCCACGCCGCTGGCCGAGGACGCGCACGGGTTCTTCCGGCTGCTGCAGCTGCTGCGTCCCGACGAGATCCCCGAGCAGGTCGACCCCGAGCGCTGGCTCGCCGAGGGCCGGCCGCTGCCCGACTGCGTCTCGTCGACGCGGCGGCGCGATCTCGAGGGGCTCCCGCCGCGCGTCCCCCGCCCCGTCGAGATCCCCGAGCCCGCGTGGCACGCACGCCACGCGCTCGAGCGCGCGCTGCTCGCGGCGCCGGCGGACGATCCGCTGCAGCGCCGGCGCAAGGCCGAGCGGCTCGAGCGCGCGCTCGGCTCCGGCGCCGCGCTCGCCGGACTGCTCGGCCGCGACGAGGACGAGATCGCCGCGCTGGCGCGCGCCGCCGACCGCGACGACCCGCGCCTCGCCTGGCTGTGCGAGCACGCGCCGCGCTGGCGCGAGCGCGGCGAGAAGACGCTGCTGTTCGTCGCGCGCCGCGAGACGCTGACGTGGCTGCGCGAGGCGCTGAGCCGGCGCGTGCAGCTCCGCACCGGCGTGTTCCACGAGGACCTGACGCCCGGCCAGCGCGACATCGAGGTGGCGCAGTTCCGGCTCGCGTCGGGCCCGTCGCTGCTCGTGTCGACCGAGGCCGGCGGCGAGGGACGCAACTTCGAGTTCTGCACGCGGATCGTGCTGTTCGACCTGCCGTGGGACCCGATGGTCGTCGAGCAGCGCATCGGCCGGCTCGACCGCATCGGCCGCACGCGCGACGTCGAGATCGTCTACTTCCGCGACCCGCGCGGCGTCGACCGGCTGGTGTGCGAGAGCCTCGAGCGGATCCGCCTGTTCGAGGAGCCGCTGGGCGGGCTCGAGCCCGAGCTGCTCGAGATCGGCGCGGCACTGCGCGACGCCGCGCTGGCGCTCGACGCGGAGACGCTCGAGCTTCCCGCGGGCGCGCCGGCGATCGATCCGCTGCGGCGCGCCCAGCAGGCGACCGAGACCGCGCGCGGCCGGCTGCGCAGCTCGGCGTGGGACGCGCTGCACCGCGAGCCGTACACGCAGGGGATGGCCGAGGCGATCCTCGCGCGCGTGCCGGCGGAGCTCGAGGAGCTGACCGAGGAGGTGATCACGTCGATCGCCGAGATCGCGCGGCTCGAGGTCGAGCAGCTCGGCGGGCGCGCGCGGTGGGCGATCGCGCTCGGCACGCAGGCGCTGTTCGACTCGCTGCCGGGGGTGCCCGCCGGGGCGTCGTTCCTCGGCTCGTTCGATCGCGAGGAGGCGGTCGCGGCGGAGAACGAGGACTTCTTCGCGTCGGGCCATCCGCTGGTCGAGGGGCTGCTCGGCTGGTACGAGGACGCGCCGCTCGGGCGGGTCGGCGCGCTGCACCTGGTCGACCCGGAGCACGAGGGGTTCGGCATCGCGGCGTTCTACGCCGACGGGCTGGAGACCGAGACGATCACCGTCGACCTGCGCGGCCGGCGCCGGCCCGAGTGGGAGCGGCTGCTCGCGCGCCGCCCGCTGCGCAGCCGCCGCGTGCGCCCCGAGACGTGGGCGCGCCAGCCCGGCTTCCGCGAGGCGATCGCCCGCATGGCGACCGCGCTCCCGCACGACCGCACACCGCTGCTGCTCGTCGCCGTCCGCGTCTCGGCGTAGGAACGTCGTACGCACGCCGTAGCGGCCGGGCTTGCCCGGCCGATCGTTCGCTGAACGCGACCCCTACCCGTACGCGAAGCGGGCTCGCCCGGTCGATCGCTCATCCGCGACGCCTCCATCTTCACGACGTCCTGCGTGCTGGAGGCGTTGCGATTGGAGAATCGGCGGCCCGAGGGCCGCCGCTACAGAAGCCGATGGTGCATCGCACGCGAGCACGTGCACACGACGTCGCCAAGATGGAGGGGTCGCGGGTGCAGAATCGGCGGCCCAAGGGCCGCCGCTATAGACGTCGTTGATGCATTGCGCGCGAGCTGGTACGCACGGCGTCGCCAAGATGGAGGGGTCGCGGGTGCAGAATCGGCGCCCCGAGGGGCGCCGCTACGGGCGCGGGCGCAATGCGGGGCGTGCGGGGG
>RFIB01000208.1 GCA_003695625.1 Acidobacteriota bacterium | reverse complement strand
CGGCTACAATGATCGCGGAGCGGAGTCGGGGCGAGGGTCGCCGCCGGCCGCAGGGCCGGCGGAGGAAAGTCCGGACTCCACAGGGCAGTGCGCTGGGTAACGCCCAGGCGGGGTGACCCGACGGAAAGTGCAGCAGAGAGCAGACCGCCAGCGGCCGGCGCGGCGACGCGCCGGTGCGGGCAAGGGTGAAACGGTGGGGTAAGAGCCCACCAGCATCCCGGGTGACCGGGATGGCTCGGCAAACCCCGCACGGAGCAAGGCCAAATAGGGGAGCGACGGCGTGGCCCGCGCCGCTCCCGGGTAGGCCGCTCGAGGCGACGGGAAACCGTCGTCCCAGAGGAATGACCCTCCTCCGGTCCACGGAGAACAGAATCCGGCTTACGACCGGCTCCGCTCCCTCGACGAGGATCCCCCGCACGTCTGCACCCGGCCTCCGGGCAGGGATAGACTCCCGCCGATGAACCGACCGAACACAGACCCTCCGCCGCGGGGCGCGACAGACGCACTGCGCGACCGCGCCGCGCGGCGGCTGGCAGGTGTCTCGGAGCGGATCCGCCGGCTCGCCCTCGATCTGCACCGTATCCCCGAGCGTGGAAGCGAGGAGCTGCTCACCGTCACGCGCCTGTCCGGCGAACTCGAGGAGGAGGGCTTCGCCGTCCAGGCCGGTCTGGGGGGGCTCCCGACCGCGTTCCGCGCCGAGCGGCGCCTCGGTCCCGGCGGGCCGGTCATCGGGCTGCTCGCGGAATTCGACGCGATCCCGGGCCTCGGGCACGCCGCCGGGCACAACCTGATCTGCGCCGCCGCGTGGGGCGCGGCGGTCACGCTCGCCGAGCTCGCGGGATCCTGCGGTGGCACCGTGGTCGTCGTGGGCGCGCCGGCAGAGGAGACGTTCGGCGGCAAGGTCGTGCTCGCGCGCCGGGGGCTGCTCGACGATCTCGACGCGGCGCTGCTCGCCCATCCGTGGGACGCGCATCGTGTGGCCCCCCGGACGGTGGCGTCGTGGTCGTTCGAGGTCCGGTTCGCGGGGCGGCCGGCCCACGCGGTGGCCGCGCCGGAGCGCGGCGTCGACGCCCTCGACGCGATGATCCGCCTGTTCGTCGCACGGGACGAGCTGGTCGGGCGGCTCGGCGAGGACGTCTCGATGCCCGGCGTGATCCTCGAGGGGGGCGTGCGGCCCAACGTCGTTCCCGAGCGGGCGCGGGCGCGCTTCAGCCTGCGCGCGCCCTCGGCGCAGAGTCTGGTCGAGCAGGTCGTGCCGCGGTTCCGGGATCTGGTCGCGGCGATCGCGGACCGGACCGGGGTCGAGGCCGAGGTGCACCCGATCGACAACCTCTACGAGGAGATGCGACCGAATCCGGTGCTCGCCGAGCTGTGGTGCCGGCACGCCCGGGAGGCGGGCATCGAGTCGGCGTCGGACGACGGCCGGCCCATCGGCTCGCTCGACATCGGCGTGCTCTCCCGGCGCGTCCCGTCGCTGCATCCGCTGTTCGCGATCGCGCCCGCGCCGCTGGCGACCCACACGCGCGAGTTCGCCGAGGCGGCGGCGACCCCCCAGGCCCTCGACGCGACGGTCGGGGCCGCGTCGCTGCTCGTCGCGACGGCGGTCGACCTGCTCGCGGACCCCGGCCTCATGCGGCGGGTGCGGGAGGCCCACGAGCGCGCGTCGGGTGCGTCGTGGTCCGCTCCCGCCGTGCCGCTCGTCACCGAGGTGCCGGACCCGTGACCGGGCGTGCCGCCGGCCCCGTCCGCCCGCCGTCACTTCGCCGGGGCGCCCGCGTCGCGGTGATCGCGCCCGGATCGCGGATCCTCGACTCGGACGCCCTCGAGGCCGGACTGGCACGCCTGCGCCGGATGGGACTCGAACCGGTCGAGGGCCCTCACCTGCGCTCGGCGCGTGGCGACCTCGCCGGAACCGACCGGGAGCGCGCAGCCGATCTGGCCTGGGCGCTGGGCGATCCGGGGATCGACGCCGTCTGGGCCGCGCGGGGCGGATGGGGAACGCTGCGGACTCTCGACGCCCTGGGGCGCCTCGATCTTCCGGACCGACCCCGGTGGGTCGCCGGCTTCTCCGACCTGACTCCGCTGCTCGACCGGCTCGTCGAGCGCGGCTGGATCTGCCTGCATGCGCCGACGGTCTGCGCGCTTGCCGGCCCGCGACGCCACGTCGCCTCCGACCTGTCGGGCTGGCTGCTCGAGGGCAGGCGCCGGGCCGTGCTCGAGGTCGGGCGCAGCCGGTGCCTGGTCGGCGGTCGGGCCGCCGGGCGCCTGACCGGCGGCTGCCTGAGCCTGATCGCCGCCGTCGCCGGGACCCCGTGGGCGCCGGACCTCTCGGGGGCGATCGTGCTGCTCGAGGACGTGGGGGAGCCGCCCTACCGCATCGACCGGATGCTGTGGCAGCTGCGCGGCGCCGGAATGCTGGGCGGCGTCCGCGGACTCGCATTCGGACAGTTCACGGCCTGTCGCGCACCCGCGGGCCGACCGAGCCGCTCGCTGCGCGCGGTGCTCGCCGACCACGCCCGGGCGCTCGGCGTCCCGGCGCTGGCCGGCATCCCGGTCGGCCACGGCCCGCGCAGCCGCGCCGTTCCGCTCGGGGCGCATGCGACGCTCGACGCGGACCGGGCGCGTCTCGTCGTGACCTGTCCGGCCCCCGCGCGCCGATGAGCGACGCCGAGGTCCTCGCCATGCGCGTGGCGTACGACGGGACCGGCTTCGCCGGCTGGCAGCGCCAGCCCGCCGCCCCGACCGTGCAGCAGGCGATCGAGTCGGCGCTGGCCACGGTCCACGGCGTGCCGGCCGGTCGCGTGGCGCTCGTCGGCGCCGGGCGGACCGACGCGGGGGTCCACGCACTGGGCCAGGTGGCGAGCTGGCGCGCTCCGTCGGCGCGCGCGCCGGAGGTCCTGCACGCGGCGCTCGCGCGGCTGCTGCCCCCCGAGATCCGCGTGCTCGCGCTGCGCCGGATACCGCCGTCGTTCCACGCGCGGCGCTCGGCGCTCGGCAAGGTGTACCGCTACCGGCTGGTGCACGGCCGCCCGGCGCTTCCGTTCGAGGTCCGCTGGTGCTGGCCGGTCCCGCGCCCGCTCGACCTCGAGGCGATCCGCGGCGCGGCGCGTGCCCTCGAAGGGCGTCACGACTTCGCCTCCTTTGCCGGGGCCGGCAGCCCGGTGCGCACGACCGTGCGCACGATCCGGCGCATCGAGGTGATCGAGCGGAACGCGGGTGGCGTGGACATCGACGTCGAGGGAGACGGTTTCCTGTACCGGATGGTGCGTACGCTGGTCGGCCTGCTGGTCGAGATCGGCGCGGGTCGCCGGCCGGCGCACGACGCGGCGCGCGTGCTGGCGGCACGCGACCGACGCGCGGCCGGGCCGCCGGCGCCGGCGGCCGGCCTGTGCCTGCAGCGCGTGCTGTATCCGCCGCAGTTCCGGCTTTGATGGCGCACGGAGCGGGGTGCTAGATTGCGACAGGACACGCACCGGGAGGCCCGCCCTTGAGACGACCGGGACGCGATCGCGGCACCGCGGGGACACCGCCCGCGCGGGACGACGTCTCCTTCGTCCTGGGTCTGGACTTCGACCGGCTGCCGCGGCACGTCGCGATCATCATGGACGGCAATGGCCGCTGGGCGCGGCGCCGCGGGCTGCCGCGGGTCGCCGGGCATCGCGCGGGGATCGCGGCGGTGCGCGAGACGCTGGACGTCTCGGCGCGGCTCGGCCTGGAGGCGCTGACGCTCTACGCCTTCAGCCGCGAGAACTGGAAGCGGCCGTCCGCCGAGGTCAACACGCTGATGCGGCTGCTGCGGGAGTACCTCGAGAGCGAACTCGGGACGCTCGCCGAGCGGAACGTGCGGTTCCGCGCCATCGGCCGGCTCGGGGACCTGCCGCCCGGTGTGACGCGGGCGCTCGCCGAGGCCGAGGAACGGACCGCGCGCAACACCGGGCTCGTGTTCCAGATCGCGCTGTCGTACTCGGGGCGGGCGGAGATCGTCGACGCGACGCGACGCATCGCGCAGCGCGTGGCCGGTGGTGAACTGGAGCCCGACGCGATCGACGAGTCGCTGTTCGCGGCCCACCTGTACGCCGGGGATGTTCCGGATCCCGACCTGCTGATCCGCACGTCGGGAGAACTGCGCGTCAGCAACTTCCTGCTGTGGCAGATCGCGTACGCCGAGATCTGGGTCACGCCCGTGCTGTGGCCCGACTTCCGCCGCCAGCACCTGTTCGAGGCGCTCGAGGACTTCGCGCGTCGCGAGCGACGCTTCGGAGGCGTCGAGTCGGGGTCCGGAGGCGCGAGTCGCGTGACCAGCACGCCGCCGGCGGCGGAGCCGTGACGCGGATCGCCACCGGGCTCGCCCTGGCCCTGCTCGTCCTGGCGACCGTACGCTGGGCGCCGCTGTGGGTGTTCTGGACCGGGCTCGGACTGGTCACGCTGCTGGCGGCGCACGAGCTGCGGGAGCTGCTCGAGCGCCTCGAGCGCCCGTCGTGGCCGTGGCTGACGTATGCCGGCTCGCTGGCCCTGACCCTCTCGTTCCTCGCGCCGGAGCAGGCGCCGTTGCCGGTGCTCACCGCGCTGGTGATCCTCGCGTTCCTCCGGGCACTCGTCTCGCGCGCCGAACCGCAGCGCGGGGCCGACCGGATCGTCGGCACGATGCTGCCGGTGCTCTACGTGGGACTGCTCGCCGGGCACGTCGGGGGTCTGCTCGCGATCGAGCCCCCGCGCGTGCGCGAGACCGGCGAGGATCTGCTGATCCTCGCCCTGGTGATCGTCTACGTCGGCGACACGACGGCGTACTACGGGGGGCGGCTGTTCGGCAGGCATCCGCTCGCTCCGCGGATCTCGCCCGCCAAGACCTGGGAGGGGGCGCTGGCCAACCTGGCGGGATCGGTGGGCGGGGCGCTGCTCGGACCGTTCTGGTTCTTCCAGGCGCTGAGCTGGCAGCACGCCGTGGCGCTCGGGCTGCTGGTCGGCACGGCGGGCATCCTCGGCGACCTGTCGGAGTCGCTGCTCAAGCGCGCGGCCGCGGTCAAGGACTCGGGCGGGCTCCTGCCTGGCCACGGCGGCGTGCTCGACCGGATCGACAGCCTGCTGCTGGCCGGACCGGTCCTGTTCTGGTACCACCGGTGGGTTCTCGGGGGCTGAGCCACGCCTCGGCGAGGCTTCGCGCGCTCGGCTAGACTCCGGATCGGAAGGACCTGTGGTGGACTCGTCGCGGCGACTCGTGATTCTCGGCTCGACCGGATCGATCGGGACCAGCGCCCTCGAGGTCGTCGACCATCTCGCGCCGCGCTTCGAGGTGGTCGGCCTCGTGGCGGGGCGCCGGGTCGAGCTGCTGGCGCAGCAGGTGACGCGCTACCGTCCGCGGATCGTCGCCTGCGGGGACGAGGACGGTGCGCGGCGGCTCCGGGCGCTGCTCGACGGCGGGCCCGTCCGGCCGCGGGTCGTCTGGGGCGAGCGGGGAGCGATCGAGGCGGTGCGCGAGGGGGAGCCGGACGTCGTGCTCGCGGCGATCGTCGGGGCGGCCGGGCTCGCGCCGACGCTCGCGGCGGTCGAGACGGGCGCCACGGTCGGGCTCGCCAACAAGGAGGCGCTCGTGGTCGCCGGACGCCTGATGGTCGAACGGGCCGCGGCGTCGGGCGCCACGCTGCTTCCGGTGGACAGCGAGCACAACGCGATCCACCAGTGCCTGCGCTCGGGCCGTCGCGAGGAGGTCCGGCGTCTCGTGCTGACCGCCTCCGGCGGGCCGTTTCGTGGCCGCGCCCGCGAGGAGCTGGCCGGGGTGTCGGTCGCCGAGGCGCTCGATCACCCGACGTGGTCGATGGGAGACAAGATCACCATCGATTCCGCCACGCTGATGAACAAGGGACTCGAGGTGATCGAGGCGCACTTCCTCTTCGCGGCCGACGTCGGCGAGATCGACGTCCTGGTCCATCCGCAGAGCATCGTCCACAGCCTGGTCGAGTTTCGCGACGGCTCGGTCATCGCGCAGCTCGGCGTGCCGGACATGCGTCACCCGATCCAGTACGCCCTGACCTGGCCCGATCGCGTGGCCGGCTGCTGTCCGCGGCTCGACCTCGCGGAACTCGGCACGCTGACGTTCGAGCAGCCCGATCTCGAGGCGTTCCCCTGCCTGGCGCTCGCGTACGAGGCCCTCCGCCTCGGCGGCGACGCGCCGGCCCGGCTCAACGCGGCGAACGAGGTCGCCGTGGAGGCGTTTCTCGACGGCAGGATCGGGTTTCTCGACATCCCGCGCGTGATCGAGCGGACGCTGGCACGCACCGGCCCGGGCAGGGGCGAGGATCTCGACGCGCTGCGCGATGCCGACCGTCAGGCGCGTCGCGTGGCGCGCAGCCTGGTCAGCGGAGGACCGACGGCATGATGGTGTATCTCCAGCAGGCGTTCTACCTGATCGTCGTCCTCGGACTGCTGATCTTCATCCACGAGCTGGGACACTTCCTGGCGGCGAAGGCGTTCGGGGTCCGTGTCGAGGTGTTCTCGCTCGGCTTCGGAGCGCGGCTGTTCGGCTTCCGGCGCGGACCGACGGAGTATCGCGTGGCGGTGATTCCGCTCGGCGGGTACGTGCGCATGGCCGGCGAGATGTTCGACACGGTCGTCGAGCCGGAACCGGACCACTTCACGGCCAAGCCGCGCTGGCAACGCGTGGTGGTCTATCTCGCGGGCCCGGCGATGAACGTCCTGCTCGCGCTCGTCCTCTGGTTCGGGCTGCTGCTCGGAGGGATGGCGGTCCGGGTCACCGACGAGGGGCCGCCCGTGGTGGCGAGCGTGCTGCCCGGCTCCGCTGCCGAGCGCGCCGGCATCGTCCCCGGCGACCGGATCGTCGCCGTCGACGGCACGCCGCTGCGGGACACGGGCCAGTTCCAGGAACTCGTCATGCTCTCCGGCGGACGCGAACTGATCTACCGCGTCCGCCGAGGGTCGGAGGAACTCGAGATCCCGGTCGTCCCGGACGTGCATCCCATCCACGGGGTCGGCATCGACGGCATCGTCCCTCGCGTGACGGTGACCGTCGAGTCCGTCGTCGACGGCGGGCCGGCGGCGCAGGCCGGCGTGCGTCCCGGCGATCGACTGCTGCTGGTCGGTGGTCGGCCGGTCAGCGACGCGCGCTCGGTCACCGAGGTGATCCGCGAGCACGCGGGCGAGCCCGTGGATCTCGTCGTCGAGCGCGAGGGCCGCAGGATCGAGCTTGTCGCCGTGCCCCGCGTCGACCCGGACGGCGTGCCCCGCATCGGCGTGACGCTCGGACTTCCCGTGCGACGGGTCGAGGGCGTCGCGGACGCCGCGCGGCAGACGCTGGTGATGGCCCGCGAGCAGCTGCTTCTCACCGTGCGACTGGTCAGCGGCCTCGTCAGGATGGCGGTCAGCCCCAAGGTGCTTTCCGGACCGCTCGAGATCGCCCGCGTGACGCAGGAGTTCGCCTCCCACGGACTGTTCGCCTTCGCGTACACGCTCGCGCTGATCAGCTTCCAGCTCGGCCTGTTCAACCTGCTGCCGATCCCTGTGCTCGACGGCGGGCACATCGTGATCCTGCTCGCCGAGATGATCGGACGCCGCGAACTCCCGCGGACCGTCAAGGAGCGCCTGCTCCAGGTCGGGCTCGCGCTGATCCTGCTGATGGCCATCCTCGTGCTGTCGCTCGACGTCTACAAGCGGATCCTGATCGAGTCGGCGCCGTCCGGGGAGCCCGCGCAGGTCGAGCAGCCCGAGCGCGCGCCCGCAACGCCCTGACGACTCCGTGACGCGGCGCGACGTGTCCGGACACTGTCCGGACACCTGTCCGCATGCGGACACCCGGCCTGCACGCCGTGACGCCCCGCGCCGGTTTTCGCGGGCACGCTCCTTGCTTCATGTCCCCGCGCCGGATCGTCCGGCGGGAGGACACGCCATGAAGCGCATCGTGCAACTGCTGCTCGTCGCGACGGCGGCGATCGGGTTCGCTCCGGTCGTGCCGGCGACGCACGCCGCGCCCGCGTCGTCGGGCAAGCCCTCGGGCGCCGTCGCGAAGCAGGCCAGGGTCGACGTCAACAGGGCCGGGATCGAGGAACTCGTCTCGGTCAAGGGCATCGGCCCCGCGCTCGCGCGCCGCATCGTCGAGCACCGCAAGCAGCACGGTCCGTTCGAGTCGATCGACGACCTGCTCGCGGTGCAGGGGATCGGCCCCAAGCTGCTGGCCAGGATCCGTGACCGGCTGACCGTCGGTGCGGCCGACCGCGCGCGACGGTGAGAACCTCGGGGCAGGGGGGAACCGGCCTGGTCGGCCTCGTGGCCGGCCTGGCCGGTCTTTTTCTTCTGCTCGGCCTGGCCGCGTGGACGCTCGAGGCGGGTCGCCGCCGGGCCGACGTGGCGAACGCCGCCGCGACGGTCGCCGGCGCCATGCGCCGGGCCGCCCTGCGTGCGATCGTCGAGGGCCGTGCCGCGGGGGTGGCCTTCCGGCCGGGACCGGACTCGGCGGTGATCCCGCTCGTCGACCGTGCGGGAGACGGTCTCGATCCCGGCGACGTCGCCGGGCCGCCCCTGCCGCTCGGTCGCGACGCCCCGGCGGCGGCGATCGCCCCCCCGCCGTGGCCCCGTGTCGCCGGGATTCCACCGTCCGGTGCGCCCCTGCGCGGCACGGACCCGCCGGTCCGTTTCGGTCCCCGCGGCATCGCGACCTTCACTCCCGAAGGACGTGCCCGGTCGGGCCACGTCACGATCGCCGACGGCCGGTCGGCCCTGTGTGCCGTCGTCGTCCATGGCGCGAGCGCGCGGATCCGCGTCCTGTGCTACGAGCGCGCGCCGGATCGCTGGCGCGAGCGATGAGACCGGCGCGACGTGCCCGTGCGGCCGTCGTCCACGGCGCACGCCAGGCGGCGGGGCGGCTCGCCCTGCGGGCAGGGCGGCGACTGGTCGGGCGCGACGGGCTCGCGCGGATCGTCGCCCGCCGGGCGCTCGAGCGCCTGCTCGACGTGCTCGAGGAATTCGCGGAGCCCGACGCGGCGAGCGCGGAAGGCCGCGAGCGGATCGCGCGCGCGCTGCGCCGGGCGCGCCTGTCGCTCGAGCTGCTCACGAGCCTGCTGCGTGAACGCGGTCGCGACGACGTGCGCGGCCTGGTCTCCGGCGTGCTCGTCGTCGAGCGTGCGATCGCGGCGGCCGCTCCCGACGCCGCGCCGGACGGCGTGGCCGAACCGTCGACGCGCACTCCGGCGCGATCCCGCGGATCCGCATTGCCCGGCTCGGGCGGCCGGTGCTAGAGTTCCGGCGTTTCGGGGCTTCGGGGCGCCGAGGATCGTACCGGCAGCGGCTTCACGGAGCGGGCGAACGCTCACGGGGCCGGTCCCTTCGCGCGCGCGAAGCATCGAGGCGGAGCATTACGATGGCCACGGACGCGAACCGATCGGACCTGCTGCGCTCCCCGCTCGATGCACGCCATCGCGCGCTCGGGGCGCGGATGGTGCCGTTCGCCGGGTTCGAGATGCCGCTTCAGTACGCGGGCGTGCTCGAGGAGCACCGCGCGGTCCGCGCGCGCGCCGGGCTGTTCGACGTCAGCCACATGGGCGAATTCGTCGTCTCGGGGCCCGACGCATGCCGGTTTGCGGATCACGTGACTCCGTCGCGGCTGTCTGCCCTGGACGTCGGCCGGGCGGCATACACTGCGCTGACGACGGAGCGCGGCGCGTTCGTCGACGACATTCTCGCGTACCGCCTCGACGAGGATCGCTACCTGCTGGTCGTCAACGCGGCGAACCGGGCCAAGGACCTCGCGTGGCTCGAGACCCAGCGCGAGGGATACGACATCGATCTCGTCGACGAGTCGCGCGAGACCGCGCTCGTCGCTCTCCAGGGGCCGCGCTCGCGCGAGATCCTCGCCTCGGTCGTCGCAGGATTCGACCCCCGCGCCGTCCGGCGCTTCCGGTTCGCGGACGGAACGATCGCGGGGCGCCCCGTCCGTGCGGCACGCACGGGATACACCGGCGAGATCGGGTTCGAGATCTTCAGCGCCGCCGCCGATGCGGAGGTGGTCTGGGACGCGCTTCTCGCCGCGGGAGCCGAGCACGGTGCGGTGCCGGCGGGCCTCGCTGCCCGGGACACGCTGCGTCTCGAGGCGGCGCTGCCGCTGTACGGGCAGGACATCGACGAGACCACGTCGGTGCTCGAGGCGGACCTCGAGTTCATCATCGACTGGACCAAGGACGAGTTCATCGGACGGGACGCGCTGCTCGAGGAACGGGACCGGGGCGTCGCCCGCCGTCGCATCGGATTCGTCGTCGACGGTCGGGGCATCGCGCGTCCCGGCTGCGCGATCTACGACGGCGAGACACAGGTCGCCACGGTGACCTCAGGGACGTTCGCTCCGACGCTCGAGAAGGCGATCGGGATGGCCTACCTGCCGACGTCGCTTGCCGAGCCCGGTCGCGCGATCACCATCGACGTGCGCGGGCGTCGAGTTCCGGCGCACGTCGTCGCACTGCCCTTCTACCGGCGTCCGCGCAGTCGACCTCGCTGAGGACTGCGCGGCGGAGGATGACACGATGCCAAGGCCCGAGGAGTGCCGCTTCACGCGCGACCATGAGTGGATCCACACCGACGCGGACGGCGTCGCGACGGTCGGCGTCACCGACTTCGCCCAGCAGGAGCTCGGCGACATCGTCTATGTCCAGCTCGGGGAGCCCGGGCGAACGGTCGGTGCCGGGGACCAGATCGGCGAGATCGAGTCGGTCAAGGCCGTGGCCGAGGTGTATGCCCCGGTGGGCGGAGAGATCGTCGAGGTCAACGAGGCGCTCGCCGACAGCCCGGAACTGGTCAACAGCGAGCCGATGGAGGCCGGCTGGCTGGTTCGCATGCGTCCGTCCGATCCGGCCGAGATCGACAAGCTGATGTCCTGGAGCGACTACGAGAAGTTTCTTTCCGAGGCCGGCGACTGACCGGGTCCGCCCGGGCCGCGCAACGACGGGCCCGGGTGGCCGGCGGTCAGGAGCATTGCTCGCAGGCGCTCGACAGGCAGTCCGATCACGTTGGTGACCGAGCCCTCGACGCGCTCGACGAACCACGCCCCGGCACCCTGGATCGCGTAGGCGCCGGCCTTGCCCAGCGGCTCGCCGCCGTCCACGTAGCGATCGATCTCCCAGGGTTCGAGGCGCGCGAACCGGACACGCGTGACGACGCTGTCGGCCGCGATCTCGCCCGTCGGGCGCGCGAGAACGATCCCGGTCACCACCTCGTGCCAGCGGCCCGACAGCGCGCGGAGCATCGCGCGGGCCTCGGTCCGGTCGCTCGGCTTGCCGAAGACGGCGCCGCCGCAGCAGACGAGCGTGTCGCAGGCGAGCAGCGGCGCATCCTCGGGATCGGCGTCGTCGCGCGCGCTGCGCGCCTTGGCGCGTGCCAGCCGGAGCGCGGCGTCCGGGCCGCGCTCCCCCGGCAGGACGTCCTCGGCGACCGCCACGGGCCGGCGGATGAACGAAATCCCGACACGGGCCAGCAGATCGGCCCGTCGCGGCGACGCGGAGGCGAGGATCAGGACAGGCGAGGACGCCATCGGATGCCACCTTCCCGGAACTTTGCGCCCCGGCGATCCGCCCCCTATTCTCGCCGGGGGACGGTTCTCCGGCAGGTCGGAGGCCGTGTCCGGGGCTGGCGACAGGGTACATGCACCGAGGCACTCCGACGGTCGTCCGGATCCCGCTGCTGGTGGTCGCGGTGCTGTGCGTCCTTGCGCCGGCGCGGGCGGCCGAGTCTCCCGATGCGATCATCCTCTTCACCGGGGCGGTCAACGGCTATCTCGACCAGTGCGGGTGCGCCCGGTTTCCGCTTGGCGGACTCGACCGGCGTGTCGCGCTCGGCAAGGCGCTGACCTCGGTTCATCCCGAGGCTCGCCTGATCTGGCTCGACGCAGGGAACTTCTCGGACACGCCAGGACCGGCGGGAGAGGTCAAGACCCGCGGGCTCGTCGAGGCGATGTCCCGGATGGGATACGCCGCGGTCGGCGTCGGCGAGCGCGACCTGCTGATGGGGGTCGAGTCGTTCACCGCCCTGACCGGCGAGGCGACGTTTCCGCTGATCGGGACGAATCTCGTCCGCCGCTCGACCGGCGAACCCTGGCTGAGTCCCGGGACCGTCGTGCGCGCGGACGGCCTGCGGATCGCGGTGCTCTCGGTGACTCGCGAGAATCCGGCGTTTCGCCGTGAGCTGCCCGGCGGCGACGCGATCGTCACCGACAGCCCGGAGGCGGCGGTCAGGCGCTTCCTGCCGCGCTTCCGTTCCGCGGCGGACGTGGTGGTCGTGATGGCGCTGATGCCGATCGACGAGGCGAGGCTGCTCGTCCGCCGGATCCCGGAGATCGACCTGGTGCTCGGCGCGCACGGCTCGGAACTGACTCCCGAGGCGATCCGGGAGGGGCGGTCCCTCGTGGTCTATGCGGGCAACGAAGGCAAGAACGTCGCGCGCATCGACATCTGGGCTCCGGCCCGCCCCGGGGATCGGCCCGCGCTCGCACCGACGGTGCTTGCGCTGGGCGAGACGCTCAAGCCCGACGCCGAGATGGAGGCGTTCGTCGTCGAGCGGCTCGCCGCGGCACAGGAGGCCGAGCGCGCCGCGCGCACGGCGGAGCGACCGCAGGCCGCCGACGGCGACGACGGAATCCGCTACGTCGGCTCGGGCACGTGTGCCGCCTGTCACGACTGGATCGTCACGGACTGGTCGGGGACGCGGCACGCCAGGGCATGGCAGACGCTCGAGAAGAGCCCGCAGGGCTTCCGGCGCAACTGCGTCTCGTGCCACGTGACGGGGTCCGGGCGGCCGACGGGGTTCGTCGACCAGGAGACGACTCCGCACCTGCTCTCGGTCGGCTGCGAGGCGTGCCACGGTCCGGCGGGAGCCCACGTGCGCGCCCCGGAACGCCCCTACGGCAAGGTCTCGATCGCGACCTGCACCTCGTGCCACACGGCCGAGATGGACCCGACCTTCAACTACTACCGGGAT
>RFIB01000005.1 GCA_003695625.1 Acidobacteriota bacterium | reverse complement strand
GATCCAGAACAGCCGGCTCTCGAAGCTGCCCTCGACCATCAGCGCCAGCTTGTTCTGGCGCGCAAGGTCCCCGATGCGCAGCACGAGATAGAACGCCAGCCCCCACGCCGCGAACCGGGCCAGCCCCGCGGCCAGATCGGTCTCCGGCCGGCGACGGTACATCCAGGCGGTGACCGCCGACTCGAGGATCACCATCACCAGCCCGAGACAGATCGCGCTGACGAAGAAGATCTCCGGGAGCAGGCTCGTGTACCACAGGCCGTGCAGACGGAACGGCATGATCAGCAGCAGTGTGCCGAGCGACGACTGGTGCAGCGTCGACAGCGCGATCCCGATCACGATCAGCGGCAGCTGGAGCCGGAGCATGCCGCGGTAGAGCCGCTGGAAGCGCGTCCGCTCGAGCGCGACCGGCAGGAACTCGAGGATCAGCACGGTCAGGTACAGCATCACGCACCACGCCACCTCGAACAGCGGCGAGCGCGGATTCCAGAACACGACCGGGTGCCAGATGTTCCACGGCAGGCCGAGGTCGTACAGCAGGCCGACGACGACCGCCGCGTAGCCCAGCATCGCGGTCAGGATCGCCGGGCGCGCGGCCCGGCGATACCGCTCGCGGTGGAAGATGTGCACGATCGCGGCGACGACGAATCCGCCGGCAGCCAGGGCGACCCCACCCATCACGTCGAACCCGACCCACAGCCCCCACGGCGTCGTGTCCGACAGCGCCGTGGTCGTCCCGAGGCCACGCGTGAAGCGCACGACGGTCACCGCGGCGGCCAGCCCGACGATCGCCCACAGCACGCCGCGGAACACCTGAAGCCGCCGGGTCATCAGCGAGCCTCCCCGGGGGTGTCCGGCGGCCCCCCGGCGCGCTGTTCGCGCTCACGCCGGCGGCGGCGCTCGATGATCCACCAGATGCCGGTCATCAGCGCCCCGACTCCGGCGAACTCGAGCGGAACGTGGCGCAGCGCGCTCCAGGTGCGCACGGGCAGGGGCTGGCCCGCGTACCTGCGCGGATCCGCCCACGCCAGGAACGACAGGTCGATCCCGGCAACGTAGAGCACGCGCGTTCCGCCGAACTCCGTCTCGCCCCAGACGTGCGGGACGTATCGCTGCGGCTCGCTCTCGATCCGCCGATGCGCCTCCGCGAGCATCTCCTCCCGCGTGCCGAAACTCGTCGCCTCCTTCGGGCAGGCCGTCACGCAGGCGGGACGCTCGATCTCGCCGCGTCGCAACTGTTCGAAGCACAGCACGCACTTGCGCACCGAGGGACTGGCCGATGTCCATTCGTAGTGGGGGATTCCGTAGGGACACCCCATCATGCAGTAGCGGCAGCCCATGCACAGCGACTTGTCGTAGACCACCGGCCCGGCGGCGGTCCGCTGCAGCGCACCGACGGGACAGACCGACACGCAGGCCGGTTCGAGGCAGTGCCGGCACTGCTTGCGGACGCTCTGTCCTCCCGGACGCCGGACGATGCTCGTCCAGCGCGTCGCGCTCAGTCCGTCGGCGGAGCGACCGCGCCGCGGCGGCGGGTCCTCCTCGGGCAGTCCGTTCACCTTCTTGCACGCCGCGACGCACTCCTCGCATCCGATGCAGCGCGTCACGTCGTTCAGGATTGCCGGGTCACGGATCATATGCCGAGCCCCTCCTTGCCCAGGCTGACCCGGACCCGCTCGCCGAAGCCGGGAGGAAAGCGCCAGCCGAGTTCGGTCGAGGTCTGACTGACCCAGAACAGCACCATGTGCGAGAGCTTGCTGAACGGCGCGATCACCATCAGCAGCTCGGCCGACAGCAGATGGGCGAGCCACGTGATCCGGGCATCCCAGAACGTCCATTCGGGGTGGGCCAGCAGCAGGCCGCTGAGCATCGGCAGCAGGCAGGCCACGGGAAGCAGCCAGTCCTGCCACGTCGAGATGCCCCGCGCCGCAGGGCTGGCCGCCCGCCCGACGAGCAGGCCGCACAGCGCAACGATCGCTGCCACGGTCATCCCGTCGGCCAGCCCGGCCGGCAGGGCCGGCCACGACAGGCCGATCCCGCGCCTCCACAGCGCCACATGGCCGGCGAGAAACAGCGGGACGACGATGATCCCGAGATGGAACACCGCGGAGATCGCGTTGTAGACATAGCGATGCTCCCGCCGCAGGTAGCGCCACGGCAGCAGCCAGGCGAGATTGCGGCGGATCACGATCCGCCACGGCACGTACATGTCGCCGGCGCGCCGCCAGGCCCAGCCGACCTCCCAGACCTGCTGCACCAGCGCCCGGGCCAGTCCGATCGCCAGCACGAGCAGGGCCACCCGGAGCAGCGGGCCGCGGGCGAGATCGATCAGCGCGTCGAGCATCGGCTCCTCCTCCTCAGTCGAGGCGGATCGCCCGGTAGATCAGGTCGTGAAGCCCGACGACCTCCATCTCGAGGCCGTGGTCCTCGCACACCTCGCGGAGCTGCTTCTTGCAGTTCGCACACGGGGCGACGACGATCCTCGCCCCGGTGCGGGCGAGCTGCTCGGCCTTGCGCTCTCCCGTCACTCCGGTCCGGTACGGCCTGATCTCGTCGATCGAGACGGTCCCGCCGCCGCCGCCGCAGCACAGATTCCGCTCACGATTGGGCCACATCTCGACGTACTCGCGGCACAGCGAGCGCAGGATCTCGCGCGGCCCGTCGAGAATCCAGCCGGTCCGCGCGATGTTGCACGGGTCGTGGTAGGTCACGGGCCCCTCGATGGCGCCCCCGTCGAGACGGAGCTTTCCCGCGCGGAACTGCCGCCACGTGTAGTCGAGAATGTGCACCACGGGCGGCGCCTCCGGCCCCCCGAACGT
>RFIB01000207.1 GCA_003695625.1 Acidobacteriota bacterium | reverse complement strand
CCGGCGATCAGCACGGGGGCCGCCGCAGGAAGCACGAGGATCGCCAGCAGCGCCTCCCCGCGCCCGAGCCGGGCGACGACGCTGCCGAGAAGCGTGCCGAGAGCCGCGAGGCCGGCGGTGCAGGCGAGCAGGATCGTGGCCAGCCCGGTCCACGCGCCGGCCAGGTCGAGATCGAAGAACACGACGGCGAGCGGGACGAGCACGATCTCGAGCGCGACGCCGAGCAGGATGCCCTCGCACCACTTGATCCCGAACAGCAGCGCCCGGTCGATCGGCGCGCACAGCAGGCCGGCGGCGCGGTCCTCGTCGCGGTCCGCCAGCAGGTGCCGCGCCTGGCCGACGAGCATCGCGAACGCGATCGCGGTCCACAGGATGCCCGGGACGAGCGCCCGTCGCTGCTCGGCGAGCAGCGCGGGCAGGTCGAACGCGAAGCCGGCGACGACGAACACGACGAGCGCGAACACCAGCATCGGCATCAGCGCCTCGCCGGTGCGCGCCTCGCGCCGCGCGTCGGCGGCGAGGATCGCCAGCGCCTGCCGCGCGGCCCTCATCCGGGGCGTCCTCCGGCCGCGGCGGCCCACTGCTCGCGGCTGCGACGGCCGGCCGGCTCGTCGGCGGCCAGCCGGCCGCGGCGCAGCACGACGACGCGGTCGGCGATCTCGAGACCGAGGCCGGGATCGTGGCTGACCAGCAGCAGCGTCGCGCCCCCCTCCCGGGCCCCGCGGACGATCTCGACCAGCCCGCGTCGGCCCTCGGGGTCGAGACCGCTGGCCGGCTCGTCGAGCAGCAGGATCTCCGGATCGTGGATCAGCGCCCGGGCCAGCGCGAGGCGCTGCATCATGCCGCGGGAGAACCCGCGGATCACGCGCTCGGCGGCACGCGCGAGCCCGACGCGGCGCAGCCAGTGCCCGGCCCGCGCGGCGGCATCGCGCAGGCCGTAGAGCCGGGCGTAGAACTCGAGGTTCTCGCGCGCGGTCAGGTGCTCGTGCAGGAAGCTCCGGTGTCCGAGGTAGCCGATCGAGCCGCGCGCCGCGGCGGGGACGTCGCGCCCGGTCGCCCCGCCGACCGAGACCGTTCCCGAGGTCGGGCGCACCAGCCCCGCGGCGAGGCGCAGCAGCGTCGACTTGCCGGCGCCGTTGTGTCCGAGCAGCAGGACCGCCTCGCCGCGGGCGACGGCAAGGTCGATCTCGGCGAGCGCGGTCACCGGACCGAAGCGCCGCGTGACGCGCTCGAGGCGCAGCGCGGCGCGCTCAGTCACGCCTGGACTCTCCGCCGGCCGCCGCTGCGGCCTCGAGTGCGGCGGCGTAGTCCGCCTCGGAGAGCCGGCCGGCCTGGCGGTCGTGCTCGAGCCGCCAGAGCAGCTCGCGACGCGCCGTCTCGCGGCGCGCGGCGGAGAGCCGGCGCCCGCGCGGCGCGGTTGCGGCCTCCTCCGGCTCCTCGCGGACCCCGCGCCACAGCGGGGAGAGCACGAACCATGCGGTCAGCCCGAGCAGGGCGACCAGGGCGACAAGGAACAGTCCCATCGGTCGCTCCTCACGCCCCCGCCGGCGCGGCGAGTCCGGCGAGATCATCGGCGAGCAGGTAGACCTCCTCGCGTGTCGGCCACGCCGCCCAGTGCAGCCCGACCAGCATCAGCACGCCGCCGAGCCACAGCCAGTTGACGAACGGCTCGACGAGCACCTGGAAGCTGGCGACACCGGTGCGCGGATCGATCGCGGCCAGGATCACGTACAGGTCCTCGCCGGTGCGCCGCAGGTCGCGCACCGAGGGCGGCCACCAGGTCGGCAGCAGCGAGACCTCGCTGGTGCGCTGGTTCGACCGCCGGTAGACGCGCATCTCCGGAAGCAGCTCGAGCGCGGTGTCCTCGCCGGGCAGCCGGGCGACGACGCGGACCTGCGCGGCGTCGTGGGTCGGCCGCCGCACGAGATCGAATCCGCGGTACTCGAGCTCGTAGCCGTCGACCATCATCCGGGCGCCGGGACGGATCTCCTCGAACACCTGCTCGCGGCGGTAGGCCGACGAGCCGGCGATCCCGATCACGGCCAGCACGACGCCGAGGTGCACCAGGTATCCGCCGTAGCGCCGGCGGTGGAACCGCAGCAGCTTCGCGACGCTGACGAGCAGCGCCTCGCGGTGCTGCGCGCGCCGGGTCCGGACCGCGCGCGTGAAGTCGAGCAGGTGGACCAGCGCCGCAAACAGCGCCGCCCCGAAGAACAGCAGCGACCACGGCTCGTGCGCCCCCAGCACGATCACCAGCGCGACCGCGGCCAGCGTCAGCACGAGCGGAACGGCGGTCGCGCGGACCAGCGCGCGCGGGACGGCGCGTTTCCAGCCCAGGATCGGGCCGAGCGCCATCAGCACGACCAGTCCGAGGAACCACGGGCTGGTCACCCGGGTGTACTGGATCGGCTCGGGGGTGATCTTGCGGCCGACGGTCAGCTCCGAGAGCAGCGGGAACACCGTCAGCAGGAAGATCATCAGCGTCGTGCCGGTGAACAGCAGGTTGGCCAGCCAGACGGCGGCCTCGCGCGAGACGAGCGACGTCAGCGAGGCGTCGGAGCGCAGCGCCCGCAGCCGCCGCAGCACGGCGGCCACCGCTAGCGCCGTCATCGCGAGCAGGAACACGCCGAACCAGGTGCCGATCGACGACTCGCCGAACGCGTGCACCGACGAGATGATCCCGGACCGGGTCAGGAACGTGCCGAAGATCGACATCAGGTAGGCCAGCACGGCGAGCGAGACGTTCCACGTCCGCAGCATGCCGCGCCGCTCCTGGACGATCGACGAGTGCAGCAGCGCGGCGAGCACCAGCCACGGCATGAAGCTGGCGTTCTCGACCGGGTCCCAGGCCCAGTAGCCGCCCCAGCCGAGCTCGATGTAGGCCCAGTACGCGCCGAGCAGGATCCCCGCGGTCAGGAACGTGAACGCGAACAGGTTCCAGCGGCGCGAGAGCCGGACCCAGGTCTCGTCGAGGCGGCCCGAGAACAGCGCCCCGAGGGCGAACGCCGCGGGGAATGTCGTCGCCGCGTAGCCGAGCAGCAGGGCCGGCGGATGGATCAGCATCCACGGGTTCTGCAGCAGCGGGTTGAGCCCGAGTCCGTCTGGCGGCACCTCCCCCGGACCGAGCCGGACGAACGGGTTCGCGGCCAGCGTCGTCACCAGGGCGAAGAACGCCGCGGTCAGCCCCGTGAACCCGTACGCCCACGACCGGAGGACGAGCGGAAAGCGGCCCGACGTGGCGACGAGAACCACGGCCATCGCCCCGATCATGAACAGCCAGACGAGCAGCGATCCGGCCTGCCCGCCCCAGACCGCGCCGAGCTTGTAGGCGGCACCCTGCGCGCGCGACGAGTACTCCGCGACGTAGCGCACCGTGAAGTCGTCGGTCCACAGCGCCCACGCGAGCGCCGCCAGGGCGATCCCCGACAGGACCGTCGTCGCCACCAGGGCCCGCCCCGCACTGCGCGCCAGCGGTCCGGAGCGCGACCGCGCCCCGAGCAGACCTGCGGCGGCGGCCCACGCCGCGGCGAGCACCGAGACCATCAGCGCCGCCTGACCGATGTAGATCACGTTGTCGTCCTCCGCGCCGCGTCACCGGACCGGGCGGGCGCGCCGGAAAGCCCTACGGAGACTCGCTGGCGGGATGGCCGGCCGGATCGGCCGCCTCGTACT
>RFIB01000206.1 GCA_003695625.1 Acidobacteriota bacterium | reverse complement strand
GGCCCGGGCGGGGCGTGCCGAACCCAGGACCACCCCGAGAGCACGGCGAAGGCGGCGGCGAGCAACAGGAACCCGGCGAGCATCCGTCGTGGCATCCGGCCCATACGATCGTCCCCGGCTGACGCGGATTCCGTGACGATCGCAGATTCTATTCCATGCGGCGCGCGGCGGAATGACGGGAGAGACCGTGCTCCCCCCTGCTGTCGGCCCTAGATTCGCGGCGGGGGAGCCGGGTGGGCGATGTCCGTTCGTCGCGTGGCGCGCGGTGCGCTGCTGTTCGCGTTTGTCTCCGTCGTTGTTCCGGCCGCCGGGAAGCCGGCGCCGGCCGAACCGCCGCGCCGCTGGCTCGTCCCGGCCGAGCGGGCCGGCGAGGCGGGGGCGGTGGTCGACCGCGCGGGCGGGCTGGTCGTCGTCGAGACCGCGACGCCCCCGCCGGGGGCGCGGCTGGTCCGCCCGGTGCTCCGGCTGCGCGACCGGGTGCTCGGCGCGGAGCCCGGCGCCGGCGTGCCGGCCGACGTGCCGCGCTGGCTGGTGCGGCGCGGCTACCGCGAGGACGAGCGCGGGCTGTGGCTGCTGCGGCTGACCGGCCCGCTGACCGACGAGGTGCGCGACGGGCTGCGCGCGCTCGGCGCGGAGATCCTCGAGACGATCCCCGAGCACGGTCTCGTCGTGCGGCTCGATGCCGCCGCGCGCCGTGCATTGGCCCGGCACGAGACCCCGGTGGCGCGCCGCGTGGCATGGCTCGGCGCGTACGAGCCGGCGTACCGCATCGCACCGGCGCTGGTCGGCGCGCGCGGGCGCGTCGCGGTCAGTCTGGCCGTCGTCGCCGACGGCGCCGGCAAGGCGCTGCTGCGGCAGGCGATCGCGGCAGGTCGCCTGCTCGAGCCGATGCGGCCGGCCGGCCGGCTGCTCGTCGCCGCGGTCGAGCTGCCGGCGCAGCTCGTCGAGGCGTGGGCGTTCCACCCGTCGCTCTACCGCGTCGAGCCGTGGGTCGCGCCGCGCCCGTGGGGCGAGGTCGGCGCGCTGAACAACGCCGGCGCCGGCGTCGACGGCACGAGCGGGGGATGGGGCGCCCTGGGAACGGACTACCTCGCGTGGCTCGCCGCGCGCGGGCTCGATCCGGCCGACGGGCGCGGACCGATCGTGCAGGTCGCCGACACGGGGCTCGACCTCGGTGACCCGGCCGCGGGCCCCGCCGGGCTCGTCGATGCCGCGGGCGCCTCGCGGGTCGTCGCCGTCGACGACTGGACCGGCGACCGCGGCGGCGCGGACGACGGGCGCGACGGGCACGGCCACGGCACCGCCTGCGCGAGCATCGTCGCCGGACTCGGAGCCGACGGCGCGCCCGGCTCCGGCGTGGTCAGCCCGCACGGCTACCGCTTCGGGCTCGGCGTCGCGCCCGGCGCACGGATCTACGCCTCGAAGGTGTTCAACGCGACCGGCGCGTGGGACCTGCGCGTGCCGTACGCCGACCTGGTGCGCCACGCCGCCGAGGCCGGTGCGCAGGTCAGCTCGAACAGCTGGGGCTCGCCCGTCAACACGTACACCGCCGCGGCGCGCGACTACGACGCGCTGGTGCGCGACGCGCGTCCCGACGTGCCGGGCGACCAGCCGATGATCGTCGTGTTCGCGGCGGGCAACGAGGGGCCGGGCGCGTCGACGGTCGGCTCGCCGGGCACGGCGAAGAACGTGATCACCGTCGCCGCGGCGGAGAACTGGTGGCCGGGCTACCGCACCTGCGGGTGGGATCCCGCGTTCCAGGACACGCCGGGCGATGACATCGTCTACTACTCGGGGCGCGGGCCGACCGCCGACGGCCGGCGCAAGCCCGACGTCGCCGCGATCGCCCACGGCTGGATCGTCGCCCGCAGCGCCGGCGCGACGGGCGCCGGCTGCGGCGATCCGTTCTCGACGGCCGACCCGGCACAGTTCCGCAGCTTCAACGGCACCAGCGCGGCCACGCCGGCGGTCGCCGGGACCGCCGCGCTGTTCGTCGAGCGGCGCGTGCGCGAGACCGGCGCGCCGCCGAGTCCGGCGCTGGTCAAGGCCGCGCTGGTCGCCACCGCGCGGGACCTCGCCGGCGGGATCGCGGCGACGGCGTCGAACGGGACCGGGCCGCTGCTCGGCCCGGTGCCGGACGAGGCGCAGGGCTGGGGCCTGGTCGACGCGGGGCGGCTGCTCGACGACACGCCGAGCGTGGCGTTCGACCAGCCGGCGGTGCTGGAAACGCCCGGCGAGACGTTCGCGGTGAGCCTCGAGCCGTTCGACACGATGCGCCCGGTGCGCGTCGTGCTGGCGTGGACCGACGCGCCGGGACCGCTCGCCGGCGCCGCGCGCCAGAACGATCTCGACCTGGAGGTGACCGCGGGGGGCACGACGTACCTCGGCAACGTGTTCTCCGGCGGGCTGTCGGCAGCGGGCGGCACGCCCGACACCGACAACAACCTCGAGGTCGTCGCGCTGCCGGCCGGCACGAGCGGGCCGATCGACGTGCTGGTCCGCGCGGCAGACCTGCCGGCCGACGGCGTGCCCGCGTCGCCGGACCCGACCGACCAGGACTTCGCGCTGTGGGTGCGCAACGCAGTGTGCCTCGCCGCGCCGCCGGCGCTGACCGCCGAGCCCGCGGGGCCCAACCGCGTCGCGCTGTCCTGGTCGTGGAGCGGGGCCGACCCTGCCGGCGGGTTCCGCATCGAGCGGGCCGAGACCGGCGGCGGGGAGTTCGTGCGGCTCGCCACGGTCGCCGGTGCGGAGCGCGCGTGGCTCGACACGAGTGCGTCGGGTGGGACGAGCTACGTCTATCGCGTGCGGGCGGTCGGCGCGTGCGCCTCGCCCGGCTCGCCGACCGCCACCGCGACGGCCAGCGGCGGCTGTGCGCGACCGCCGGTGTTCGACGGGCTGGTGTCCGCGGCCAGCGCCGGTTCGGGCACCTGCGGGGTGGATCTCTCGTGGAACGCGGCGAGTTCGCCGTGCGGTCACCCGGTGCACTACGACGTCTACCGCGGGACGAGTCCCGCGCTCGGTGCCGATCCTGCCCTCCGCGTCGTCCAGGGCGTGACCGCGACGAGCTGGCACGACGGCGAGGAGGTGCCCTCCGGCGGTCCGCTGTTCTACCTCGTCCGCGCGGTCGACACGCTGACCGGCGTCGCCGACGACAACGCCGTCGTGCTTGAGGTGCGGCCCGGTGCAGGCACCGTGGTCGCCGTCGGACAGGCGCCGCTGGCGATTCCCGACGGGAACACGGCCGGCGTCGAGTCCACGGCACAGGTGTGGGACACGTTCACCATCGGGCGCGCCAGCGTGCGCGTCGAGATCGACCACACCTGGATCGCGGACCTGACCGTCCGCGTCACCTCGCCGAGCGGGACCGCGGTCACGCTGCACAACCGGGCCGGCGGCGATGCGGACGGGATCCACCTGACGTACGGCACGGAGCGCACGCCCGACGGCCCGGGCTCGCTCGACGACCTGGTCGGGGAGTCGTCGTTCGGCACCTGGCGTCTGTTCGTCTCGGACGCCGCGGCCCAGGACACCGGCACGCTGACCTCCTGGCGCGTCGAACTCGAGCGCGCCTGCACGCCCGCGCCGACGACGCCCCACGAGGCGTCGCCGACCGGCGGGCTGCGCGTGGCGAAGGACGCGTCGGGGCTGCTCGACGTGCACTGGGACATCGCGCCGTTCGCCGCCGACCACGCGCTGTACGTCGGCGAGACCGGCGCGTCGCTGGCCGGCGTCGGGCTCGCCTGGCAGCGCGCGACCTGCTCGATCGGCAACGACGGCCAGGCGCTGGTCGACGTCGGCGGGGCCGGCGCCGGGCGGCTGGTCTACTTCGTCGCGGTCGGCCGCCGCGGCGCGGACGAGGGCTCGTACGGCCGCGACAGCGCCGGCGCCGAGCGCCCCGCCGCCGCCGGCCTGTGCGGCCCGCTCGCCGGACCGGCCACACCCCCGCCGGCGCCCGCGCGGCTCACGCCGCGGCTGGCATCGCTGGCTGCGCGACCCGCCGCGAGCGCGTCCGCAGGGTCGCGCTCCGCGCGCGAACCGTCGCTCTTCGCGCTTCCGGCAGCGGAGCCCGATGCCTGCCCGTAGCGGGG
>RFIB01000205.1 GCA_003695625.1 Acidobacteriota bacterium | reverse complement strand
GGATCTCCACCGGCCGCTGACCGGCCCGTGCCACCTCGCGCTGATCCAGCCGGACGACCCGGACGCGCTCGAGATCATCCGCCACAGCACGAGCCACGTGATGGCCCAGGCGGTCAAGGAACTCTATCCGGAGACCAGGATCGCCCAGGGTCCCTCGATTGCCGACGGCTTCTACTACGACTTCCGTCGCGACACGCCGTTCACCGAGGAGGACCTGACCCGGATCGAGTCGCGGATGCGCAAGATCATCAAGCGCGGCCTGCCGATCGTCCGCCACGAGGTCCCCCGCGACGAGGCCCTGCGCCTGTTCGAGGAGGAGGACGAGCCGTACAAGGTGCACTTCGTGCGCGAGAAGGGCGGCGAGATCGTCTCCTACTACCAGCAGGGCGAGTTCCGCGACTTCTGTCGCGGCCCGCACGTGCCGAACACGAAGCGGCTCGGCGCCTTCAAGCTGCTCAGCGTCGCCGGGGCGTACTGGCTCGGCTCCGAGAAGAACGAGATGCTGTGGCGGATCTACGGCACCGCATTCCCGACCCGCGAGCAGCTCGAGCAGCATCTCGAGCGGCTCGAGGAGGCCAGGCGCCGCGACCACCGCAGGATCGGCCGGGAACTCGACCTGTTCTCCCTGCAGGAGACCGCGGGCGGAGGACTCGTCTTCTGGCATCCCCGCGGCGCGCTGATCCGCCAGCAGATCGAGACGTTCCTGCGCGAGGAGCTCGAGCGGCGCGGCTACCGGTTCGTGATCACGCCGCACATCGCCCGGGACACCCTGTTCCGCACGTCCGGACACTACGACTACTACCGCGAGAACATGTACACGCTGACGGCCGACGACGAGGAGTTCGTCGTCAAGCCGATGAACTGCCCGGGGCACGTGCAGATCTACCGCACCGGGCTCAAGTCGTACCGCGACCTGCCGCTGCGCATGGCCGAGTTCGGCACGGTCTACCGCTACGAGCGCTCGGGGACGCTGCACGGCCTGTTCCGCGTGCGCGGGTTCACGCAGGACGACGCCCACATCTTCTGCCGGCCCGACCAGCTGCTCGACGAGATCGACGACTGCCTCGACCTGATCGACACCGTGTTCCGGACGTTCGGGTTCGAGAAGGCGCGCTACGAGCTGTCGGTCCGCGACCCGTCCGATCCGGGCAAGTACGCCGGCACCGACGAGGAGTGGCGCGAGGCCGAGAGCGCGCTGGTCGAGGCGATGGCCCGGCGGGGTCTCGAGCACGCGCGCCTCGAGGGCGAGGCGGTGTTCTACGGCCCGAAGATCGACGTCAAGGTCTACGACGCGATCGGCCGGCCATGGCAGCTCTCGACGGTGCAGTTCGACTTCAACCTGCCGCGCCGCTTCGGCATCTCGTACATCGACAGCGAGAGCCGCCAGCAGACCCCCTACATGGTCCACCGGGCGATCCTCGGCTCGTTCGAGCGCTTCTTCGGCATCCTGATCGAGCACTACGCCGGGAGCTTCCCGGTCTGGCTCGCCCCGGTCCAGGCGCGGGTCCTGCCGGTCTCGGACAAGGTGCGCGAGTTCGCCGAGCAGGCCGGCCGGAGCCTGCGCGAGGCGGGCCTGCGGGCGGAGGTCGACTTGCGCTCGGAGAAGGTCGGGGCCAAGATCCGCGACGCCGAGCTGGAGAAGGTCCCCTACATGCTGGTCGTCGGACCGCGGGAGGCCGAGCGCGGCGAGGTCTCGCTCAGGCTGCGGCACGAGGGCGACCAGGGACCGATGCCGCTCGAGCGCTTCATCGAGCGCGCACGGGAGAAGGTGGCGCGGAGGGCGCTGGACCTCTGACGACCACCGGGAGATCGAGATGCCCAAGCTCAAGAGCCATCGAGGGGCCGCCAAGCGGTTCAAGGTGACCGCCCGCGGCAAGGTCAAGCGTGGCCACGCCTACAAGAGCCACATCCTGACCAAGAAGGACGCCAAGCGGCGCCGCCATCTCGACGAGGACACCTACGTCTCCGAGAGCGACCTGGGCCGGGTCCGGCGGCTGCTGCCGTATTCCTTCTGATCCGACACCCGATCCCCCGCGGCCGGGGCTGCCCGTCCGGTCCGGGGTGCGCGGGGCGAGGCCGCGCCACCGCGCCCGAGGAGTGACCGATGTCGAGAGTCAAACGGGGCAGCAAGAGACGCCAGCGGCGCAAGAAGATCCTGGATCGCGCCAAGGGCTACTACCTGTCCAAGCACAACTGCTACCGGATCGCCCGGGAGCAGGTCGACCGCTCGCTGAGCTTTGCCTACCGCGACCGGCGCCAGCGCAAGCGGCAGTTCCGCCGCCTGTGGATCGTCCGCATCGGCGCGGCGGCGCGGCAGCACGGCCTGTCGTACAGCGCGTTCATCCACGGGCTGAGCCGGGCCGGCGTCGAACTCGACCGCAAGCTGCTTGCCGATCTCGCCGTCCGCGAGCCGGAGGCGTTCGCGGGACTCGCCGAGCGGGCCCGCGCGGCCCTCGGCTGAGCCGGCGACGGACCGACTCGCGCTGGTCCTGACCGCGAGCGCCGGCCTCGAGCAGGCCGTCGCGCTCGAGGTGCGCGCCTGGGGCGGCGCGCCGCGGATCCTCAGGCCGGGCCGCGTCGCCTGCGACGCCCCGCCCCGGCTCGCCGCCCGCCTCGTGCTCGGCGCGCGCACGCCGTCCCGGATCGTCTGGCAGCTCGCGCAACGCCTGCCGGACCGCCCGCGCGAGCTGGTGCCGGCGCTCGCGGAGATTCCCTGGGAGAAGCTGCTCGGCCGCCACGCGTTCGCGGTGCGCGCCTCCGGGCGCAGCCCGGAGCTCAGGCATTCCGGCCACGCGGCGCGTGTCGTCAAGGACGGCGTCGTCGCAAGGTACCGCGCGCGCGGGCTCGCCCGCCCCGAGGTCCGGCCCCGGGCCCCCGAGCTGCTGGTCGACGCGCAGGTCGCGCCCGGCGACGTCCGGGTCGGCATCGATCTCGGCGGCGGGAGCCTGCATCGCCGGGGGACCGGCAGGAGGGGCCGCGCGCCGCTGCGCGAGGATGTCGCCGCGGGGCTCGCCCTGCTCGCGGATCTCGCGGGGCGACGGCTCGTCGTCGATCCGTTCTGCGGCACCGGGACGCTGCTGGCGGAGGCGGTCGCGCTCGCCGCCGGCGTTCCCGCCGGGCGCGATCCGCGGGCCCTGCCGCTCGCGCGCCTCGGCCCGTTCGCCGGGCTCGACCTGGCGGCTCTCGGGACCGAGGGCCCGGAGCCCGCCGGCCTGGCGCAGGTCCGGGGGCTCGGCGCCGACGACGATCCGGACGCGGTCCGCGAGGCGCGGGCGACTCTCGCGCGGCTCGGCCTCGCCGGCCGCGCCCGGGTCGAGCGCACTCCGGTCGAGACGCTCGCGCTGCCGGACGACGAGCGCGGGCTCGTGCTGACCAATCCGCCGTGGGGCCGCCGGCTTGCGGCGACCGACGTCGAGCGCGCCTGGGCCGCGCTCGGCCGGCTCGTCCGGCGCCGGCCCGGCTGGACGCTGGCCGTCGTCTCGGGAGATCCCGCGCTGACCCGCCGGCTCGGGCTGCGCGCGTCGCGGCATCACGCCGTCAGGATCGGCGCCGTCGGAGCCAGGCTGCTGATCTACGAGATCGACGGCTGATCCGGCGCCGCCGCGGCCCGGTCGATCGCCTCGAGATCGAACTCGGCGACCGCGACCGGGTGGATCACCCGGTAGCGTTCGAGCACCTCGGGCGACACCTCGCCCAGCACGCCGAGCCGCTGTTCTCCGTGCCGGACCTCGGCGCCGCGGCCCGCAAGGAACAGCGGAAGTTCGACCGGGCGGAACTCGACCGTCGCCGGATCGACTCCGAGATCGCGCAGCACGGCGTCGCACGCCGCGCGCACGTCCGCGTAGCCCAGGCCGTCGCCCGCGAGCGCCAGCCCGGCGCGCGCCTGCTCGACCGCGCCGGTCTCCGCGCCGGGTTCGACCCGCCCGACCAGTCCGACCTCGCAGATCCGTTGCGGGTAGGGCCGGTTGAGATTGATCGCCAGGGTCTCGAGCAGTCCGGGAAGGACCGAGACGCGGACGATCGTCTGGTCGACCGAGATCGGGTTCTCGATCCGGACATGGACGTCCTCGTCCGGCAGCCCGGCCTTGCCGAACGTCGCCGCCTCGCTCGAGAGGACCAGCGTCATCACCTCGAGCAGGCCCTGCCCGACGAGGGCGCGCCGCGCCCTGGCCAGCAGCTCCTCGCGCGGATGGCGCTGGCCGTAGGTGGCCCGCGCCAGCTCCGCGGGAGCGATCCGGTCGTAGCCGTGCGCGATCGCCGCGTCCTCGACCAGGTCGCGCGGATGCAGCACGTCGGCACGCCACGCCGGCACGTCGACGAGCACCTGCTCGCCGCGGACGACGGCGCCGTGCCGCATCCTGCCGAGCAGGGCGGCGAGCCGGTCCGGCGACCAGTCGACGCCGACCAGCCGCGCCGCGGCCGGCGCGTCGAGGACGACCCGCTGCGGCGAGAAGTCCGGCGTCAGCCGGTCGCCGTCGGCATAGGCCACGGTGACCCGCCGCGCCTCCGCGTCGGGGCACACCTCGAGCAGGCTGGAGACGACGATGTTCAGCGCCTTGTCGACATGCCGGTCCGCCAGGCCGGTCACGTCGATCAGCACGTCGCGCGTCTCGACGGTCACCCGGGTCGCCTCGCTGTTGATGATCGGCGGCATCGAGAGCACGCCGCCCCGCTCGTCGACCAGCAGCGGCGCGCGGCGGCATCCCGCGAGCAGACGGGCGAACGCCCGGCCCTTCGGGTGGCGCTCGAGGATCTCGCGCGGCGTGAGCGCCGTGTCCGGGGCGCCGGGATCGAAGCCGAGCGGGACGAAGCGCGGTTCATCGAGCAGCGTGGCCCGGTAGGCGAGTTCCCGTCCCTCAACGTGCGCCAGGTCGTAGACGCCGATCGAGGCCAGCTTGCGATCGCGTCCGAGCGCCCAGTGGATGCCCTCCTGGAGCTTCATCAGCGAGCGCAGCGAGCGATCGTCGAACGTCAGCCCGTGCACCGTCGCGGCCGCGATCCGCGGCCGGACGACGTCGGGCCCGGCGAGCGCGGGATCGACGGCGATCCGGTACGGGCCGTCCCCGATCCGGTAGGCCGGAGGCCCGCTCTCCCAGCCGAGAAACCCGCGCAGCGCGCGGGCGAGACCGGCGGCGTCGAACAGGTCGGGCCGCACCGCGAGCAGCTCCATGCGCAACACCCGCTCCCGGCCGACGATCTCCGGCTCCTCGGGCAGCGCCCGCAGGTCGAGGCCGCACACGTCGCACAGCACCGGCCGGCCCTCCTGCTCGGCCGCCTCGAGCACGGCGCCGCACCCCGGGCACCGCCAGCGCACCACCTCGGCCCAGCCCTCCACCGAGCATCCGAACCGGTGCAGCTCGTGCTCGAGCTCGTCGGCCGGCAGCTCGCGGCCCAGCCGGCCGAACAGTTCGTCGAGGGAAAGGCCTACGACCGGCATAGCGGCGTCTCCTCGAGCCAGTCGACGTGGGACAGGTAGATCTCGCGGATGTCGTCGAGACCGAGCCGGAACATCGCGAGGCGCTCGAGACCGAGCCCCCAGGCGAGCACCGGATGACGGCAGCCGAGCGGTTCGGTGACCTCGGGCCGGAACACGCCGGCGCCTCCCATCTCGACCCAGTCGGACCGCGACTCCATCCAGACGAACACCTCGACCGACGGCTCGGTGTACGGGAAGAACGCCGGCCGGAACTGGATCCGCTCGAAGCCCATCTTGCGGTAGAAGGTCCCGAGCAGCCCGAGCAGGGCGGCGAAGGACGCGTCCTCGTCGATGACGATCCCGTCGACCTGGTGGAACACCGGCAGGTGCTTGTAGTCGATCGTCTCGCGCCGGAACACGGGCCCCACGCAGAACACCTTGCGCGGCGCCGACGGATCCGCCGCGAGCGCGCGGATCGTCGAGGCCGTCGTGTGCGTGCGCAGCACGCAGCGGCGGGCGAGCCCGCGGTCCCAGCGCGTGCGCCAGCCGATCGAACCGGTCGCCCCGCCCGTCTCGTGCGTGGCGGCGACCGCCTCGACGAGGCCGTCGTCCGGCAGCCGCGCCTCGGCCGGGCGGGCGACGTAGAACGTGTCCTGCATGTCGCGGGCCGGGTGGTCCTGCGGCTGGAACAGCGCGTCGAAGTCCCAGAAGCCAGACTCGACCCAGGGGCTCGCCGTCTCCTCGAAACCCATCTCGAGGAACACGGTGCGGGTGCGCTCGAGGATCTGACGGAACGGGTGCTCCTTGCCGACCGCGATCCGCGGCCCGGGCAGGGTCACGTCGTAGGGCCGGAACGTCACGTCGCGCCAGCGGCCCGAGACCAGCAGGTCGGTGGTCAGCTCGGTCACCTCGGGACGGGCGTCGAGCCCGCCGGCGACCGCTGCCCGTCCCGCCTCGGTCACGGCGACCCGGCGCCGGCGGCGGACCTTCGTCTCGACGACGCCCGAGCGGCCGGCCAGCGCGGCGAGCCCCTCGTCGACCGGCACGCCGGCGGAGAGCAGTTCCTCGCGCGAACGACCGCCCTCGTCGGGCAGCGCGGCGACGAGCCGCTCGTCCGGACCGACCTCGGGCTCCCCGTCCCGCGGCCAGGCCTCACCGAGCACCAGTTCCGGGCCCTCGCGCCGCGCCCAGCCCCGGGCGAGCAGCCAGCGGAGCGACTCGCCG
>RFIB01000204.1 GCA_003695625.1 Acidobacteriota bacterium | reverse complement strand
CCGTAGGGGAGGCCGATTCGCGCATCGAATCGCCCTTCCGGCCATCGTACGGGAGGCCGATCGCCGCAGGCGATCGCCCTCCCGGCCATCAACCGCGACGCCTCCATTCCCGAAGATGGAATCGTTGCGGTTGGAGAATCGGCCGGGCGAGCCCGGCCGCTACCCACGTCCCTTCGGTCCCTGGACGATGACCACCTACGTCCCGGTGTGGTGCAAGTCCAACGGCTCGTTCCTCGAAGGGGCGTCGCATCCCGAGGAACTGGTCGACGAGTGCGCGCGGCTCGGACTGCCGGCGCTGGCGCTGACCGACCGCGACGGCGTCTACGGCGCGGTGCGCGCGCACCTGCAGGCGCGCCAGGCCGGCGTGCACCTGATCGTCGGCTCCGAGGTGACGGTCGACGACGGCTCGACGATCGTCCTGCTCGCGCAGGACCGCGCCGGCTACGGCAACCTGTGCCGGCTCGTCACGGCCGGCCGGCTGCGCTGCCCCAAGGGGGAGAGCCGCGTGAGCTGGCAGGAGGTCGCCGGGCACGCGTCCGGCCTGCTCGCCCTGTGGGGCGGTGCGCGCGCCGCGCTGTGCGCGCCGGTCGAGCCGCGCGCGACGGCCGACCTGCTGCGCGACGCGTTCGGCGACCGGCTGTACGCGATGGTCGCGCGCCACCGCCTCGCCGAGGAGCCGGAGCGCGAGGCGCGGCTGCGCGAGCGTGCCCGCCGCTGGCGCCTGCCCGTCGTCGCCGCCCACGAGGTGCTCTACCATTCCCGCGCCCGCCGCGCGCTGCACGACGTGATGACCTGCGTGCGCCACGGCGTGACGCTGCAGACCGCCGGCCGCCGGATCCGCGCCAACGCCGAGCACGCGCTGCACAGTCCGCACGCGTTCGCGACGCTGTTCGCCGACGATCCGGCCGCCGTCGCGCGCACCCGCGAGATCGCCGAGCGCTGCACGTTCCGCTTCGACGAGATCCGCTACCGCTACCCGTCCGAGCGGCTGCCCGACGGGCGGAGCACGATGCAGCATCTGCGCGAGCTGGTGCGCGCCGGGGCGGCCGAGCGCTGGGGCGACGACGTGCCGGCGAACGTCCGCGCCCAGCTCGAGCGCGAACTCGCGCTGATCGAGGAACTCGACTACCCGGGCTACTTCCTGACGATGTGGGAGATCGTCCGCTTCTGCCGCGAGCGCGGCATCCTGTGCCAGGGGCGCGGCTCGGCGGCCAACTCGGCGGTGTGCTACGCGCTGGGGATCACCGCGATCGACCCGGTGCGGATGAACCTGCTGTTCGAGCGGTTCCTCTCGCGCGAGCGCGCCGAGCCGCCGGACATCGATCTCGACATCGCGCACCAGCGCCGCGAGGAGGTCATCCGCCACGTCTACGACAAGTACGGCCGCGACCACGCGGCGATGGTCGCCAACGTCGTGCGCTACCGCCCACGCTCGGCGGTGCGCGACGTCGGCCGCGCGCTCGGCCTGCCGACGACGGCGATCGACCGGCTGGCCCGGGCGCTGCCGCACCACGGCGATGTCACCGCCGCGCACCTCGAGCAGGCCGGGCTCGACCCCGAGCGGCCCGCCTGCGTGCACCTGCTCGAGCTGTCGAACGAACTGCTCGACTTCCCGCGCCACCTTTCGATCCATCCCGGCGGCTTCCTGCTCGGGCACGATCCGGTCTCCACGCTGGTGCCGATCGAGAACGCGACGATGGAAGGGCGCACCGTCGTCCAGTGGGACAAGGACGACATCGAGGCGCTCGGGCTGTTCAAGGTCGACCTGCTCGGGCTCGGCGCGCTGACGCACATCGACGCCTGCCTGCGGATGATCGGGCAGGCCCACGGCCGCCGGCTGACGATGGCGACGATCCCGGCCGACGACGAACCGACATTCGAGATGATCCGCCGCGCCGACACCGTCGGGGTGTTCCAGATCGAATCGCGCGCCCAGATGGCGATGCTCCCGCGGCTGCGGCCCGAAAGGTTCTACGACCTGGTGATCGAGATCAGCATCGTGCGTCCGGGGCCGATCTCGGGCGGGATGGTCCACCCCTACCTGCGGCGCCGGCGCGGCGAGGAGCCGGTGGTCTACCCGCACGAGAGCCTGCGGCCGGTGCTCGAGAAGACCTGCGGCGTGCCGCTGTTCCAGGAGCAGGTGATGAAGCTCGCGGTGATCGCCGCGGACTACACGCCCGGCGAGGCCGACCAGCTCCGGCGCGACATGGCCGCGTGGCGCCGTACCGGCCGGATCGAGCAGCACCGCGAGCGGCTGATCGGCCGGATGGTCGCCAAGGGGATCGAGCGCGAGTTCGCCGAGCGCGTGTTCGAGCAGATCCGCGGCTTCGGCGAGTACGGCTTTCCCGAAAGCCACGCGGCGAGCTTCGCGCTGATCGCGTGGGCGACGGCGTGGCTCAAGCGGCACTACCCGGCGATCTTCGCCTGTGCGCTGCTCAACGCGCAGCCGATGGGGTTCTACTCGCCGGCGACGGTGATCGAGGACGCCAAGCGCCACGGCGTCGTCGTGCGTCCCGTCGACGTCAACGCCAGTGCGTGGGACTGCACGCTCGAGCGGCTCGACGCCTGGCCCGAGGGGATCCCCGACGGCTGGCGCACCGACGATCACCGGAACGCGCTGCGCATCGGCTTCCGCTACGTCAAGGGGTTCCGCGAGGCGCTCTGGCCGCGCATCGAGCGCGCGCGCCGCGAGCGGCCGTTCGTCGACCAGCACGACTTCGTGCGCCGCACCGGGCTGCCGCGACCGATGGTCGAGCGGCTTGCCGAGGCCGGCGCGTTCGACGGCCTCGGGGCGAGTCGCCGCGAGGCGCTGTGGGCGGCCCCCGCGCTGGTCGCCCGCGCGGCGCATCCGCTGCCGCTCGAGGACGCCGCACCGCCGCCGCGCTTCGATCCGCTCGACATGGTCGAGACCGTCCGCTGGGACTACGAGACGACCGGGCACAGCACCCGCGCGCATCCGGTCGAGACGCTGCGCGAGGCGCTCAGCGCCGCCGGCCTGCCCGACGCGGCCACGGTGCGCGCGATGCCGCCGGGCCGGCGCGTGCGCTACGCCGGGGCGGTGATCTGCCGCCAGCGGCCGGGCACCGCCCGCGGCGTGACCTTCCTGACGATGGAGGACGAGACCGGCTTCGTGAACGTGATCGTCTGGGCGCGCACCTGGGAGCGTTACGCGCGCCTGGTCAGGACGCACGCCTTCCTCGGTGTCACCGGCAAGCTCGAATCGGAGCAGGACGTCTGCCACGTGATCGCCGAGCGCTTCTGGATCCCGAAGCTTGACCGTCACCTTCCGCGTCCCGTCAGCCGCGACTTCCATTGATGCTGTAGCGGCGCCCCGTAGCGGCGGCCCTTGGGCCGCCGATCCCCCCAACCACAACTCCCCCACCTTCCGCCGCCGCGCGGACCGGCTCGCGCGCACTCCACCCATCGGCGCCCCCGGAGGCGCCGCTACAATCACGGGGGAGGCACGATGCGCTCTGGACGCTGGCGGCGCTGGCGCGCCATGGTCGACGAACTCGAGGAGGCGATGCGCATCGCCGCCGCGCAGCTCGAGGACTGCCGGCGCGCGCTCGCGGACCGCGAGGCGTATGCGCGCTGGCCCGCTCACCAGCGCGAGGCGCTTCGTCGCGAGATCGTCCGGCTCGCGCAGGACATGCCGTTTCTCGCCGAGCTGGTCGAGACCGCGCGCCGCGACGACGTCCGCCGCGACGACGGCCCGCCCGACGGCACGCTCGCGCCCCACGACGCGTCGGACGAACCGGTCGACGGCCCGGCCGCGGACCCGCCGGCGCCGGCGAGGCTCGACGAGCCACCCGCCCGCCTGCGCAGCGCCGAGCGCGCGCTTGCGCACCGCACGCGCTCGCTCGTCCCCGTGCTCGAGGAACTCGCCAGCCCGCGCAACGCGTCGGCCGTGGTGCGCACGGCCGAGGCGCTCGGTCTGCAGGAGATCCACTTCGTGCAGTCCGCCGGTCGGGTCAGGCTCAACCGCTCGGTCAGCACGTCGTGCGAGCAGTTTCTCGACCTGCACCACCACCGCGATTCGCGCGAGACCATCGACGCCCTCCGCTCCCGCGGCTATCGCGTGCTTGCCGCGGACTTCGGTCCCGGTGCGATCCCGCTCGAGGAGGTCCCCCTCGAAGGCCCGGTCGCGCTGCTGTTCGGCAGCGAGCAGCTCGGTGTCACGCGCGTCGCGCGCGAGCAGGCCGACGGGCTGTTCTATCTCCCGACGGTCGGCTTCGCGTCGTACCTCAACGTGTCGGTTGCCGCGGCCATCTCGCTGTGGGTCACCGACAGACGGCTGCGCGAAGCGGGATTGCGTCAACCGCTCCGCGAAGCCGACAAGGCGCGCCTGCGGCGCCGGTGGTACGCGCGGCTGGCCGGCGCGGATCCGCGCCGGCGTCGCGAGTATCTTGCATGGCTCGGAAGTCCGCCCGAGCCGCTGCCCGACGTGCGGCCGATCCCGAGCCGCGAGAAGGCCAGGGAATCCCGGGAGACGCCAGAGGAACCCGGTGATCATGCAAGTGAGTGACTAACGCTCTTATTTTCTGTGTATCTGTCGCAGCATTAACATTTCGTCAAATTGCGTTCATCTTTCAGTTCGCAAAACTCATTTATCAGCGCTTCCCGGTTGATAAACGCCGCCGATGTCGTTCAAAAGACTCCCGCCGGCTCGTCGGTCCGCGGTTCCCACTGACGAACAAAGCTCTCGCGGTCCGGGCACGCCGGCGCGAGGAGGTCGGCATGCGAGCAATGCGCGGAGGCGGAGCGGACGGCGCCCGGATGACGGGCGGGGTCGAGCGGCGTGACTTCCTGAAGGTCTGCACGATGGCCGCCGCTGCCGTGGGCCTGCCGGCGAGTGCCGGCGTGCGCATGGCCCGGGCTGCGGAGAAGGGGCTGAAGCCCTCTGTGATCTGGCTGCATTTCCAGGAGTGCACCGGCTGCTCGGAGTCGCTGCTGCGGACGTCGCATCCATCGCTGGCGCGGCTGATCCTCGACCTGGTCTCGCTCGATTACCACGAGACGCTGCTTGCCGCCGCCGGGGTGCAGGCGGAGGACGCGCTGCACCAGGCGATGGACGCCAATGACGGGAAGTACGTCTGCGTCATCGAGGGCGCCATCCCGACCCGTGAAGGCGGCGTGTTCTGCAAGATCGCCGACCGGACGGCGCTGGAGATCGTCGACGAGGTCGCGGCGCGCGCCGGGGCGATCGTCGCGATCGGCTCGTGTGCGTCGTGGGGAGGGATCCCGTCGGCGGACCCGAACCCCACCGGCGCCAGGGGGGCGCCGCAGGTCCTCGAAGGCAGGACGGTGGTCACGATTCCGGGCTGCCCTGCGAACCCGTACAACTTCCTCGGCACGGTGCTCCAGTACGTCGCGCTCGGATCCCTTCCCGCGCTCGACGAGCAGGGGCGCCCGTTATTCGCCTACGGACGCACCATCCACGAGCACTGCCCCCGCCGCGCCCACTTCGACGCGGGGCGCTTCGTGCTCGAGTTCGGAGACGAGGGGCATCGACAGGGCTGGTGTCTGTACCGGACAGGCTGCAAGGGGCCACAGACACGCGCGAACTGCTCGACGCAGCACTTCGGCGAGGAGCCGGGGGCGTGGCCGATCGGGATCGGCCACCCGTGCGTCGGCTGCACCGAGCAGCGGATCGCGTTCCGGGTGCCGATGCACGACACCGTGCCGATCGACAGACCCACGCCGCCCGACTTCTATCCGCCGATCGAGGCGGGCGGCGGCGGGGCCACCGCGATCGGCGCCGGTGTCGCCGGCCTGGTCCTCGGTGCGGCGGCCGGAGCGGGGGCGATGGCCGCGCGCCGTCTTTCGGACGCCGAGCGCTCGACGCCCGCCGAGCCGACCCGGGCGAAGGACGGCGGGGAGGAACCATGAGCGTCGATCGCAGAACCGCGCTGCGGCTGATCGCGGCGGGCGGTGCCGCGGCCACCACGACCGGTGCCGTCCGCGGCGACGAAGCGCCGGCGCCGCCGCCGGACGCGGTCGGACTGCTCTACGACACGACGAAGTGCATCGGCTGCAAGACCTGCGTGGTCGCCTGCCACGAGGCCAACGAGCTCCCGCCGGAGACCCGGGAGTGGGGCGACGGCCTGTACGACGCGCCGACGAAGCTCGGCTCGCGAACCAAGAACATCATCAAGCTCTACCGCGACGATCAGGGGCGCGAGTCGTACATGAAGGAGCAGTGCATGCACTGCGTCGATCCTTCGTGTGCCGGCGCGTGCATGATCGGCGCCCTGCAGAAGCGCGAGTTCGGGATCGTCACCTGGGTCAAGGATCGCTGCATCGCGTGTCGCTACTGCCAGGTCGCCTGCCCGTTCAACATTCCGAAGTTCGAGTGGGACGCGCGCGATCCGCGGATCGTCAAGTGCGAGCTGTGTCGTCACCTGCTGGCCCGCGGCGAGAAACCGGCCTGCGTGCGTGTCTGTCCGCGCGAGGCGGTGATCTTCGGCAAGCGCGACGAGCTGCTCGCCGAGGCGAAGCGCCGCATCGATTCCGAGCCCGGACGCTACGTGCCGAAGGTCTACGGCGAGACGGACGGTGGCGGGACGCAGGTGCTCTACGTCTCGCACATTGCGTTCGAGAAGCTGGGCCTGCCCGACCTCGGCGACCAGGCGCCGTCCGTCCGTGCGCGCGCGGTGCAGCACGGCCTGTACCAGGGCTTCGTGGCACCCGCGGCGCTGTACGTCGTGCTCGGCGCCGTCGTCCTGCGCAACCGCAAGCGGATCGGCAACACCGACGAGGAGGACGACGCATGACCCACGTGGCGCAGCCTCTCGGGGGACCCCTGCTGACCCGCGGCTACCGGGTGCTGCTCGGCATGGCCGGCATCGCGCTGCTGCTGATCGCGTGGCGCTTCGCCGCCGGACTCGGCGCGGTGACCGGGCTGAACGACGGCTACCCGTGGGGGATCTGGATCGCCTTCGACGTGGTGACCGGCACGGCGCTGGCCTGCGGCGGCTACGCGATGGCGCTGCTCGTCTACGCGCTGAGCCGGGGCGAGTACCATCCGCTCGTCCGGCCGGCGCTGCTGACGTCGGCCCTCGGCTACTCGATCGCCGGCGTGGCGATCGCGGTCGACGTCGGGCGCCCGTGGTTCATCCACAGGATCCCGCTGCGACCGGACCTGTGGAACCTCAACTCGGCACTGCTCGAGGTCGCGCTGTGCGTGATGGCGTACGTCATCGTGCTGTGGATCGAGCTCGCGCCGGTGTTTCTCAGGCGCTGGGCCGCGGGAGGCGAGACGGGATTCACCCGATTCGCCCGTGCCGCGACCCGTGGGCTGAACCGGGCGATGCCGTTCATCATCGCGCTGGGCATCCTGCTGCCGACGATGCACCAGTCGTCGCTCGGCACGGTGATGGTCCTCGCCGGGCCGAAACTCCATCCGCTGTGGCAGACGACCTTCCTGCCGGGCCTGTTCCTGGTCTCGTGCATCGGGATGGGTTTCGCGATGGTCGTCGTCGAGAGCTCCCTCGCGGTGCTGGCGTTCGGCCGCAGACCGGAGACCCCGATGCTCGGCCGGCTCTCGCGCGCCGCCTCGATCACGGTGGCCCTGTTCCTCGTGTTCCGGTTCGGCGACCTCGCGGTGCGCGGCCAGCTCGGCGCGCTGTTCGCTGCCGGTCGGTACTCGTTGCTGTTCTGGCTCGAGACGATCCTGTTCGTCCTGCCGGCGCTGATGTTCCTGCGCGCAACGGTACGCCGGCACCTCGGGGCGCTGTTCGGATGGTCGTGCATCCTCGCGCTGGCCGGAGCGCTGTACCGCTTCGATACCTATCTGCTCGCCTTCGATCCGGGCCCGGGCTGGTCCTACTTCCCGGCGGCACCGGAAATCCTGATCACGCTCGGCTTCGTCGCGGTCGAAGTCGCGCTGTACGTCGCCATCGTCAAGCGATTCCCGATCCTCGGCGGCCCGTCCGCCAGGAGCGGGAGAGTGGAGGTCACGGCATGAGTCAACGCATTGTCGTCGATCCGGTGACGCGCATCGAGGGACACCTGCGCATCGACGTGGAGGTCGACGGCGGCCGGGTGACCAGGGCCTGGTCGTCGGGGCAGATGTGGCGCGGCATCGAGCTGATTCTCGAAGGTCGTGACCCGCGGGAGGCGTGGCTGTTCACCCAGCGGATCTGCGGCGTGTGCACGACGGTGCACGCGATCACCTCGGTCCGCGCGGTCGAGAACGCTCTCGGTCTCGAGGTGCCGCTCAACGCCCAGTTGATCCGCAACCTGCTGATCATGGCGCACATGCTGCATGACCACATCGTGCACTTCTATCACCTGTCAGCACTCGACTGGGTCGACGTGACGTCGGCACTCAAGGCCAGCCCGCGACGGGCGGCGTCGATCGCCGAGGGACTGTCCGACTGGCCCGGCAACGGCTGGCGCAAGCTGGCGGCGGTCCAGGAGCGGCTGCGCGGCTTCGTCGAGGCCGGTCAGCTCGGCATCTTCGCCAACGGCTACTGGGGCCACCCGGCGATGAAGCTGCCGCCCGAGGTCAACCTGCTCGCCGTCGCACACTACCTCGACGCCCTCGACTACCAGCGCAAGGCCAACCAGGTTGTCGCGGTGCTCGGCAGCAAGACGCCGAACATCCAGAACCTCGCTGTCGGCGGCGTGGCCAACGCGATCAACCTCGACAACCAGGCCACGCTCAACATGGAGAAGCTGTACCGGATCCGGAGCCTGCTCGAGGAGGTCCGCGACTTCGTCGAGAAGGTGTATCTGCCCGACGTCTGCGCGATCGGCGCGATGTATCCGGAGTGGTTCGGCTACGGTGCCGGCGTGACGAACTACCTGGCGGTGCCCGACCTGCCGCGGGACGCCCGCGGCGCCGAGTTCGACCTGCCGGGCGGGACGATCGTCGACGGAGATCTGGGCACCGTCCGCGAGATCAAGTCGTTCGATGACGAGTACTTCCGCAAGAACGTGGCCGAGTGCATCGCGCACAGCTGGTACGACGGGAACTGGACACGGCACCCGTGGGAGGAGGAGACCGTCCCGCGCTACACCGACTACGACCCGGAGGACCGGTACTCGTGGGTCAAGGCGCCGCGGTTCGGCGACCGCCCGATGCAGGTCGGTCCGCTGGCACAGGTGCTCGTCGGATATGCGACCGGCCACGAGCCGACCCGCCGCTGGGTCGGCCGCGCGATGGAACTCGCGCAGGCGGTCGCCGGCACGAAGCTGGGTCTCGAGGTGCTGCACTCGACCCTCGGCCGGCATGTCGCGCGTGCAGTTCGCGCCTGCATCGGGGCCGAGACGGCCCTTGCGCACTGGGACCTGCTGGTCCGCAACATCGCGTCGGGCGACGTGGCGATCTACAACCGGCCGGAGTTTCCTCCCGGCGAACAGCGCGGCTTCGGCTTCCACGAGGCGCCGCGCGGTACGCTCTCGCACTGGATCGTGATCCGTGACGGCAGGATTGCCAACTACCAGGCGGTCGTGCCGTCAACCTGGAACGCCGGACCGCGCGACGCGGACGACCGCCCGGGACCGTACGAGGCCTCTCTCGTCGGCAACCCGATCGCCGATCCCGAGCGGCCGCTCGAGGTGCTGCGGACGATCCATTCGTTCGATCCCTGCCTGGCGTGCGCGATTCACACCCACGACGCGACGGGGCGCCGGCGCGCCACGGTGCGCGTGCTCTGAGGGGCGAGAAGGGGGACGGCTGGTGGGGGACGTGAGACCGGCAGGTGCGGGCCGGCGGGTCGCCGTGCTCGGGATCGGCAACGTCCTGGCCGGTGACGACGGGGTCGGCCCGGCGGTCGTGCGGACGCTCGTGGCGCGCCACGAGTTCGAACCGGGGATCGTCATCGAGGATCTCGGCACGCCGGGCCTCGACCTTGTTCCGCACCTCGCAGGTGCGGACCGCGTCGTCCTTGTCGACGCGGTCCGCGCGGGCGCCACGCCCGGTGCGGTACGGGTGATCGAGCAGCGCGAGCTGCTCGCGAGCGGTGCCGGTCCGCGGGTCGGGCCGCACGACCCGGGACTCGCGGACGCGCTGGCGACGCTCCGGTTCGCCGGGCGCGCGCCGCGCGAGCTGGTCCTCGTCGGTATCGAGCCTGCCGACGTCAGCACCGGTGTCGATCTGTCGGAAGCGGTGCGTGCGGCGCTCCCGGAGGCGTGCAAGGCAGTCTGCGCGCGGCTGCGCCGCTGGGGGATCGCGGTGCGGCGCCATCCCGGCCGGCTGTCGCCGGATCTGTGGTGGCTCGACCGGGGCATCGAGGCGGCGGGACCGTGAGCGTCGTGTCCGCACCTCCGCCGCAGCGGCTGCTCACGGTCTTTGTCGCGCTTGTCGCCGCCCACAGTCTCGCGATCGCGGTCGCGCTGCTGTTCTTCACCCAGCAGGCCGTGCGCCTCGGCGGCTTCCCCGGCGCGGAGCCGCCGTTCTTCGCGAGGCAGGTGGGGGTGTTCCACCTCGTCGTCGCGGTGGTCTACGTCGCCGAGTATGTGCGTCACCGTACCGTGGCCCTGCTGGTGACGATCAAGGCGATTGCGACGGCGTTCCTGATCGGGAACCTGCTGCTCGACGAGCTGCCGTGGAGCGTTGCGCTGTCGGCGGCCGGTGATGCGGCGATGGCGCTCATCGCGGTACTGCTCGCCCGCGGGGCGCGCGGGGCGTG
>RFIB01000203.1 GCA_003695625.1 Acidobacteriota bacterium | reverse complement strand
GTCTCGGCGGTCGCGTTCACGCCGGCCGGCGACGCGATCACGTTCCTCGCCAGGCGCGGTGACGACGAGCACAAGGCGCTGTGGTCGATCCCGGTCGACGGCGGCGAGGCACGGCGCCTGCGCACGCACGACGGGGACATCCTCGAGTACGCGCTGTCCCCCGACGGCCGGCGCGTCGCGTATCTCGCGAAGGAGCCGCTGCCCGGACTGCGCGAGAAGCTCGAGAAGAAGGGCTTTTCGGCGGAGATCGTCGAGGAACAGCCGCGCTTCGTGCGCGTGCATGTCGCGGCGCTCGAGTCCGGGGCCGACGCGGAGCCGACCGTGCTCGAACTCGACGGTTCGGCGTCGATGCTGAGCTGGAGTCCGCGCGGGGACCTGCTCGCCGTCGCGCTGGCCCCGAGCCCGTCGATCGACGACCGCTACATGCGGCGCCGGATCCACCTCGTCGACGCCGCGTCCGGCCGGGTCGTGCGCCGGTTCGAGACTCCCGGAAAGCTCGGCCCGCTGGCCTGGGCGCCGGACGGCTCGCGCGTGGCGTTCCTGTCGGCGGCCGACCCCCACGACCCGTCCGAAGGCCGGCTGGTGATCGCCGGCACGGCGCAGGGCGAGCCGCTCTGGGTCGGCCGCGAGCGGGCGTTCGACTTCGTGGCGCTGGCGTTCGCCGGGCCCGACCGCGTGCTCGCCGTCGTCCACGAGGGGCTGGCCACGCGTCTGGTCGCCGTCGACGCGAACGACGGCTCGATGCGGACGCTCTCCGCCCCGGACGCGCTGGCGCTGCGCTCGGTCGCCGTCTCCCGCGACGGCCGTCGCGCGGTGCTCGTCGCCGACGCACCGGACCACCCGCGCGAGGTCTGGACGTGGTCCGCCGGGGACCCCGCGCCGACGCGCCGGACCGACTCGAACCCGGCGCTGGGCCAGGTCGAGCTCGCCCGGCAGGAGCCGGTCCGCTACACCGCCCGAGACGGGCTGGAGATCGAGGGACTGCTGCTCCACCCGCTCGCGCGTCCTGCCGGCAAGCGGGTGCCGCTGGTCGTCGTCGTCCACGGCGGCCCCGAGGCGCACTGGTCGAACGGCTGGATCACGCGCTACGCCAACCCGGGCCAGGTGCTCGCGGCGCGCGGCTACGCGGTGTTCTATCCCAACTACCGCGGCAGCACCGGCCGCGGCGTCGCGTTCTCCAAGCTCGACCAGGCCGACTACGCCGGCCCGGAGTTCGACGACCTGGTCGACGGCGTGCGCCATCTGGTCGCCCGCGGCCTGGTGGACGAGAAGAAGGTCGGCGTGACCGGCGGATCGTACGGCGGGTTCGCGACCGCATGGTGCGCGACGGCGCTGACCGAGCACTTCGCCGCCGGCGTGATGTTCGTCGGCATCTCCGATCACATCTCCAAGTACGGGACGACCGAGATCCCGCACGAGATGTACATGGTCCACTCGCGGAAGTTTCCGTGGGAGGACTGGGAGTTCTTCGAGCAGCGCAGCCCGCTGCGCCACGTCGAGAAGGCGCGCACCCCGCTGCTGATCGCCCACGGCACCGACGACACGCGCGTGCCGACGAACCAGTCGCGGATGCTCTACCGCTACCTCAAGACCCTCGGCAAGGTCCCTGTCCGGCTCGTGCTCTACCCTGGCGAGGGCCACGGCAACCGTCGCGCCGCGGCCCGCTACGACTACGGCCTGCGCCTGCTGCGCTGGTTCGACCACTACCTGACGGGACCGGGCGGGACGCCGCCCCCGCCGGATCTGCCGGAGCTGGCCAGGAGGATGGCGGCCTCCGGCGAGACTGACGCAGAACACGGGCGGAACCGGGACGAGAAGACCGCCCGGTAGGGCGCCCGGACCGGACGGGCGGATCCGTCAGCAACGACACCGGTGCTGACAGTGCGAACCGTACCGCCTTTTCGATGACACCCGGCGTGCGCGCGGTCGCGCTCCGGCTCCGGCCCCGATGCGTGGACTGCCTGATGGGAATCCGTGCCTCCAGGCCGGGGGGAGTAGCCTGAACCTTGTGACCGACCTGACCCCTGACGTACGAATGAGAGGGACAGCAGCAGCAGCGGCCGATCCCGGACCTCCGACGAATACCTCGCGCTCTTCTTCATCGCCCTATCCCCTCGAGGACCGAGGCCTCCGGAAAACGCGGGGCGATTTACCTCGCTGCCATGTCCGGCCGCCGAAGGGCGGGCGGGCCGACGGGCCGCCGTTGCCGGACCGGCGGACGACTGCCCGCCGCACCCGGCGCCCCGCACGGCTCAGCGGCGACGCGGCGGCCGGTGTAACCCCGCGCCGGGAGCGCGCATCCCCGGTTGCCGAGGAAACGACCATGCCGATCTACGAGTTCCGGTGCGAGGAGTGCGGGCACGTGTTCGAGGCCCTGCGTCGGGTCGGCCAGGGCCCCGAAGGGCTCGTCTGCCCGCAGTGCGGGGGGACGCGTCTCGAGCAGGTCTGGTCGACCTTCGCCGCGGGGGGCGGCTCGGGGTCCGGCGCCGGATCCGCCGGGAGTTGCCCGCCGGGCGGCGGGTGACGCGTCTGATCGCGGGCCGGTCCGGCCCGCGCCACGCGGCCTTTCCGCAAGCCCTGTCGCGCCCGCCCCGTCCGGGGCATGATGGTCGTCCTCCGCGCCGGCGGCGGCCGGCCTGCCCGGGGTCGGTCCCTGGCCGCCGGAGCGGTCGATCCAGGGAGGACAGGTCGATGACCGTTCGCATCGCGACGCTGGTCGCGCTTCCGCTGGTGCTCGGGCTCGCGGCGTGCCAGGTCCAGCAGACCCAGCCCACGGACGAGCAGACCTCGGGCGAGCCGGCGACGGCCGAGCAGCTCGAGGCGAAGAAGGCCGAGCTGCAGCAGCAGCTCGCCGAGATCGAGCGTCAGGAGCAGGCGCTCGGCGAGGCCGCCGCACAGGAGCCGGAGCCCGCACCGCCCGAAGCTCCGGCTGCCCGGCCCGCGGCGCCGCGCGAGCCCGCTGCCGCCGCGCCGAAGCCCGCGGCCCGGCCGGCCCCCCCGC
>RFIB01000029.1 GCA_003695625.1 Acidobacteriota bacterium | reverse complement strand
TTCCTACCGCACCACGAACGCGCGGCGCGCGAGGATCTCGTCCGCGACGACGACGACGAACTCGTAGGCGCCCGGCTCGATGCTGAACTCGTCCACCTCGGCCCCCAGCGGTGCGCAGAACGGCCGACCCGCGCGCGCCTGCCCGAGGAGCTGCGGGTCCGCCGGGAACCCCTGATACGCCGAGGAGCCGCCGTCGCCAGTCTTTCGTCGCAGGGCGATCCGCGGGACCGGCTCCCCGCCGGTCGTGCCGGGGCCGCAGACGACCGCCTCGAACCGCAACCGGTCCTCGGCGCGGACCGGTGCTCCCGGCGCAACCGGGAAGAACGCGCGGCGCCCGGCGTCGAGGCGCGCGGCATCCCATCCGCTGCGCCACAGGTAGTCACGGCCGCTCGCCGCGAGCAGCCGCGGCTCGTCGGCGCGCCAGCGCGTCGCGTCCGGATGCCGCACGAACGCCGTCGCCCGGGCACCGCCCGAGCGCTCGTCGAACAGGTCGGTGAGCACGCCGCGGGCGGTGTACAGGCCGTCGCGCTCGAAGCCGCAGAACACCTCGAACACGAGACCCCCGCGCACCGGAGCGCTGCGCGCCGGACGCCGCAGTGTCAGCGCGCCGGCCCGGTCGAGCCCCGCGCGACAGACGATGTCCGAGCGCCCCCGGCGGTCGCGCTCGAGCAGGCCCTCGAACAGCACGCGCGCCTCGAGCGCGCCGTCGGCCGGCAGCCAGGTCAGCTCCGCGAGGGGGACACGGAACCGGACCGGCATCACCTCGCGCGACGAGAACTGCCGCGGGTACTCGATCACCGCCGCGAGCGGAGGATCCGGAAAGTCCTCCGGCGAGAACAGCACCGCGAGCCGGTCGCTCTCGAGCCGGTCCTCGCGCGAGGGGATCGTCAGCGAGGTCGGCGCGCGCACCTCGAGTCCCCACAGGTCCGGGAAGCGCTCGGTGTCGAGACGGACGGCGAGCGTGTGGCGGGTGCTGCGACCGCTCTCGGCGGGGACCGGAACACTGACCAGGTAGTAGCAGGAGAGCTGCTCGAACGCCTGATCGAAGCTGCGCGCGAGGTCACCCGTCCGGCGCAGCGACGCACCGCCGCTGTCTCCGGCGAGCGCCGAGAGCAGCTCCGACGAACGCCGCCGGCCGCCGCCGAGTCCCTCGGCATCGACGGTGAAGATCGTGACGTTCTCGCGGCGGGCCAGATCGGCCATCGTGCGGACCGCATCGGCGAGACGGTCCTCGCGGATGATCCGGAACGCCTCGGAGGTGAACAGCACCAGCGCCTTCTGGCCGGGCACGGCTGCGTGGGCGCGGATGATCCCCTCCAGCGCCGCAAGGCTCGCCAGCGGATCGTAGTTGGAGACCGCGTCGCCCCACAGGTCCGCCACCGGCGAGTCGCCGAGCAGCTGTTCGAGCCGCTGCGCGTCCTCGGCGGCGAGCGTCCCGAACGCGCCCTGCAGGCGCCGCGAGAGCTCGTCCCCGAGGCGTCCCGGCTCGCGCGGCGCATCGTCCGATCCGAACGGATCGTTGAGCGGCGAGCCGGCGTTGACGGCGTCGTCGGGCAGCCCCTCGACGGCGGCGATCTCCTTGCGGGTGAACGCCTCGCCGCGGATCGCCTCCGCGGCGCGTCGCAGCGCTCCGGCGTCGGTGACGAAGCCGTCGGTCAGCCGGCGTACCTGGCGCGTCAGTCCGTAGACGCGCACGCGGCTGCCCGGCGGCAGCCCGCGCTCGGCGAGGCGGTCGATCGCCGCCGCGACGAGATGCCGCGAGCGGGCGTCGAGGTAGTTGAAATCGACGACCGCGATCAGCGAGCGCGGTGCGTCCGGCGCGACCTCGGCGGTCGCGGTCCCGTCGCCGTCGGCTCCGGTGCGGCAGATCGCGTCGACGACGAGCCGCTCGCGCAGCGCGTCCGGCAGCGGCCGCCCGTCGAGCAGCACGCGGAACTGCTCGCGCGTCAGCCCGGGAACCGACGCCCGGCTGCCGGAGCGCGGATCGACGACCGCGACGGCGACCTGGACGAGTCGCACCTCGACGCGCTCGTCGAGTGAGGGGCGCGTGCCGGGCGATCCCCCCTGCGCGACGGCCGGCCCGCCGGCACCGGCGAGCAGCAGGGCGAGCAGGATGCGCGCCACAGGGGCGCCGGGGCGCGGCCGGGTCATCGCCGCGGCCACACGCCGCGCCGGCGCAGCATCAGCGCGAGCAGCACCAGTCCGAGAGCGGCCAGCCCGCCGCCTGCAAGCCACCACCATGCCGAGCCTCCGTTCTCCGGACCGATCTCGCCCGGGGCCGACCACAGGGCCAGCGCCCGCGCGAGTTCCGGCGCCCGTTCGACCAGTTCGCCGATCCCGCCGAGCGGGCTGCGGCACAGACGCGCCGCCATCCCGGCGAGCAGTTCGCGCTCGCTCTCGTCGAGCGGGCGGCGCGAGACGAGCAGGAATCGCCGCCCCGAGAGAACCGCCCCCTCGGCGAGGACCCACGAACCCTCGTCGATCCGCGCTCCGGCGGGCAGGCGCCGCACCCCGGTGGCGATCAGGCACTCCGCCGGGTCGAGCCCGCCGGCAAGCAGTTCCTCGGGGCCGACCCAGCGCGCGCGTCCTGCCCCGGGCAGCGTCGCGAGCACGCCCGAGGCCATCGGCGCATGCGCCAGCGCCAGCCCGGCGCCGGTGAGCAGGAACGGCGGATCCGGGCTGCCGCCCGCGGTGCCCGCGTCGCCCCCGCCGGCCGCCTCGCGGACCAGCTTCGCGAACGGAGCGAACGGCGCCTCGGGCTCCGCCGGACCGCCTCCCACGCCCTCCTCGGGCAGCACGCGGCGGCGCACCGGTTCGGGCGCGATCGCGCGGACGAGCACCCGCTCCGGATCGGGCGCCGCGATCAGCCCGTCGCCCGCGTCCGCCGGTCCGAGCCAGAACACCGGGCCCTCTCCCGCGCATGGGTCCTCGTCGAGGATCCGGTCGACCGGCGCCGCGGCGAGCCGCCCGCCGTGACCGATCGCCAGCGCGGGCACCTCGGGCTCCGCGGTCGAGACGATCAGGCAGCTGCCCGCACGGAGGTGTCCGGCGATCCGCGCCGGGTCGCTGCGCCAGGTCGTCTCGAGGATCGACCAGCGGCGGACGAGCCGCCCGAGGCGCCGCAGCAGCTGCGAGGCCGCGTCCGAGAGCGGCACGCCCGCATCGAGCGCCGCCCGGAACTCCAGCCCGGCCAGGCCGAGACCGAGGTCGTCCGGCGGGCCGGTGACCGGGCGCAGCTCCCACGGGGTCGCCGTCCCGATCCGGTCCGCCTCCTCGAGATCGAGCACCCCGTCCCGCGCCTGGCGCATCGCGTCGCTCGCCCGCCCGGTCAGGATCGACGCCCGTGCGCCGTGGAGCCGCAACGCGGCCGTCAGCGAGCGGGGAGCGCCGACCATCGCCAGCGGGCCGACCGCCGCATGCTCGGCCGCCGCGTCCGGCCGCTCGTCGTGCAGCGCCCGCGCCGCGGCGAGCAGCGCGCGTCCGACGGTCAGCTCCGGGGACTCGCCGCGGACCGCCGGGGGTTCTCCCGTCAGATGTGCCGCGAGCAGCGCCGCGCGCGCGCCGCGCGGCTCGAGCCCTTCCCGCGCCAGCCGGTCGGCGACCTCGCGCACCCGTTCCGCCAGAACCGCGCCCGGTGCCGGGGTCGGGGCGTCATCGTCCGCAGGAAGAGGAGGGCCGGCGAGGGCGAGCGCCCCGAGGGCCGTGGAGCGATCCGCCAGCGCCAGGCCGCCGGGAAGCGGACCGGTGACCGCGCGGAACAGGGCAGGGGCGGGCGTTCCGGCGAGGGCGAGGGCCCGGGCGCGGACCGACCACGCCCACTCGACGAGATCCCGTCCCGCGTCCGGGTCGCCGTCGCCGGCCGAGCCAAGCAGCGCCAGCGCCTCGAGCGGGCGCCGCGCCGCGAGCCGCAGCTCGGCGCGGGCGAGCGCGAAGCGCCGCTCGAGGTCGCGGCCGACACCGATCCCGAGCCGCGGCCCCGTCGCGGCGAGCACCGCCTGGGCCTCCTCGAGCGCCCCGCACGACGTCAGCAGCCGCACGAGTGCGGTCCGTCGCGGGACGCGCAGCTCCGGCACCTCGTTGCTGCCTGCAAGGAAGCCGCCGGCGATCCGCGCCGCCTCGCACGCGCGGCGCGAATCGCCCGAGGCCCACGCGATCCGGCCCCCGAGCAGCAGCAGATCGGGATGCTCGGGGTCCCGCGAGATCGCGGTCTCGACGACCTCCCTCGCTTCGCGGACCCGTCCGACCGCCAGCAACATCCGGGCGCGCAGGGCCGCGAAGTCCGGATCGTGGGGCAGCACGGCCTGCCGTCGCTTCATCCACGAGAGCAGGCCGGCACGGTTGTCGGTCGTGTCGAGCAGCAGCGGCGCGAGCAGCGGGTCGCGCCCGTCGGCCGAGAGCACGGTCAGCAGCAGGCGGTGCGCCTCCGAGCGCCTGCCGCGCGCCCGCTCGAGAATCGCCAGCCCGACCCCGGCGCCGACGTCGCGCGCCGTGCGCCGGACCCGCGCACGGAACGTCCGGCGCCAGGCGTCGGCCTGGTCGAGATCGAGCGCGAGCAGCGCGATCGCGCGGTGGACGGCGACGGAATCGCGTCGCTCCTCGGCCAGCTTCTCGAGAATCGCCAGTCCGCGCTCCGGCGCCCCGTCGCGCACCAGCCGGGCCGCCTCGACGTAGCGCGTGGCCAGCATCGCGTCGTCGACGGCCGCGTGCGCGGCGGATGCCAGCGCCAGCGCCAGCACGATCGGCGCGACGCCCCTGCTGCCCCTTCCGACCATGGGCGCATTGTAGGGGGTGTGGCGCGAAGCGAGAGACCGGACTTTCCGGGGAAGGGAGGAGGAAAAGGGCGACGAGTCGATCGTTGCTGTTTCCGGTCTCCGCTCCACGCCACGCCGGGGATCGGGAAGGGTCACCGGAAGCCGTTGCCAGGCTGGGGGATCGTCAGAAGCGGCCTCGGTGCCTTCGTCGCGAGCACGAGTATCCGGCGCGACGCGCCCCGCGCCTGCCCGCGGCGGATCGTTCGTGCGGTGATCGATCAGCAGCCGCCCGGCAGCGGGAGGCCGGCGAGTGCGCGGCGCCGCGCGACGAGCCGCGCCCGGTCTCCGCGCGGGGCCGCGACGTCGATCAGCTCGACCACCGCCACGTCGTCGAGCAGGCCGATCGCCACCACGCCCAGACCGCGCACCATCGCCGGCGGACCCGGGCCGCGCCGGTCGAGGCCCTCCCACGCTTCGTCGACGGGGCCCGCAGCGAAGGCCCGCGGCGGATCCGGCCCCTCCGGGATCACGACGAGTTCGAGCATCGCCGGGCCGTGTCCGACGAGATCGATCGTCTGGCCGGCGACGTGCTCGTGCCACGCGTCGAACCGCCGCCGGACGACGAGCACCGCGTCGCGGTCGCGCCCGACAACGGAGGCCACCGGCGCCAGCGGCTCGGTGCCGACCGTCCCGCGGACCAGTCCGCCGCCGTGGACCTGCAGCTCGAGGCGGTCGCTGCGCAGCGTGTACGACGCGATCTCGCGCTCGCGCGGCGGGTGGCCTTCGTCGCACACCTCGAGCACGTGGCGCGTGACGCGCGCGGTCGTCTCGAGTCGCGCGCGGTACCGGCGTCGGCCGACGTTGACGAACGGCTCGATCTCGGGGGCCTCCGGCGTGTCGGCCGCCCGGCGGACCGCCACCGGGCCGTCCGTCGCCTGCGCGAGACGGCCCGCCTCCGGATCGAGCCGCGCCCAGCCGCCGTCGCGCGCGATCCGCGGCATGCCGTCGTCGCCGAGGCCGGCGACCGGACCGGGAAGCCTGATTCTCCGGACGGTCCTTCCACGCTCGATGTCGACGATCCCCGCGTGGCGCTCGTCCCACCACAGGACGGTCCCGGCCGGGCGATCGACGAGCAGGATCCCCGGTGTCGCGCCGGACGATCCCCTTGCCGGCAGTCCGACCAGCCAGCGGGCGCCGAGCGCCTCGGCCCCGTCACGCAGTCGCGTCGAGATCCGTCCGACAATCACCTGCTGCCCTTCCCCCGGATCGCCGCGATTATTCACGATCCGGCCCCGCGCGACACGGCCGGCGCCGGGCGGGCCGGCCGTACGCCCCGCGGCGGGGACCGCTCGCGCCGGCGGCTACAATGCGTGGGCCGCGCCCGCGTTCAGACTCCGTGCGGTCGTCGTGCGGCGCCCGGTCGCCAGCCGGGCACAGGGCGGGCGGGCGCTTTCCGCGGCGGGGAGGTCGATTGAGCGAGCAGGCGCTGGCGCGGATCCACACGCTGCCGACGCGCGCCCCGCTCGTCCGTCCCGGCGGTCCGTGGCGCGCCCTGCTCGTCTGGGCCCTCGGCGCCGCCGTCGCCGGCGGCCTGCTCGGCGTCGCGGTGCAGATTCTCGTCTCGACGCTGGGCGAGCAGCGCCAGTTCGACTGGTGGTTCGTGCGGATGAGCATCCTGATGGCGGAGGGCATCACGCTGACGACGTTCGTCGGCTCGCGCTACGCCTTCCCGCAGTTCCGCTCGGTGCCGCGCCTGCTGCGCTACGGGCTGATCCTGCTCACGGTGCTCGGCGGCGCCCTGGCGGTCACGCTGCTCTCGGTGATCAGCCGACCCGGCGTCGTCGTCACCCGGCCGGTCGACTTTCTCGCGCTCGTCGCCGCGAACACGATCCTCGCGTTCCTGATCGGCGGCGCGCTGATCGCCTGGGACCAGCTCCAGACGTCGCTCGAACGGGCCTACGACGAGCTGCGCGTCAAGGAGGCGTTCGAGCGCGAGATGCAGGTCGCCCGCGAGGTCCAGCAGGAGTTGCTCCCGGAGGCGCCGCCGCGGCTGCCGGGCTGGGAGATCGCGTACACGTGCCGGCCCGCCGCCGCCGTCGGCGGCGACACGTTCGACTTTCTCGAGCTGCCGGACGGTCGGCTCGGAATCACGGTCGGCGACGTCGTCGGCAAGGGGATCGCCGCGGCACTGCTGATGGCGAACATCCAGGCGCTGGCCCGCGCGCTCGCGCCGCGGGAGGAGGATCCGGCCGAACTCAACCAGCATCTGTCGGAGTCGCTGTCGCGCTCGCGCGGTGCGAGCCGGCTCGTCACGTTCGCGTACGTCACGCTCGATCCGCGGACGGGCGAGGTCGCGTATTCGCTTGCGGGACACCATCCACCGCTGATCACCGGACCGCGTGGAGTGCGCAGCCTCGACCGCGGCGGCCTGCCGCTCGGCGTCGGGTTCGGCCCGCCCTACGAGTCGGGACGCGACCGGCTCGAGCCCGGCGAGTCGCTGGTGATCTTCACCGACGGACTGGTCGAGGCGCCCGCGAAGGACGATCCGGACGACGATCTGGGGACAGAGCGGGTACGCGAGCTGCTCGCACGTTCGGCGGAGGTGCGGGGAGCAGGCGCGCTGCTCGAGCGGCTCGTCACGGCGTGGGAGCGGCACACCGACGGTGCGGAGGCGTCGGACGACATGACGATCGTCGTCGTCAGCCGACTCGACGGTGGAGACGCGACATGACTCTCGGCGCGCTCGGTCCGGGACGACCCGGCGTCGACCTGCCGCGCACGGCGCCGCCGCTTGCGCTGCGCCTCGCGCTGGAGATCGTCGCCTCCGCCGGACTCGGCGCGGCGATCGGGGCGCTGGTCGGCGTGCTCGCGGCCGTGCTCGAGCGCGGCCGGATCGAAGGACCGCTGGTCGCGATCGGCGCGCTGACCGGCGGGACCGCCGCGCTGATCGCCGCGATCACGGGACGCGAGGTGCTGCCGCGGCTGTCGGCCTTCTCGACGCCGGTGCGCTACGTGCTCGGCCTGCTGACACTGCTCGGCGGCGCCGTGGCCGCGACGTCGCTCGTGCTCTGGATCTACCCGCGCTACGTCGTCTACGCATGGCGCTACGTGCTGCTCGTCGGTGCGACGACGGGCCTGATCGCGATGGTCGCCGGCGTGCTCGTGTTCGTCTACGAGGACCTCAACCTGCGCCTCGCGCGCACGCGGGAGATGCTCGCCGCGGAACGGGTCCGCCAGGTCCAGGCGCGCGAACGTGCGGCGCGGGCCGAGCTCAAGGCGCTCCAGGCGCGGATCAATCCGCACTTCTTCTTCAACGCGCTCAACACGGCTGCGGCGCTCGTCCAGGAGGATCCGGCGTCCGCCGAGCAGCTCCTCGAGCGCTTCTCGGGACTGTTCCGGTACGCGTTCCGCCGGGGGGGCGAGGCGACCGTGCCGCTCGAGGACGAGGCCGCGTTCATCCGCGACTACCTCGAGATCGAGCGCGCACGCTTCGGCGACAAGCTCACGTTCGCGGTCACGGTCGACCCGTCGGTCGCGGCGTACCAGGTGCCTCCGCTGATCCTCCAGCCGCTGGTCGAGAACGCCGTCGTTCACGGCAGGGATCCGGAGACGGGAGCCGGACGCATCGAGGTCGTCGCGCGCCGCGACGACGGACGCGTGGTGATCGAGGTCCGCGACGACGGACCGGGCCCGGGCGAGACGCACGCCGTCCTGCGCCGCGGACACGCGCTGGAGAACGTCGCCGCGCGGGTCGAGGCGCTCGGCGGGCGGCTGTCCGTCGAGCCGGGCCCGGGCGGCGGGACGCGCGCCGTGCTGACGTTCGTGGACCGGGCCACGCCCGGAAGGGAGCAGGAATGAAGCTCAAGGCACTGATCGTCGAGGACGAGCCGCCCGCCCGCCGACGGCTGGCGAGGCTGCTCGAGGAGACCGGGCGCGCCACCGTCGTCGGCGAGGCCGACACGGTGCGCGACGCGGTGCAGAAGATCCGCCAGCTTGCGCCGGACGTCGTGTTCCTCGACATCCAGATTCCCGGCGGCGACGGTTTCGAGGTGCTCGCACGCCTCGACGAGGTGCCGCCGGTGGTGTTCGTCACGGCGCACGACGAGTTCGCGGTCAAGGCGTTCGAGGCCGACGCCGTCGACTACGTCGTCAAGCCGGTCAATCCGGAGCGTCTCGGCGACGCGCTCGGCCGCGTCGAGCGGCGGATCGAGAAGGGCCGTGCCCAGGAAGGCGTCGCGCGCCTGCTCGGACAGCAGCCGGGCATGCCGCCGCGCATTCTCGCGCGCCGTCGCGGGCGGATCGTGCTGCTCGACCCGGCGGAGGTCAGCCACATCACGGCCGACCACACGCTCGTGTTCGCGTGGCGCGAGGGCCAGTCGCTGATGGTGCCGCGCACGCTGCAGGAGCTCGAGGACGAACTTGCCGAGCACGGCTTTCGCCGCACGCATCGCTCCGCGCTGGTCAACCTGGCGTGGATCGCCGCGGTGCACCCCGGCGAGTCGGGCAACTACGTGCTCGAGCTCAAGGACGAGGCGCGCTCGCAGGTCCCGCTCAGCCGGCGGCGCGCGCGCCTCGTGCGCCGGGAGATCGGCTTTTGAGCCGCCTGCGGGCGTCGGTGCGTGACCGCCGGCAGGGATGTTCCGGCCGCCGGAGGGCGTTCCCGCCGCACGCGGACCCCGCGGCGACCCATACTGGATTCGCCGTCGGAGAGGAGAACGGGCAATGAGGGCCGCAACCACGAGCTTCGGGTGTCTCGCGCTGGCCGGCGGCCTGCTTCTGGGCGCCGCGGCGCCGGCGCGGGCCTCGATCGTCGACTGGCTGGCGACGGACGAGGGCGCGCTCGAGCTGGGGCACACCCGGATCATCGGCCAGAAGAGCTTCCGCCTCGGGCGCGACGAGGTGGTCCGCGGCGACGTGTACGTCTCCGCCGCGGAGGGGGCGGTGATCAACGGGAGCGTCGAGGGCGACCTGTTCGTCGCCACGCTCGGCACGGTCGACTTCGAGGGACGGGTCGCCGAGGACTTCTCGATCGCGTCGCTCGGCACCGCCGACCTGCACGGGTCGGTCGGCGACGACCTGCGCGTCGCGACGGTGGGCACGGCGGTGATCGACGTCGTCGTGGCGGGGGACGTGCTGGTCTCCGCCCGTGACGTGCGCGTGCTGCCCGGCAGCGCCGTCGACGGTGCCCTCGTCGTCTGGGGGACGACCGTCTCGATCGAGGGGCGCGTCTCGGGTCCGGTGCGGGTGACCGCCGGCCGGGTCGTGCTGCGCGGGACGATCGACGACGACGTCACCGTGCGCTGCGACGAGCTCGTCGTCGAGCCCGAGGCGCGAATCGGTGGCGACCTGGTCTACGACGCGCGGAACGACGTCGCGCCGGGGCCCGGCGTGGTCGACGGCGAGGTGACGCGGGCCGTCCTCGGACGGGACCGGAGCCGCGACGCGCTCGCCGAGTTCGAGTTCCCGAAGCTCGGCGTGATGTTCGATGCGTACCTCGCCGCCGTCGCGCTGATCGCGGGGACGATCTTCCTGCTCGTGTTCGGCCCGCTGGCCGACCACGCGCTCGACCAGGCGTCGAGCGCCGCCGGGCTGCTCGCGTCGTTCGGGATCGGTCTGGTCGCGCTGCTCGTGATGTTCGTGCTCGGCATCGTCTGCCTGTTCGCGCTGCCGTTCGCCCTCGCCGTCTGGTCCGCGCTCGGGGCGCTGGTCTACTTCGGCGGACTGCTCGGCAAGATCCTGTTCGGCTGCCTCGCGCTGCAGCCGATCCTGCGCCGGCGCTGCCATCCGCTGCTGGCGCTGGTCGTCGGCGTCACGCTGACGTTCCTCGTCTGCCTGATCCCCGTCCTCGGCGACCTGGCGTGGATCGTGATCACGCTCACCGGCATGGGGGCGACGCTGATGGCGCTCCGCCAGGGACGGCCCGCGGCGGCGGGAGACGCCGCGGCGGGGCCGCCGATGCCGGCGCCGACGGCCGGCATCGGCCCGTGAGCGCCGGGCTCACCTCCCGCCCTCCTTGCCGGGCCGCGGCAGGCGGCCCGCGTCGGCGAGTGCGCGGCGCAGCAGGAACTCGATCTGTGCGTTGACGCTGCGCATCTCGTCGTCGGCCCAGCGCCGGAGCGCCTCGTACACCTTCGGATCGAGGCGGAGCAGGAACGCCTTGCGCGCCATCGGATCGCGCCGGTTCAGGTGTACAGCGTGCCGGTGTTGACCACCGGCTGCGCCTCGGTCTCGGCGCACAGCACGACGAGCAGGTTGCTGACCATCGCCGCCTTGCGTTCCTCGTCCAGCTCGAGCACCGACCGCTCGGCGAGCAGCTCGAGCGCGTGCTCGACCATGCCGACCGCGCCCTCGACGATCTTCTGCCGGGCCGCGACGACCGCCGTCGCCTGCTGGCGCCGCAGCATCGCGGCGGCGATCTCGGGGGAGTAGGCGAGATGGCTGATCCGGGCCTCGATCACCTCCACGCCGGCCTTCTCGAGCCGGTCCTGGATCTCGTCACGGATCCGGAGCGAGATCTCGGCGGTGTGGCTCGACAGCGCGACCTCGCCGTCTTCGTGCGCGTCGTACGGATACCCGGTCGCCAGGTTGCGCAGTGCGGCCTCGCTCTGCACGTGGACGTAGTTCTCGTAGTCGTCGACCTCGAACGCGGCCTCCGCAGTGTCGACGACGCGCCAGACGACGACGGCGGCGATCTCGATCGGGTTGCCGCGGGCGTCGTTGACCTTGAGCCGGCTGGTCTCGAAGTTGCGCACGCGCAGCGAGATCGACTTCTTGGTGTAGAACGGGTTGGCCCAGCGCAGGCCCGGTGTCCGTGCGGTGCCGCGGTATGCGCCGAACAGCTGGAGCACCTTGCCCTCGTTGGGAGCGACCATGAAGAACCCGACCAGCACCAGGCCGAGCACGACGATCGCCAGTGCGCACAGCACGATCCCGGCCACCGACTGCCGGACGATCGCGAGGACGAGCAGCGTCGTCGCCGCGAGTTCCCCGGCCAGGGTCAGCACGAGCAGCCCGATGCCCGGCAGGCCGTCCTTGCGCAGCTCCTTGATCATGAGCACCTCCTTGGTCGTGATACTACGATGATATCACAAGGATTTCAACCCCGCGGAGGGGAGCGGCCGTGTTCGGCCTGACCGACGTCGAGCGCTCGATCGCGGGGCGCACGCTGTTCTCCGGCGTGGACTGGACGATCCATCCCGGCGAGCGCGTCGGGCTGGTCGGGCCGAACGGCTGCGGCAAGACCTCGCTGCTCAGGATCCTCGCCGGCCGCGACACGCCCGACCGGGGCCGCGTGCGGCGGGCGCGGGGCGCCCGTGTCGCGTGGCTGCCCCAGGAGATCGAGGCCGAGGTGCCGCCGGACACGCGCGTGCTCGAGGTCGCGCTCGCCGGCGCCGAGGAGGTGCGGGCGATCGGCCGCGAGGTCGCGGCGCTCGAGCGGGAGGCCGCCGAGCTGGCGGGACGTCCCGAGGCCGCCGACCGGCTCGCCGCGGTGTCGCGACGCTGGGGTGAGCGGCGCGCGCTGTTCGAGTGGTTCGGCGGCGACGCGCTCGAGGCCCGCGCCCGGGCGGTGCTCGGCGGACTCGGCTTCGCCGCGGACGAGATCGACCGCCCGCTGGCGACGTTCTCGGGCGGCTGGCGGATGCGTGCGCTGCTCGCGCGCCTGCTGCTGTCCGGCGCCGACCTGCTGCTGCTCGACGAGCCGACGAACCACCTCGACCTCGCCGCGCTGGCGTGGCTCGAGGAGCACCTGCGGCGCAGCCCCGCGGCGCTGGTCGTCGTGTCCCACGACCGCATGTTTCTCGACCGCGTCGTCACCGCGATCGCCGATCTCGAGGGAGGGCGCCTGCGCGTCACGCCGGGTGGATTCGCGGCGTGGCTGCGTCGCCGGGCCGAGGCGCGCGAGCGCGCCGAGCGGCGCGCGGCGGCGCTCGACCGCGAGCGGCGGCATCTCGACCGCTTCGTGCGCCGCTTCGGCGCCAAGGCGACGAAGGCGTCACAGGCGCAGGACCGCAAGCGCCGTCTTGCGCGTCTCGACGAGGAACGGGCGGCGCTCGAGATCGTCCGCGACGCGGCGGCACCGTCGCTGACGTGGCCCGCACCATCGCCGGCGGGCGATCCGCTGATCGAGCTCGAGCGGATCACCATCGGCTACGACGGGCGCCCCGTGCTCCGCGACGTGTCGCTCGTGATCCGCCCCGGCGAGCGGATCGCGCTGCTCGGCCGCAACGGCTCGGGCAAGACGACCCTGCTGCGGCTGCTCGCCGGCGTGACGGTGCCCGAGGCCGGCGTGCGCCGTGCCGCGCCCGGGCTGCGCCTCGGCCTGTTCGCCCAGCACCAGCTCGAGGCGCTCGACCCTGCGCGCACCGTGCTCGACGAGTGCGCGCGCGCCGCGCCCGCGCGGGGCGAGGAGGAGCTGCGCGCGGCGCTGGCGCGGTTCGGCCTGCGCGCCGAGCACGCCGGACGGTGCGTCGGCACGCTCAGCGGGGGGGAGCGGGCCCGGCTGGGCCTCGCGCGGCTGTGGCTGCAGCCCTGCGCGCTGCTGCTGCTCGACGAGCCGACGAACCACCTCGATCTGCCGATGCGACTCGCCCTCGAGGAGGCGCTGGCCGCCTGGCCCGGGGCGCTGGTCGTCGTGTCCCACGACCGGGCGTTTCTCGACCGGCTGACGGAGCGCGCGCTGCTCGTCGAGGACGGCCGCGTCGCGGACCTCGCCGGCGGCTGG
>RFIB01000202.1 GCA_003695625.1 Acidobacteriota bacterium | reverse complement strand
GGCCTGCACGAGCGCGGCCCCGGCCGCCGCCAGCGCCTGCCGCGCGGTGCGTGCGGCGGTGCGCGCCTGGTCGAGGTCGCGCTCGGCGACGACCCCGTCGGCGAACAGCGTGGCGAGGCGCCGCTCCTCGGCAGCCGCGAACTCCGCCTCGGCGGCGAGCCGGTCGCGCTCCGCCGCCGCACGCTCGAGGTCCGCCTCCGCGGCGCGCACCCCCGCCTCCGCGTCGCGGCGCGTGCGCTCGTCGAGCGGCGACGCGGGAAGCGGCCGGATCGTGGCGAGCACGGTCCTTCCGGCAGCGACGGCGTCGCCCGGACGCAGGTCGATGCGCCCCACGGTGCCGCCGACCGGCGCCGCGATCTCGAAGCGCGCCGTCACCTGGGTGCGCCCCTCGTGGCGCACGACCACCGCGAGCGGACCGCGATCGACCGTGCCGAGGTCGACGGGGACCGGCTCGGGCAGCAGGGCGACGACGAGCAGCACCACGCCGGCGAGCGCGGCGGCGACAATCAGGATGCGACGGGCGCGGCGGGTCGCAGACATCGGTCACTCCCGGGTCTTGAGCACGGCGATCAGGTCCAGCCGCTGCAGCTTGCGGCGCACGGCGGCCCCGGACAGCACGGCGGCGACAAGCACGGCGATCACCGCGGTGGCGTAGGTCCGCGGCAGGATCACCAGCGGCATGCGGAACAGCTCGGTGTCGTACGCGCGCACGACGATCCACGCCATCAGCCAGCCGCCGGCGAGACCGAACGGGATTGCCAGCAGCGTGACGATCGCCAGCTCCCCGAGCAGGATCTCGGCGATCTCGCGGCGCCGGAAGCCGATCACCCGCAGCGTGGCCAGGTCGCGGGCGCGCTCGGCGAGCGAGATGCGCGCGGCGTTGTAGACGACGCCGAACGCGATGATCACGGCGAACATCACGTTGAAGGTACGCACGATGCCGACGGTCCGCTCCAGCGTGTCCTCGAACGAGCGGATCGCCGCCTCGCTGAGCACGACGCCGGCGACCATCGGCGTGTTCTTGAGCCGCCGGTGGAACCGCGGGGCGCCGGCCGCGTCGAGCAGGACATGCGCACCCGAGAGCACCCGCGGCTCGTCGAGCAACGCGTGCAGCTCGTCGCGCGAGATGTACACCTCGGTGCCGAGCGGCTCGTCGACGAGTCCGGCCACGGGAAGCCGCAGCCGCGGCCGGCGCCCCTCGAGCACCTCGACCTCGAGCGCCTCGCCCGGCCGGATCCCGAGCACCTCGGCCAGCTTGGCCGACATCAGCACGCCACGCGCCGGCAGCGGGACGCGGCGCCCGCGCGACGAGACGATCTGCCTCAGCCTGGCGCCGGGCTCGAGACCGGTCAGCACGCCGTGCCGCAGCCGGTGGCGGTGACGGAACCGCGCCGCGACGGTGCGGAAGCCCTCGGCGCGGATCACGCCCGGCAGCCCGGCGATCTCCTCGATCGCCCGCGGCGACGCCGGCAGGTAGAACGTCACCAGCGCGTCGTAGCGCTGCGCGACGTTGAACTGCAGGTCGAGCATCGCGTCCATGCCGTCGAGCGTGAACGTCCCGCCGATCAGCAGCGCCGCTCCTGCGGAGATGCCGAACACGGTGATCGTCGTGCGTCCGAGGGTGCGCTCGAGCGAGCGCACGGTGATCCGCGTCGCCGGCGAGAGCCAGCCGCCGAGACCGGCGCGTTCGAGCACGCTGCGGCGGTAGACGCGCGGCGGTTCGGGTCGCATCGCCTCGGCCGGCGGCAGGCGGACCGCGCGTCGCACCGCCGCCTGGCCGCCGAGCAGCGCCGCCGCCGCGCCGACCGCCAGCGCCTCGACGATCACCCGCGGCGGCAGGTGGTACTCGAGCAGCGGGAAGTGGAAGAACTCGGCGTACATCGAGGTCATCTTCGCGCCGAACCACGCGCCGGCCGCAAGACCGAACGCGGCGCCGAGCGCGGCGACGACCAGCGACCAGCCCGCGTAGTGCAGCGCGAGGTCGCGGTTCGAATAGCCGATCGCCTTGAGCTGGGCGATCTGCTCGCGCTGGACCGAGACCAGGCGCGACATGACGACGTGGAGCAGGAACGCGGCGACGACGAGGAACACCACCGGAATCGTGCGGCCGAACTTGCGCAGGCCGTCGAGCTCGTTCTCGAGGTACCAGTGCGACATCTGCAGCCGGCGCGGAATCGCGCCCCGGCCGCCGTACGGCTCGAGCAGGTCGTCGAGCCGCCGGATGACCTCCTTGCGGTCCGCGGTCGGGGAGAGCCGGAGCACGACGTCGTTGAAGCCGCCCTCCATCGACAGCGCGGCGGCGAGCCTGCGCCGCTCCATGAACACGATCGCGAACCGGCGGCTGTCGGGCAGCACGTCACCCGGCCGGATCGTGTAGACGTACTCCGGCGTCAGCGCGAGGCCGACGATCCGCAGCGGGCGGCGCGAGCCGCCGATGACGGCGTGGATCGTGTCGCCGGGCCCGAGACCGTGTGCCGCGGCGAACTCCTCGCTGACGAGCACCTCGTCGGTCTCGCCGGGCTCGACGTAGCGCCCGGCGCGCAGGAACACGTCGCACAGCATCGGCCGGCGCCGGGCGGGGATCGAGATCATCCGCGCGGTGGCCGCCTCCTCGAGGTCCGGCACGTCGAGCGCGACGTCGCGGACGACGCGCGTGCGCACGCGGGCGACGCCGGGGATCGCGGCGATCTCGCGCTCGAGCCGCTGCGGGGCACGCTCGAGCCGGGCGAACACGTCGGCGAACCGGTAGCGCTCGTAGTACGTCTCGCGGGTGCGCTCGAGCGACCAGAAGCACGAGACCATCAGCACGTAGAGCGCGATGCCCGAGCCGATCACCAGCGCGATCGCCGCCGCCGGCCCGCGCTGGGCCAGCACGTCGCGCCACAGCTTGCGCGTCAGCGGTCTCACCAGGACAGCTCCCGCGCCGGACGGCGGTCCGCGTTGACGATCACCTCGGCGATGCGGCCGTCGGCCAGGCGCAGCACGCGGTCGGCCATCGAGGCGATCGCCGCGTTGTGGGTGATGATCATCGTCGTCGTGCCGATCTCGCGGTTGATCCGCTCGAGCGCCTCGAGCACGACGATGCCGGTGGAGATGTCGAGCGCCCCGGTCGGCTCGTCGCACAGCAGCACGTCGGGGTTCTTGGCGATCGCCCGCGCGATCGCGACGCGCTGCTGCTCGCCGCCCGAGAGCTGCGCCGGGAAGTGATCCAGACGCTCGCCGAGCCCGACCAGGCGCAGCGCGTCGTCGGGATCCATCGGCCGCTCCGTGATGTCGGTCACCAGTTCGACGTTCTCGCGCGCGGTCAGCGACGGGATCAGGTTGTAGAACTGGAACACGAACCCGACGGCGTGGCGGCGGTAGGCGGTCAGCTCGCGCTCGCTCGCGCGGGTCAGTTCCTGCTCGCGATAGAACACGCGCCCTTCGGTCGGCACGTCGAGCCCGCCGAGGATGTTGAGCAGGGTCGACTTGCCCGAGCCGGACGGGCCGAGAATCACGATGAACTCGCGCTCGGCGACGTCGAGGTCGACCCCGCGCAGCGCGTGGACCGGCACCTCGCCCATCCGGTAGACCTTGGTCAGGCCGCGGACGCGGAACACGGGGACCGACCCGGTGGCGTTCGCCGCCGAGTTCGTGTCTGATGGCTGCCGTGCGGTCACGCCCGCCTCCCCTTGTCGGGGCGAGGACACAGTATGCACCGGCCCGCCTCGCGCGGGCCCGCGCCGGGCGGGCACGACCGGGGCGATGCGGAGCGGCGCCGGGGCGCGTTCCGTCAGGGAGAGCGAATCGATGATCGCGAAGCGGATCGTGTGGGTGGCCGCCGTGGCGGCCGTGGCGGCGCTGGCCGGCTGTTCCGGCAGCTCCGACCCGTGGCAGGAGCCGGACGCGACGGTGAAGATCCTCGCGCACGACCTGGCCGCGGGGCATCCCGAGACGGCATGGGAGGCGCTGCCCGCCTCGTACCGCGAGGACGTGCAGTCGCTGCTTCGCGAGGCGACCGAGCGGCTCGACGGGCAGCTGTGGGACGCGTCGTTCCGGACGCTCGGCAAACTGGGCCGCGTGATCGAGGAAAAGCGCGAGTTCATCCTTGCCAACCCGATGCTGCAGAGCCAGAAGGAGGCGATCCCGGGACTCGAGCGCTCGCTCGACGGAATGGCCTCGACCCTGCACACGATCGCCGAGAGCGATCTCGCGTCGTTCGACCGGCTCGCCGAGCTCGACATCGGCGAGTTCCTTGCGACGACCGGTGTCGAGCTGATGGCGAAGCTGCGCTCGATCCCGGCCGCCGAGGGTGAGGAGTCGTGGGCCGACTCCTTCGACAAGCTCGGTCGGACCACGGTGACGGTGCTCTCGCGCGAGGACGGGCGCGCCGTGCTGCGGATCGAGGTGCCCGACGAGGAGCCGCGCGAGGAGGCGTGGGTCCGCGTCGAGGACCGCTGGGTGCCCGAGGAGATCGCGTCGTCGTGGAGCGATAACATCTCGAAGATGCGCGACGCGATCCGCGGCGCCGAGGCGACCGACACCGAGGAAAAGCGCCAGGCGGCGATGATGCAGCTCGCGGTCGTCGACGGCGTGCTCGACCAGCTCCTGGCGACGAAGACCGCCGAGGAGTTCAACAGCAAGATCGGCGCGATCTTCGGCCTGCTGATGGGCGCCATGATGAATCAGTCGTCGACGTCCTGAGCGGGCGCGTCCCGGAGACCGCTGGGGCGCCGATTGCCCATCCGCGCTGCCCCTCGTGCTATGGTTCGTGCGCTGTCACGCAATTGAAAGATTCGCCAAACGAGGGGAAGGATCGATGCGTTTACAAACTGTTTTCTTTCTATTGGCGGTGATCGCGGTCGGATTCGTGGCCTGCGGCCAGCAGCCGGAGACTCCGCCCGCCCCCGCCGAGAAGGCGCCCGAGCCCGCCGCGACGCCGGACGAGACGGTCGCCGCGCTCGAGCGGCAGTGCGCGCAGGCGGCGCCCGAAATGGCGGCCCGCCAGGCCGAGAAGTCCCTGTTCGAGCGCGTCGGCGGCCGGGAAGGGCTGCACGTCGTCGTCGCCGACACGGTGGCGCGCCACGCCCGCAACGAGCAGATCAAGCACCTGCTCGACGGAGTCGACTCGGACAACCTGATCGAGCTCGTCACGGACTTTCTCGTCCTGGGTACGGGCGGCGAAGGGGAGTACACGGGACGCGACATGCAGTCGGCGCACGCGCACCTGGCGCTGGACAATGCCGACTTCCTGGCGGCCGGAAGCGATCTCGACGCCGCGATGCAGGCGGCTGGCTGGGCCGACGCCGAGCGCCAGGAACTGCTGTGCGCGTTCGTCTCGCTTCGCGGCGAGGTCGTCACGCGCTGAGCGCTCGCGCGCATTGCACGAACGGAGCGTAGCGGCGCCCCTCGGGGCGCCGCTTTCCCATCCGCAACACCTCCATCCCGGCGACGTCGTGCGGACGGAATCGCGCACAGCGCGCCAACGGCCGGGCAAGCCCGCTCCGCGTACGGGCAGGGTTTCCGCACAGCGCACCATCGGCCGGGCAAGCCCGGCCGCTACAGCGTTCGTGCGGGATCGCGCGCAATGCATCAACGACGCACGTAGCGGCGCCCCTTGGGGCGCCGATCTCCCATCCGCAACACCTCCATCCCGGCGACGTCGTGCGTGCGAGGACGGGTGCACTGCACCATCGGCCGGGCAAGCCCGCTCCGCGTACGGACAGGGATTCCGCACAGCGCGCCGATCGGCCGGGCAAGCCCGCTCCGCGTACGGACAGGGATTCCGCACAGCGCACGAT
>RFIB01000201.1 GCA_003695625.1 Acidobacteriota bacterium | reverse complement strand
GTCATGTCTGCTTCCCCTCCACCGGGAGGCCGGCCGCCACGAGCTTGTCGCGGAACTCGTCTTCCCACTGCTCGTAGGTGTGGACCTCGACCTCGGGATTCCACGGGCTCTCGTGGCGGCGTGCGCGCGTGTTGTTGGCGAGGTTTCTCGTCGGACTCATCACCGCTCCGGCGATGTGCATCAGCTTGCTCAGCGGCAGGACCGCGAACAGCGTCGAGACGAGCAGGACGTGCAGCAGGAACGGGGTGCCGATACCGTCCGGGACGCGGGGCGCAAGCGTCGCGAGGCCCACGGCGAGTTCCTTGACGGCGACGAGGTCGACCCGTGTCAGGTGCCTCATCGAGACTCCGCTGAGCACGATCCCCAGCAGCAGGAACAGGGCGAAGTAGTCCGCCGGCAGCGAGAGGTAGCGCAGCCGGGCGTCGACGAGACGGCGGGCGAGCAGGAACGCCAGCGCCGCCACGATCACGATGTCGCTGACCAGGATCGTCGGCACCGCGAGCTGGAACAGACCGTCGAGTCGCCCGAGCCAGAGCACGAGGGCGGGCACCGGATCGAGGAAGAACCGCAGGTGGCGCAGGATGATCAGCAGCAGGCTGGCATGGAACGCGAGGCCCGCGAGCCACAGCCAGCGGCTCGACTCGTACACGAGGTCGCGGCGGCGGGTCCAGCGCATCCGCACGTTGCGGAACAGCGACCGGAACAGCACGACCTCCTCGAGCACCCTGAGCGCCGCCTGCCAGCCGGTGAACGGGTTCTCGAGTCGGGCGTGGGGCAGGAAGTCCAGCGACTTCTGCTGCCCGCACGTCGTGGTGATCCGGAACGGCACGGGTGCCCGGGCCCACGAGACGACCTTGAGCACGAAGCCGCAGACGAACAGCACGAACGCCGCATACGGCACCGCCACGGCGATCAGCCACGTCGCGCCGATCACCGGCGCGACCCAGGCGACGGCGAGCAGCAGCAGGACCGCGACGAGCGCGGGAACCGCCTTGATCACGGGGACTCTCCTTCCATTGACGGCACGACCGGACCGGAGTCGTCCGCCTCGGCCAGGTGCCGCAGCAGGCTGGCGACCCGCCGGCGCTCGGCCCGGACCCGCGCCTCGTGGAGCGCCTCGCGGGCGCGGCTCCACAGCGCGAACAGCCGCAGCACGACCCCGTCGACCCGCGCCGCGAGGTCCTCGGGGTCGCCCGCAGCCCGGGCGAGGACCCGTCCGGCAAGGACGCGCCGCAGGTCGAGCACCGGCCGCAGGGCGATCTCCGGATCCCGGTTCTGCACGGCGAGCAGGCGGGCCAGCCGGTCGAGTGCCGCGTCGATCTCCTCGAGACGGGCGCGCCCCGCCAGATGGGCGATCACCCCCCTGCCGGCCTCGTCGAGGCAGGCACCGATCGGATTCTCGAAGGGGTCCGACTCGCCGGCGAGAAACGGGCGGCTCGCGTCCGGGAATCCGCTCCGGAGCCGGGCCAGCCAGGCATCGAGGACCTCCTGCTCCCATCCCGGCGGGGTCGTGTCCGCGCGCATCGATCGCCTCTCGACCGGCTTCAGCCGGCTGACTCGATGGTAAGCAACAGGCGTGCCATGGCCGGACCCAGGGCGAGCCGGCACAAGTTGTTCTCCTGCAACTGGTTTCAGAGCTGGACGAGATACGGTCGGCGGCCGGTCGTTACGCCGGCGTAACGCGACGAAGTCGGCCTGCGGACGCCGTGCTCCCTCGGATCGCCCCCCCCTGCGTGGAGCGAAGCTTGTGGGCGCTCCCGCCCGATCGCACCCCCACAGGCTTCGCTCCACGCAGGGGGGCCCCCGCGGTCGCGCCGAGGCGTGGCCGCGAGGGCCGGATCCCGCGTGCGAGACGTGTCACACGCAGCCGGTCGGCTTCGGCAGACCGGCGACCTTGCACGCTCCCTTCGCCGGGCCGGACGGAAACAGCTCGTAGATCTTCTTGAGGGGGAATCCGGTCTCCTTGGTCAGCTTGCGGATCATCGGGGCCACGCCGAACTGCAGGTAGTAGTCGCGCAGGTACTGGATCACCTTCCAGTGCTCCTCGGTCAGCTCCTCGACGCCCTCCGTCGTCGCCAGGGCCGCCGCGACCTGCTCGTTCCACTGCTCCGGGTTCTGCATGAACCCGTCCTCGTCGACCTCGATCGTGATGTCACCGTAGGTGAAGGTCGGCATCCTGGGGGTCCTCCTTTTCAGCGAGACTCGTCCCCGGAGTCGTTCCGGGGAGACAGATCCATCAGCCCGACCGGCCGTGCCTGGCGCTCGGCCCGTTCGAGGGCCTGCAGGAACTCCGGAGCCGGCCGGTGGCCGAGCGCCATCGCCTGCGACAGCTCGCGGCGTGCCTCCTCCACCCGCCCGCAGGCGAGCAGGCCGACCGCGAGGAAGTAGCGGCCCGCGGCATGGTCGGGCGCCAGCTCCACGACGCGCCGGTTGGACTCCACCACACGCTCCGCATCGCCGAGATACAGGTAGGCCTGACCGCGGTTGTAGTGCGCGATCACGAGGTCGTCGCGCAGAGCGAGCGCCCGCTCGATCGCTTCCACGGCGCCGCGGAAGTCCCACTTGAGCAGCAGCACGCCGCCCAGGTTGACCCACGCCTCGACGAGCGAGGGATCGAGTTCCAGGGCGCGCCGGTAGGCCGCTTCGGCGCTGTTGACGTGTCCCTGGCACGTGTAGGCCAGGCCGAGGTTGAAGTGGGCGACCGCCGAATCCGGGTGCCGCTCCGTCTCGGCCAGCCAGTGACGCACACGTGCGCTGGGGGTCGTCTCCGACATCATTGTTCCGTCCTCCCCGGACCGC
>RFIB01000028.1 GCA_003695625.1 Acidobacteriota bacterium | reverse complement strand
GCGGGCGGCCCCGCCGGGCGGGGCCTCGCGCCGTGGATCGGACGGCGGCCGATCGTCGCGCTGTGGTGGCGCCCCGGCGACGCGCTGTCCGAGCGGGCGCTGGTCGAGACGGTCGAGACCGCGGCGCGCGTGGCGCCCGACGCGGTGCTCGCGCCGGTCGCCGTGCTCGCCAGCGGCCAGGCGCCGTCCGAGGTCGCGACGCGCATCGCGGCACTGGGTGTTCGCGGCGTCGAGCCGCTGGTCGACTCCGGCGCGCTGGCGCGGCTGCTCGGCGTGCGCGAGCTGCCGTCGTTCGTGCTGATCGACGCCGGCGGCGTGCTGCGTCTCGTCGGCGGCGGCAGCGTCGGCCAGCAGGCCGCCGACGGCACGACGATCGCCGAGGCGATCGCGCTCGCCGGCAAGGGGCGGCCGGTCCCGACGCTCGGCGTGCTGCAGGCCAACCCGGTGTTCGCGATGGTCGGCCGGCCGCTGCCCGACGTGCGCGTCGCCCGTGCGGGCACCGGCGAGCCGGTTGCGCTGCGCAGCCTGCTCGAGCCGGGCAAGCGGCTGCTGGTGTTCTACTGGCTGCCGACCTGCCCGCACTGCAAGACGAGCCTGCCGGTGCTGCGCGAGTGGGTCCGTCTGCGCGCGCCGGACGACCTGGTCGTCGTCGACATCGCCCAGGCCGCCAGCGAGACGCTCGAGCGTCAGGCGGTCGAGTTCATCGCACCGTTCCCGTGGCAGCATCTGGTCGACCGCGACCGCAGCGCCGGACGGGCCCTGCGGGTGCGTGACACGCCGTCGGTGTTCCTCGTCGCGCCCGACGGGGAGATCCTCGGCATCCGCGTCGGTGCCGGCATCGACTGGGACCGCTGGCTCGGCCGGTAGCCGGGCCGGCCCACGCGCAGGAGGCGGCCATGGCCAGGCGACCGAAGGACGGCGCGAGCGACGGCGACGGCGGATCCGCCCCGAAGCCGCGCCGCAAGAAGAAGGCCGCGACGAAGACCGGCAAGAAGAAGACGACCGGGAAGGCCGCGACGAAGAAGCCCGCGGGCAAGGCGTCCGGCACGAAGGCCGCGACGAGCAGGGCGCCGCGGAAAGGGAAGAAGACGGCGCCCCCGCCGGGCGCGCCGTCGGCCACGCCGATCGATGCGCCGGACCGCCGTGGCCAGCTCGCCGCCGAGCGGTCCCGTTTCGAGCTCGGCGGCCACGAGGCGGTGCTCCGCGAGGCGCTCGGCGAGCTTCCGCCGGGCTACGGGCTGACGGTGATCCGCGGCCTGATCCGCGATCCGCGCCACCTCGTCCTGGCCTGGGACATCAACGAGCCGCGCCACGTCGAACGACTCGAGGCGCTCGGCTGGGAGCGCGTCGAGATCCGCGTCACCGCGCCTGACGGGACGCCCGTGACGACCGTCGGCGTCGGCCGGCGCGCCGGGACGCATCACGTGGCGCTGCCCGAGGCAGGGCTGACCGTCGAGGTCGCGCTCGGGATGGTGCATCCGGACGGGTTCTTCGAGACGATCGCGCGCTCGGCGACGGTGCGCCTGCCGCCGGACGCACCGCCCGGCGACGGCGCCGCCGAGCTGGTCGAGGTGCCCGCGGACGTCGACCGGCGCCGGCTGGTCGACGCGGAGCCTCCGCCGCGCCCGGGCCTTCCGCCGCGCCGCCCCGGCTCGCCGGCCGCGCGGCTCGCGGCGCGCCTCGGGCGCGCGGTCCGGTCGCTCCCCGGCGGGCGGCCCGGCGCCGCGCCGCGCGTGCGCACGGTCGGGCAGGGCGCGCAGGGCGGTGCGGCGGGCGTGCCGGCCGGCTCCGTCGCCGGCGAAGGCGGGGTCGGCGACGGGTCGGCTCCGGGCGGGAGCGCGCGGACCGGCGGGCCGTCGTCGGCCGACCTGGCGCGGCCCGCCGGACGGCCGCCGACCTCCCCGGGACGGCACGAGTTCGGATCGCGCTGATATAGAGTGACCGTCCGCGACGGCCCCTTCGGCACGCCGCGCGCCGGGGAGTCCACGAGGCGATGCGCAACGCACTGGTGATCGTGCTGCACGCGCACCTGCCCTGGGTCCGCCATCCGGAGCGCCCGTTCTACCTCGAGGAGCACTGGCTGTTCGAGGCGATCGCCGAGACGTACCTCCCGCTGGTCGAGGTCCTGCGCGGGCTGGCCGTCGACGGCGTCCCCGCGCGTCTGGCGATCGACGTCTCGCCGACGCTGGCCGCGATGCTCGAGGACGAGCTGCTGCGCGACCGCGCGGAGGCGTACCTCGACCGGCTGCTGGAGCTGGTCGCGCGCGAGAAGGACCGCACCGCGGGCGACGCCGGGATCGCGCCGGTCGTCGCGTTCTACGAGCGGCGGCTCGAGCGGCTGCGCGCGCTGTACCGCGCGATCGGCCGCGACATCTGCGGCGAACTGGCGCGTCTCGAGCAGGCCGGCGTGGTCGAGATCGCCACCTGCGCCGGCACGCACCCGCTGCTGCCGCTGCTCGCCGACCGCCCCGAGCTGATCCGCGGGCACGTGCGGACCGCGGTGCGCGAGCATCAGCGGATCTTCGGCCGGGCGCCGCGCGGGATCTGGCTGCCGGAGTGCGCCTACGCTCCGGGCCTCGACCGCTTCCTGGCCGAGGCCGGGCTGACGTGGTTCGTCGTCGACGCCCACGGGCTCGAGAACGCGCGCCCGCGGCCCGTGCGCGGCGTCCACGCGCCGGTGTGGACCGAGCACGGCGTCGCCGCGTTCGCGCGCGACATCGAGCCCGCGCGGCAGGTCTGGTCGGCCGAGGCGGGCTATCCCGGCGACCCGCTCTACCGCGAGTTCTACCGCGATGTCGGCTGGGAGCTGCCGTGGGACTACATCGCGCCGTTCGTCGACCCGGGCGGCGGGCGGATGTTCACCGGACTCAAGTACTGGCGGATCACCGACCGGCGCGGCGACCATCGCGAACCGTACGACCCGGGCGCGGCGCGCCGCCGGGCCGACGATCACGCCGGGCACTTCTTCGACAGCCGCGTGGCCCAGGTGCGCCGGATCGCGGGGGCGGGCGGTGCGCCCGTGGTGATCACCTGCCCGTACGACGCGGAGCTGTTCGGCCACTGGTGGTTCGAGGGGCCGTGGTTCCTCGACTACCTGCTGCGCAAGGTGGCCCACGACACCGACGAGCTCGACGCGGTCACGCCCTCCGACGTGCTGGCGGCGTGGCCCGAGCAGCAGGTGGTCGAGGTCGAGGCCTGCACGTGGGGCGCGGGCGGCTACTTCGACGTCTGGATCGGGGCGGCCAACGAGTGGTGCCTTCCGCATCTGGTCGGCGTCGCCGAGCGCGCCGCGCGGCTGCTCGCCGCGCGCGGCGAGGGAGATCCCGGCACCGACCGCGTGCTGCGCCAGGCGCTGCGCGAGGCGATGCTGGCGCAGGCCAGCGACTGGACGTTCCTGATGAGCACCGGCACGGCGGTCGACTACGCGACGCGGCGATTCGTCGAGCACGTGCAGCGGTTCAACCGGCTTGCCGGGATGCTCGAGTCGGGCGAGGTCGACGAGACGTTCCTCGCCCTGTGCGAGCAGCGCGACGGCCTGTTCCCGATGCTGCGGCTCGAGGACTTCACGTGAGCGGTGCGGCGCCCGGGAGCCTCGAGCACGAGCTGCGCCGGATCCGCGTCGTGCTCGTCGAGCCGACCTATTCGGGCAACCTCGGGCAGGTCGCCCGCGCGATGCGCAACTTCGGGCTGACCAGCCTGTGGCTCGCCGGCGGACGCGCCGACCCGGATGCGGACGAGGCACGCTGGTACGCGCGCGAGGAAGGCGGGCTGGTGCTCGACCGTGCGCGGCGGGTCGACTCGTTCGACGAGGCGGTGCGCGGCTGCCGCACGGTGATCGGGACCTCGCGGCGGCTCGGCCGCCGGCGCGGGCCGGCGCACCCGCCCGAGGCGCTGTGGCGCGCGCTCGCTCCGTGGGCGCGGCCGTGGGAGACGGCGCTGGTGTTCGGGCGCGAGGCGCACGGGCTGTCGACGCCGGAGCTGGACCGGTGCACCGACCTGCTGTGGGTGCCGACCGACCCGGCGTGTCCCTCGCTGAACCTGGCCCACGCGGTCGCGGTCGTCGGCTACACGCTCGCCAGCGCGGCGCGTGACGCGCTCGGCCGCACGCCGGAGGTCGCGATCGCCGAACCGGCGCCCCACGAGGAGGTGCAGGCGATGTTCGATCACGCGCGGCGCGTCTGGCTGCGGATCGGCTACCTGCACTACCAGAATCCGGACGCGATCCTGCGCCACTGGCGCAAGATCTTCGGCCGGGCCCGGCTGACGGAACACGAGGTGCGGATCGTCCGCGCGCTGCTGCACCAGACCGACTGGGTCGCGGGGCGCGCCGGGCTCCCCGAAGGAGGTGCCCGCGAGGCTCCGGAGCTGTTCGACAAGCACGCGCCGCCGGAGGCGGACGACTGACCGCGCGGCGGCGCCGGGTCAGCCGCGTGCCATAATCGGCGGTCCGCGGCCCCTGCCGGGGTCGTGCGCGTCCCGATGGAGTACCCGATGTCCCGAGAACTGCATCCCGCCCTGCGCGCCGCCCGTCTCGCGTGGCGCGTGTTCGACGGTGCGTGCCGCGCCGTGATCAACCTCGCCGTCGTCGCCGTGCTGCTCGTCGTGCTCGTCGCGCTGATGTTCCCGCGCGGCGGGCCGAAGGTGCCGCGCGGTGCGGCGCTGGTCGTCGCGCCGTCCGGCGTGCTCGTCGAGCAGTACTCGGGCAGCCCGGTCGAGCGTGCGCGGGAGCGGCTGCTCGGCGGCGGCGAGGACGAGACGCTCGTCCACGACGTGGTGACCGCGATCCGCGAGGCGAAGGACGACGACCGGATCGCCGCGCTGGTGCTGGCGCTCGACGAGTTCGCCGGCGGCGGGCTGACCAAGCTCGAGGACATCCAGCGTGCCGTGCTCGACTTCCGCTCGAGCGGCAAGAAGGTGATCGCCGTCGCCCGCAGCTACGGCGACGCGAGCTGGTTTCTCGCCGCGGCCGCGGACGAGATCCTGCTCGACCCGCAGGGCGCCGTCGGCATCGAGGGCTACGAACGCTACCGGACGTACTTCCGCAGCGCGCTCGAGAAGCTGAGCGTCGACGTGCACGTGTTCCGCGTCGGCACGTTCAAGTCCGCCGTCGAGCCGTTCCTGCGCGACGACATGTCGCCCGCCGCGCGCGAGGCGAACCTCGACTGGATGGGCGACCTGTGGCGCACGTGGCTCGACGAGGCGGCCGCGGCACGCGGGATGCCCGCCGAACGGATCGCCGCGTACGTGGAGAACTTCTCCGACGTGATTCTCGAGCACCGGGGCGACACGGCGAGCGCCGCGCTCGACGCCGGGCTGGTCGACGAGCTGGTCGACCGGCTTGCGTTCCGCGAGCGGATGATCGACCTGGTCGGCTCGGACCGGAAGAAGAAGTCGTACCGCAGGATCGGCTTCCGCGACTACCTCGTCGCGATCGGCAAGGACGAGCGGCCGCATCCGCGCGGGGGGCCGGCGGTCGCGGTGATCGTCGCCCGCGGCGAGATCGCCATGGGCGAGCGCCCGCCGGGACAGATCGGCTCGCGCTCGACCGGAGAACTGATCCGCCGCGCCCGCGAGGACGACGACGTCGCGGCGATCGTGCTGCGGGTCGACAGCCCCGGAGGCAGCGCCTTCGCGTCCGAGGAGATCCGCCGCGAGTGCGCCAGGGCCCGCGAGGACGGCAAGAAGGTCGTGATCTCGATGGGATCGGTGGCCGCCTCCGGCGGGTACTGGATCTCGACCGCGGCCGACGAGATCTGGGCCCACCCGACGACGATCACCGGCTCGATCGGGATCTTCGGCATGTTTCCGACCTATCCGCGCCTGCTCGACCGGCTCGGGGTCCACGTCGACGGCGTCGGGACGACGCCGCTGGCGGGCAGCGTCCGCCCCGACCGCCCGCTGCCGCCGCGGATGGAGCGGACGATCCAGGCGATGATCGAGGACGGCTACCGCGACTTTCTCGAACGCGTCGCCGAGGCGCGCGGGATGGACGTCGACCGGGTCGACGCCATTGCCCAGGGGCGCGTGTGGAGCGGGATCGACGCGCTCGACCTCGGACTGGTCGACCGGCTCGGCACGCTCGACGAGGCGATCGCGCGCGCCGCCGAACTGGCCGACCTCGGCGAGGACTACAAGGTGCGCTGGGTCGAGCGGCGTCCCGGGCTGCGCGAGAAGCTCGTCGCGGAGCTGCTGAACACGCGCCTTGCGGCGGCGCTGGCGCCGCGCTCCGCGCTCGACGGGCTGCTCGCGCGCGTGCCGGCCGCGCGGCGCGTGCTCGACGATCTCGACCGCTGGACGCGTCTCGACGATCCGCGCGGACTCTACGCGCTCAGTCCGCTGCCGGCCGACTGAACGCGATGTATGCCGCGGACCTGGTGGTGCCCACGCGGGGCATCGGCTGCTACGAGATCACCGCGGAGATCGCGGAGCATGTCGCTCGTTCCGGCGTGCGCGACGGGCTGGCCGTCGTGTTCGTCCGGCACACCAGCGCGAGCCTGCTGATCCAGGAGAACGCCGACCCGACCGTGCAGGCGGACCTGCTCGAGTTCCTCGCCAGGATCGCTCCCGAGGGCGCCGGGTACCGCCATGACTCGGAGGGTCCCGACGACATGCCGTCGCACCTGCGCAGTGCGATCACGCACACCTCGGAGGTGATTCCCGTCGCCGCGGGCCGGCTCGCGCTCGGCACCTGGCAGGGGGTCTACCTGCTCGAGCACCGGCGGGCGGCGCGCACGCGGCGCGTGCGGCTCGTCGTGATCGGCTAGGTGGCGCGGTCGATGCGGGAGCACCGCGCCAAGCTCGGGACGCTGTTCCTGATCGTGTTCACCGACCTGATCGGGTTCGGGATGATCATCCCCGTGCTGCCGCTGTACGCCGAGCGCTACGGACCGGGGGCGTTCGAGCTCGGGCTGCTGCTGTCGTCGTTCTCGATCATGCAGTTCGTGTTCAACCCGCTGCTCGGCCGGATCTCGGACCGCTTCGGCCGGCGGCCGGTGCTGCTCGTCTCGCTGCTCGGCGCGGCGGTCGGCTATGCGATCCTCGCTGCGGCCGACTCGATGTTCTGGCTGTTCGTCGCGCGCGTCGTCGCCGGCGTGTTCGCCGCCAACGTGTCGACGGCCCAGGCGGTGATCGCCGACATCACCGGTCCCGAGGACCGCGCGAAGGGGATGGGGATCCTCGGCGCGGCGTTCGGTCTCGGGTTCATCGTCGGTCCCGGCTTCGGCGCCGTGCTCGACCTGGTCGCCCCGTGGCTGCCCGGCGTCGCGGCGGCGACGTGCTCGCTGACGGCGTTCGCGATGGCGTGGTTCCTGCTGCCCGAGACGCTGGTGAAGGGCGGGCGCCCGGCGCGCCGCTGGCTCGACCTCGGCGCGTTGCGCGAGACGCTCGCGCGGCCGGCCGTGCTTGCCGTGCTCGCCGGCGTGCTGCTGATGATCACCGCGTTCTCGATGTTCGAGGCGACGTTCGCCCAGTTCCTCGAACGGTTCCTCGGCCTCGTCGGCACGGAACACCGGGCGCGGATCTACGGCTTCTTCGTCTATGCCGGACTGCTCGCCGCGATCGTCCAGGGCACGCTCGTCGGGCGGCTCTCGCGCCGCTTCGGCGCGTCGCGCCTCGTCGTCGCCGGCGGCGCGATCGCCGCCGCGGCGCTGCTGGCGATTCCGTGGGCCGGGTCGACGCCGGCGCTGCTCGCCGTGCTCGCCGTGCTCGCGCTGGGGCAGGGTCTGGCCGGGCCGTCGCTGTCCGCGGTGACCTCGACGCTGGTCGAGCACGACCGCGTCGGCGGGCTGATGGGGCTGTACCAGGCGATGTCGAGCCTCGGCCGCATCGTCGGGCCGATCGCCGGCCAGGCGGCACTCGGCCTCGGCGGCGCGGTCGCGGTCTACGGCATCGCGGCGATGCTGGACATTCTCATGGCGCTGCTCGTCGCGGCGGCGCTGCACGCCCGGCCGGCGCCGGCGCGACCGCTCGTAGAATAGGCACGCTTCGGAGGGCGCGTCCTTCCGGGCCGGCGAGCCGCACGGCAGCCGGAAACGGGGGGTGACATGAACGTCCACATCGATCCGTACGTGCAGCGGATGGTGCGCGGCCTCGCCCGGCGGCGGCAGGGCATCCTCGCGCTGCAGTTGTTCGTCTGGCTCTGGCTGGCGCTCGTGCCGTTTCACGAGGCGTGGGCACCGCACTC
>RFIB01000200.1 GCA_003695625.1 Acidobacteriota bacterium | reverse complement strand
CCCGCTGAGGACCGCGTGCACGTCCCCGACGGGTTTCTCGCTCCGCAGGTCTGGGCGCCGCTGTGGGCCGGCGCCGTGCCGGCCTGGGCGTGGGCGGTGCGCGCCGGCCGTGCGCTGCGCGACGAGCGGACGCTGCCGCTGCTCGCGGCGGTGACCGCGATCGCGTTCGTCGGCTCGTCGATTCCGGTCCCGCTTCCCGGGGGGACGTCGGTCCACCTGACGCTGGTCGGCCTGCTCGCGGTCCTGTTCGGGGTGCCGGCGGCGTTCGTCGCGCTCTCGCTGGTGTTCGCCGTGCAGGCGCTGCTGCTCGGACAGGGCGGCGTGACCTGCCTCGGGCTGCATGCGCTGGCGATCGGCCTGGCCGGCACGTCGGCGGCCGCGCTGGCGTGGCGCGCGCTGCGCCGGATCTCGTCGCCCGCCGGACTGTTCGCCGCGGGGTTCGCCGGTGTCGTGGTCCCCGCGCTGCTCGTGGCGGTCGTCCTCGGCGTCCAGCCGCTGGTCGCGCGCGGTGCTGACGGGCAGCCGCTGTACTTTCCGTTCGGGCTGCGCACGACGCTGCTCGCGATCGTCCCGGTCCACGCGCTGCTCGGATGCGTCGAAGGTGCGCTGACGGTGGCGGCCGGCGGCGTGCTGGCCCGCCTCGGCCGTCCGGTGGCGCCGTGACCGATCGCCTCGTCCTCGCGCTCTACGTGACGGCGGTGGCCGTCGCGTCGGTCGTCCACGACCCGCGCGCGCTCGGGGCCGGGCTCGCGCTGGTGCTGGCCGGGTCGGGCCGCGCGGCGCCGCGGATCGTGCGCCGGCTCGCGTGGTCGGTGGCGCCGGTTCTCGTGCTGGTCGTCGCCGGCTGGCTCGTCGCGGCGGCGCTGGAGGGCGCCGCGGCCGGGCCGCGCGTCGCCGCGTTCGCCCTGCGCGTGCTGCTGATCACCGCGCTGACGCTGGCGATCGTCCCGCGGATCGACCCGTTCCGCGCGCTGGCGTTCTCGCGCACGGCGACGCTGCTGCTGGTGATCGCCGTGTCCCAGGCGCTGACCCTGCGCCGTCTGTGGGACGAGATGCGCCTCGCGCGGCGCGCCCGCGCGGCGCGGCGTCCGGGGCTGGTCGTCGGCTGGCGGCATGCCGCCGCGGCAGCCGGGCTGTTCGTCCACAAGGGGCTGGCGCAGGCCGCCGACACCGCCCTGGCGATGCGGGCGCGCGGGTGGATCGATGATCGCCGCTGAGCGCGTGACCCACGAGATCGCGCCGGGCGTGCCGGTGCTGCGCGACGTGTCGTTCGCGGTCGGCGAGGGCGAGCACGTGGTGCTGCTCGGCGCCAACGGCAGCGGCAAGACGACGCTGCTGCGGATCCTCGCCGGCCTGGTGTTTCCGACCTCAGGCTGCGCGCGCTACGACGGCACGGTCCTGACGCGCCGGACACTGCGTGCCGGCGGCTTCGAGCGCCGGCTGCGGCGCGAGCTGGGGCTGTCGTTCCAGGTTCCCGACGCGATGCTGTTCAATCCGACGGTGTTCGACGAGATCGCCTTCGGCCCGCGCCAGCTCGAGGACGCGCCCGGCGATCTCGACGGGCGCGTGCGCCGCTGGGCGCGAACGGCGGGGGTCGCGCACCTGCTCGACCGCTCGCCGTTCTCGCTCTCGGCCGGCGAGAAGCAGCGGGTGAGCCTCGCGGCGCTGCTCGTGCTCGAGCCGCGCGTGCTGCTGCTCGACGAGCCGACCGCGTCGCTCGATCCGCGATCGACCGGCTGGCTGGTCGACCTGCTCCAGGACCTGCCGGTCACGACGGTGGTCTCGACGCACAACCTGAGCCTGGCCCCGGAACTCGGCGAGCGCGTGCTGGTGCTCGCCGAGGACCACACGCTGATCCACGACGGCCCGATCGAGCCGTTCCTGGCCGACCGCGAACGGCTGATCGCGGCCAACCTGGTGCACTCCCACCGCCACCGGCACGGGGAGGAGGAGCACCGCCACTGGCACCTGCACGACTGGAGCTGAGACAGACGATGGGCAGCCCGCGACGACATTCCGGCCGCACCGCGGCCGACGAGACGATCCGGTTCACGGTGTCCCTTCCCGCCTCGCTGCTCGCGGAGCTCGACCGCCGGCTGGTCGACCGCGGCTACGCGTCCCGCTCGGAACTCGTCCGCGACCTGATCCGCGAGAAGCTGGTCGAGCAGCGCTGGGCGCGCGGCCGGCAGCGCGTGCACGGCGTGCTGACGATCTGCTACGACCATCACCAGCGCGAGCTGGCCGACCGGCTGATCGAGATCCAGCACGAGGCGCACGCGCGCGTGCTGTGCACGACCCACGTGCACCTCGACCACGCCCGCTGTCTCGAGACGATCGTGCTCGCCGGCCGTCCGGCCGAGATCGAGGATCTCGCGCTACGCATCGCCGGCCTGCGCGGCGTGCAGTTCGCGCGGCTCACGCGCGCGTGACGCAAGGCCGCCGCGCAGCTCGCCGGTCGTGGTAGGCTCCGGACGCTCTCGAAAGCGCCCGGGAGGTCCGATGAGAACGAGTCTGCTGCTGTCACTGGTCGTCTCCGTCGCGGCGGGGCTGCCGGCTCTCGCCGCCGACGACACCTGCGTCGCGTGCCATCGCGACGTCACGCCGAACATCGTGCTCGACTGGGAGTCGAGCGCGCATCACGGCTCGGGGATCACCTGCGCCGACTGCCACGGGGACGGACACTCGTCGGCCGAGGACGTCGGACGCGTCGAGACGGTCACCGCGGCGACCTGCGGGACCTGTCACGAGGACCAGCTCGGGCAGTTCTCGAAGGGCAAGCACGCGCTGGCCTGGGCGGCCTACAAGGCGATGCCGACGACCCACGCGCTGCCGATGGCGATGGGCCCCGGCATGAAGGGCTGCGGCGGCTGCCACAAGCTCGGTCTCAAGGACGAGGCGGAGATCGCCGCGCTCAAGGCCCAGGGATCGATGTTCGGCCACGCCTCGTGCGACGCCTGCCACACGCGGCACACGTTCTCGGTCGTCGAGGCGCGCCAGCCGCAGGCCTGCCAGACCTGCCACATGGGCTTCGACCATCCGCAGTGGGAGATGTGGTCGTCCTCCAAGCACGGCGTGCGGTACCTGCTCAAGCAGAACGGCACGCTGCCCGAGTCGACCCCGGCGCCCACGTGCCAGACGTGCCACATGCCGGACGGCAACCACGAGGTCCGCACCGCGTGGGGCTTCCTGGCCGTGCGCCTGCCGCTTTCCGAGGATCCGCAGTGGAAGGCCGACCAGATCACGATCCTCCAGGCGCTCGGCGT
>RFIB01000199.1 GCA_003695625.1 Acidobacteriota bacterium | reverse complement strand
CGTCGGGCATCGTTCAGCAGCCTCCTGACCCGGGTCAACCGGGCAACCCGGATAGCCTGCCGAACGTACGCCGACCGGGTCCACCCGGCAGAGGCGAAAACGGGGAGAAAGCGATCGCGGCCGGGCCGCGAATCAGGCCTTCGAGCCGCCCTTCCGCAGCGACCGCAGCAGCTTCCCGAACGCCTCGCGGTTGGCCTCGACGGTCGTCTTCGGACCGGTGAACTTGAAGAACCAGTTGGCGTCCGGCCCCGCCGCGATGGCGCCGAGAAGCATCCAGTTCTCCTTCGGCCCGGCGGATGGACTGCCCATCATCATCCCGCCGCCGTACGTCCCGGTGACCTCGACCTCGGTCACCTGGACGTCGCCGACGGAGAACGTCCGGGTCTTCATCACCTCGACCGAGTCCCTGCCGTCGGGCTGGGCGAACTGCCGCGCCCAGCGCTCGGCGTTGGACTTCGCGTCGCCGCCCTGGCCGGGGCCGAAGTAGAAGACGACGCACTGGCCGTCCCCGCCGGGGCCGGGGACCCGGTACTGGGCCCGGCGCATCGCGCTCGACGGCGTCTCGACGACCCAGCTCTCGGGCACGTCCCAGACGAGCCCGGTCTCGCCGGCCCCCGTCCCCGGGGGTGCCGGCGGAACCATCGCGCCCCCTTCGCCGCCGACCGGCGGATGGCCTTCGGGGAGCTGCCCCTGGTCCGCGGCGGGCTGCGCCGCGGGCGCCGTCTCGGCCGTCGACTCGACGACCCGTGCGTTCTGCCGACACGCGCCGGCGACCGCGAGCGTCAGCGCGATCCCGGCGATCGTCGCGATTCGTGCAAACCTGTCTCGAGCGTTCACGAGGCCTCCCTCGCGCCCGGAGGACCGCGCCGGGTCTCGCCGCGCTCCGGGGCGTCCGAGAGAGTAGCAGCCGCCCGCTCCGTTCGCCGCGTTTGTCGAGCCCGGGACGAACGGGGAGACTGGAGCCGCCCCGACCCCGGAGCGAGGGAGCCCCCACGACGTGATCCGGCGCCTGCTCGGCTACGCACGCCCCTGGTCCGCCCGCTATGCGGTCGGCGGCGTGCTGCTCGTGGCGACCAACGCGCTGGCGGTGTCGATCCCGTGGCTGCTGCGCGGCGCAATCGACGGGCTCCACCAGGGCGCCCCTCTCGACCGGGTGACGCTCGTTGTGCTGGCGATCGCCGGACTCGCGCTGCTCCAGGCGGCAACGCGCACCGGCTCGCGGCTGGCCGTGCTCGGGGCCTCGCGCCGCGTCGTCTGGGAGCTGCGACGCCGCTACTTCGACCAGCTGCTGCGGCTCGACGGGACGTTCTACGACCGCCACCGGACGGGCGACCTGATGTCGCGCGGGATCAACGACCTGCAGCTCCTGCGCTCGCTCTACGGTCCCGGCGTGATGAACCTGGTGAACACCGGGCTCGCCTACGCGATGGTGCTGACGCTGCTGTTCCGGCTCGACGCGGTGCTGACGCTGTGGGCGCTGGCGCTGTTCCCGGGTCTGCTCGTCGCGGTCAAGATGATCAGCGGGCGCGTGTTCTGGCGCTCGCGGGCGGTGCAGGAGCAGCTCGCGGAGATCTCGACCCGGGCCCAGGAGAACATCTCGGGCATCCAGCAGGTCAAGCTGTTCGGACAGGAGCGGCGCGAGATCGAGGCGTTCCGCGGATTGTCCGGGGAGTACCGCCGGCGCAGCCTGGCGATGGCGCGCCTGCGCGGCCTGATGCTGGCGCTGATCGGGATCGTCACCGGCGCGGAGACGCTCGTCGTGCTGTGGATCGGCGGCCAGCACGTGATCGACGGCCGGCTCTCGCTCGGCGCGTTCGTCGCGTTCAACGCGTATCTCGCGCAGCTCGCATGGCCGACGATCGCGTTCGGCTGGATCATCAACGTGTTCCAGCGTGGCGCGGGTGCGCTCGAGCGGCTCGACGAGGTGTTCGAGGCGCGGCCCGCGATCCCGCCGGCGCTCGACGAGCCGGAGGAGGCGGCCTCGCGCGTGCCCCGCGGGCCGATCGAGCTCGCCGGGCTGACGTTCCGGTACGCGGGAACGGCGCCCGACCGGCCGCCGGCCCTCGACGACGTTCGCCTGCGGATCGAACCCGGCGAGCGCATCGGCATCGTCGGCGGCGTCGGCGCCGGCAAGTCGACCCTCGCCGACCTGCTCGCGCGGATCTATCCGGTGGCGCCGGGCGAGCTGCGCTGGGGAGGAGAGGACGTCACGCGTCTGCCGACCTCCGGGGTGCGGGCGGGGATCGGCTACGTTCCCCAGGAGGCGTTCCTGTTCTCGCGCAGCCTGCGCGAGAACATCGCCTTCGGCCGTCCGGACGCCACCGACGAGGAGATCGAGCGCGCCGTCCGGCTCGCCGGCCTCGACGCCGACGTCGCGCGCTTTCCCGACGGGCTCGACACCGTCGTCGGCGAACGCGGCTTCACGCTCTCCGGCGGGCAGCGCCAGCGCGCCACGCTGGCCCGCGCCGTGCTGCGCCGCCCGCGTCTGCTGATCCTCGACGATGCGCTGTCGGCGGTCGACGCCGACACCGAGCGCGCGATCCTCGACCGTCTCGACGAGATGATGCGCGGGCGCAGCACGGTGGTGATCACCCATCGGCCCGCGGTGCTCGAACGGCTCGACCGGATCGTCGTGCTCGAAGGCGGCCGCGTCGTCGAGGTCGGCACCCACGACGAACTGCTCGCGCAGCGCGGTCCCTACGCGCGGCTGTTCCGGCGCCAGGCGCTGGCCGCGCGGCTGGAGGGCCGGTGAGACGCCCGACCGCGAGCCTCGAGTCCGACGGCGCGGGGCGTGCGTTCGACCGGCGCCTGCTGTGGCGGCTGTGGTCGTGGGTCCGGCCGCACCGCGCGCTGGTCGCCGCCTCGTTCGTGCTGCTCGTCGGCGTGTCGGCGGCGCAGATCGCGCAGCCGTGGCTGCTCAAGCGCGCCATCGACGAGGGGATCGCGCGGGGCGACACCGGCGCGCTGCTCGTCCCCGCCGGCCTGTTCCTGCTCGCCCTCGTCGCCGAGTTCGTGCTGCGCTACCTCCAGCTCTACGCGCTCGAGGCGACCGGGCAGAACGTGATCCTCGACCTGCGCGTGGCCGTGTTCTCGCACCTCCAGCACCTGTCAGCCTCGTTCTTCGACCGGAATCCCGTCGGGCGGCTGATGACGCGGGTCACCTCGGACATCGAGGCGCTGAACGAGGCGTTCACCTCGGGCCTGGTGCTGATCCTCGCCGATCTGGTCAAGCTCGTCGGGATCGTCGTCGTCCTGTTCGCGATGGACTGGCGGCTCGCGCTGGTCACGCTCGCCGTGCTGCCGCTGATGCTCGGGGTGACGGCGTGGTTCCGGCGCCGGATGCGCGCCGCCTACCGCCGCGTCCGGGCGCGCGTCGCTGCGCTGGCGGCGTTCCTGCAGGAGGCGGTCGTCGGGATGCGGCTGATCCAGGTCTTCGGACGCGAGCGGCGCAGCCGGGAGGAGTTCGACGAGGTCAACCGCGGCCATCGCGACGCCGAACTCGGCAGCGTGCTGTACGACTCGCTGTTCTCGGCGGTGGCCGAGCTGATGGGCACGCTGACGCTCGCCGCGATCCTGTGGGCTGGGGGGTTCCGGCTGCTCGCCGGCGGGATCACGTTCGGCACGCTGGTCGCGTTCATCGAGTACGCGGGCAAGTTCTTCCGGCCGGTGCAGGAACTCTCGCAGCGGTTCGCGGTGATGCAGGGCGCGATGGCGTCCGCCGAGCGGGTGTTCGAGCTGCTCGACACGCCGCCGGAGATCGCGTCGCCGCCCTCGCCCCGCGAGCTTCCGCCCCCGCGCGGCGAGGTCGTCTTCGACGACGTGTCGTTCGCCTACCGTCCGGGCGAGCCGGTGCTCGAGAACATCTCGTTCCGCGTCGAGCCCGGCGAGAAGCTCGGCATCGTCGGCTGGACCGGGTCCGGCAAGTCGACGCTGATCCGCCTGCTGGCGCGGCTGTACGACGTCGACTCCGGCCGGATCCTGCTCGACGGACTCGACGTGCGCGACTGGCCGCTCGACGAGCTGCGGCGCCGGCTCGGCGTCGTGCTGCAGGACCAGTTCCTGTTCGCCGGCACGATCGCCGACAACATCTCGCTCGGCGATCCGCGCATCACGCGCGAGGATATCCGCCGCGCGGCGCGACTGGTCCAGGCCGACGCGTTCATCGAGCGGCTGCCGCGCGGCTACGACGAGCCGGTCCGCGAGCGCGGCTCCAACCTGTCGGTCGGCGAGAAGCAGCTCATCTGCTTCGCGAGGGCGCTCGCGTTCGACCCGGCGGTGATCGTGCTCGACGAGGCGACCGCGTCGGTCGATCCCGAGACCGAGGAGCGGATCACCCGCGCGATCGAGATCGCGCTGGCGGGCCGCACGGCGCTGGTGATCGCCCACCGGCTGCACACCGTGCTCGACGCCGACCGGATCCTCGTGCTGCACCACGGCCGCCTCGCCGAGCAGGGCACGCACGACGAGCTGATCGCGCGGGACGGCGGGATCTACCGCACGCTGTGGGAGCTGCAGG
>RFIB01000198.1 GCA_003695625.1 Acidobacteriota bacterium | reverse complement strand
TGCGCTGGGCGTGGGCCATGAGGCCCATCGAGCCCCACGCGCGCGGCCCCGGCCACGCCGCGGCGGTCGCGGCCTCCCGGAACCGCAACCCCGCGCCGGGAAACGACTCTCAGCGCTGACGCAGTGCGGCGCGATTTTCTCGAAGCACCTTCCGGCGGGCGAGGAGGCTCTTCGCGTCCGGCAGCGCCTCGAGCGCCCGCCGCACCACCGGGTCCCGCTCGAGCAGCACGCGATCCCGTGCCGCCAGGCCGCCGCGCGTCAGTGCGATCTCCGCGAGCAGCAGGTCGAGCGCCTGCCCGCGCGCCGCCTCGAGCGCGGCCTGGTCGACGTCCGGGAACTCCCGCGCCACGAACGCGCGGAACGCCGCGAACAGCGCGTCCGGATCCTGCTCCCACGCCGCACGCTCGGACTCGCTGCGCGGGTCGACGAAGCGCGAGAAGGCCGACTCGCCGCGCAGCCGGACGAGCACCTCGGGCGCGCGCTCGGGCGCGACCACCACGTCGGGCGCGATGCCGCCCCCGCCGAAGACGGTGCGGCCGAGGTCCGTGCGATAGGGCGGGGCATTCTCCGGCGGGCCCTGCGGCTCGTCGTCGACGTCCTGGTAGTAGTAGCGCTCCTCGCTGTCGTAGGGCCGCTGGATGCTGCGGCCGGCCGGCGTGTAGTACTTCTGCGTCGTCAGGGCGAGGCCCGTGCCCTCGCTGAGCGGATAGACCGACTGCACCAGTCCCTTGCCGAAGGTCGTCTGTCCGACGATCAGCGCCCGGTCGTGATCCTGCAGCGCCCCGGCGACGATCTCGGACGCCGACGCGCTGCCGCGGTCGACGAGCACGACCACCGGCCAGTCGATGCGCGGGACGTTGTCGAGCGCCTCGTAGTCCTGGCGCGACCCCGGCTGCCGGCCCTCGGTGTACACGACCAGCTCTCCGGGCTGGAGGAACCGGCTCGACACGCCGACCGCCTGGTCGAGCAGGCCGCCGGGGTTGTTGCGCAGGTCGAGCAGCAGCGCGTGCGCGCCCTGGTCGCCGAGGCGCTCGAGCGCGCGGTCGAGTTCGGCCATCGTCGTCTCGGCGAAGTTGGCGATCTTGACGTAGGCGACGCCCGGCGCGATCTCGTACGCCTGGTTGACGGCCGGCGTCCGCACCGCGTCGCGCACGATGCGCAGCACGAGCGGCTCGGCGAGCCCGGCGCGGTCGATCGTGATCTCGACCGTCGTGCCGCGCGGCCCGCGCAGGTACTTGACCGACTCCTGGATCGTTAGCCCGAGCGTGTCGACGTCGACGCCGGCGCGCTCGTCGCGGATATGGGTGATGACGTCGCCTGCACGGATCCCGAGCCGCGCCGCCGGCGTGTCATCGATCGGTGCGACGACGCGCAGCGGCTCGTACTTGCCGCGCTTGGAGATGACGATCCCCAGTCCGTAGAACTGGCCGCGCTGCTCCTCCCGCATCTCGCGGTAGACCTCGTCGTCGAGGAAGTTCGTGTGGGGGTCGAGCGTGGCCAGCATCCCGTCGATGCTCGAGTAGATCACGTCCCGGGCCGGCGCCTCCGGCACATGGCGCGACTCGATGATCGACAGGATCTCGGCGTACGTCGCCATCGGCGACGGCGCGCCGGTGGAGCGGGCGCCGATCACGGCGGCCGGCACGAGCGCGAGCAGCAGGAGGGCGGGCAGGGTGGGGAAGCGCCGGTTGTCCTTCATGCGGCGAGTATAAGGAGCGCCCCCGGATCGGGGCAATTTTCGCCCGGCCGGCGCGGGCCCCGCGGAATGGGCGGCGGCAACGAAAGGTTCGGCGGCGGCCCGTCCGGCTGCTAGACTCCCGGCGCGATGTTCGACATCGGTGGTCCCGAGTTCCTGTTCCTGGTCGTGCTGGCGCTGCTCGTGTTCGGGCCGCGCCGCCTGCCGCAGATCGGCCGCCAGCTCGGCGGCTTCATGGCCCAGGTGCGTTCGGCGGTCCGGGACTTCCGCGGCAACCTCGAGCGCGAGGTCGCGCTCGAGGACATGAAGTCCGCCGCCGCCGAGATGAAGGCCCTCGGCGACGAGGCCCGACAGACCGCCGCCGACCTGACCGGCATCGGCCCGCCGGCTCCGGCGGACCCCTCCCGCAGGCTCCGGGCGCGCCGGGAGGACGCCGCGACGCGGTCCGCGCCGACGCCGCCGCCGGCGGACGCGCCGACGGAGCCGCCCGGGGCCGGGCCGGACGGCGGGGAAGGACATGGCGACGGAACCGCGTGACGCCGCCCCGGAGGCGGCCGAGGACTCCGCCGGCGCGCAGATGAGCTTCCTCGAGCACCTCGAGGAGCTGCGCCGGCGGGTGGTCCGCAGCGCCCTGGCCGTGCTCGTCGGGCTGCTCGTCTGCTACGCGTTCTCCGAGCAGATCCTCGAGTTCCTGCTCGACCCGATCCAGGGCCGGATGGGCACGCTCTCGGTCATCCGGCCGGCCGAGGCGTTTCTCAACCGCGTCAAGGCGGCCTTCGTCGGCGCGCTGTTCGTCTCGCTGCCGGTGATCCTCTACCAGGCGTGGGCGTTCGTCTCCCCGGGCCTGTATCCGCGCGAGAAGCGCTGGTTCCTGCCGGTGGTCGTCGTCGGCTCGGCACTGTTCCTCGCCGGCGCCGGTTTCTGCTACGAGGTCGCCATGCCCGCGGCGGTCAACTTCCTCGCCGAGCAGGGCGAGATGTTCGACCAGCACATCACCGTCGACTATGCGTTCAGCTTCTCGACGAAGATGCTGCTCGGCCTCGGTGTCGTGTTCGAGATGCCGCTGGTCGTCTACGCCCTCGCGCGGCTCGACATGGTCACGGCGAGCTTCCTGCGCCGGCGTCTCGACATCGCCGTGTTCATCTGCTTCCTGGTCGCCGCGATCATCACGCCGACGCCGGACGTGGTGACGATGAGCATCTTCGCGCTGCCGATGATCGGGCTCTATCTTGTCAGCATCCTCGTCGCCTGGCTCGCCAACCCGACGCGACGGCGGCGCGCGGACCGGGACGATGGCTGAGGCACGGCTGCCGCTGTCGGTGCTGGTGACGACGAAGAACGAGCAGGAGACGATCGGCGCCTGCCTCGCGTCGGTCGCGTTCGCCGACGAGATCGTCGTCGTCGATTCCGGGTCCGACGACCGGACGGTCGAGATCGCGCGCTCGCACGGGGCGCGCGTGCTCGAGCACCCGTACGAGAGCCCGGCGCGCCAGAAGAACTGGGGCCTCGCGCAATGCCGGCACGAGCGGGTGCTGATCCTCGACGCCGACGAGCGCGTGCCGGAGCCGCTGGCCGACGAGATCCGCGCCCTGCTCCGGGCGGACGGCCCCCTGGCCGACGGCTACTGGATCCGGCGCGAGAACGTCTTCCTCGGCCGGGTCATCCGCCACGGCGGCTGGGAGTCCGACCGCGTCATCCGGCTCGTCCACCGCGACCGCGCGCGGTACGACGACCGGATGGTCCACGAGGAGATCGCCCTCGACGGTCCGCTGCCCCAGCTGCGGCACCCGCTGCGCCACGAGACGTTCCGCAGCTTCGACCAGTACTGGCCCAAGGTCGACCGCTACGCGCGGTGGGGGGCGCAGGACGCCTGGCAACGGGGCCGGCGCGCCGGCGCGCTGACCCCGGTCGCGCGCGGCGCGGCGACGTTCCTCAAGATGTACCTGCTCCGGCGCGGCTTTCTCGACGGCGGGCACGGGCTGGTGCTCGCCGGCTTTTCCGCCCTGACCACGTTCGTCAAGTACGCGCGGCTCTGGGAGCTGACGCTCGCCGAGCGGCGCAGGGCAGCCGCTCGATGAGTGCGGGCCCGGCGCCGTGCCGCATCGCGCTCGATCCCGGCCTGCTCATCGCCGACCCGGAACATGTCGCGGCCCTGCGTGCGGCCGGCTTCGAGCGACCGTGGAATCTCGTCCGCGTACGCGCGGCGGGGCCCGACCGGGGGCGCGGGACCGGGG
>RFIB01000197.1 GCA_003695625.1 Acidobacteriota bacterium | reverse complement strand
GCACCTCGGCGAGGAACTCCTCGTAGAGCCGGCCCCGGACCGCCGCGTCGATCTCCTCGGGCGGAAGCCCGACCTCGCGGACGAGATAGCGCTCGAATTCGCCGGGTTCGACGACCTGGTCGCCGACCCTTGCCACCCAGTCCGGCCGTGGTTCCGCCGCGGGCGGCGCGTCGCGACCGCACCCTCCCGTCGCGACGAGCCCGGCGGCCAGCGCCGCGGACGCGATCATCCGCCTGGTCGTCCCGTGCACGTTCACCCCGCCAGCTTGCGCAGCGCCAGCGACGCGGCGGCGATCCGGTCCGATCCGGCCTCGGGAAGCCGGAACTTGACGATTCCGGCCGGCGTCATCCGCACCGCGTCGTCCTCGCGCATCAGGCGGACGATCTTATCCGGGTCGACCCGGGGTCGCTCGCCGTAGCGGACCGCCACCTGGCCGTCGAGCCAGTCGATCGAGATCGCTCCCTGGGCGGCCGCCTCGAGCCGGAGCCGGGCGAGCCGCAGCAGGTTGCGCACCTCGGCGGGCGGCGCGCCGAACCGGTCCTCGATCTCGGCGCCGAGCGCGTCGATCTCCCCGGGCGTCTCGGCGGAGGCGAGCCGCTTGTAGATCGACAGCCGCTCGCCGGGCACGGGAACCAGCTCCTCGGGGATCCGCGCCGGCACGCCGAGATTGATCGCGACCGGCTCGGGCGCGTGGGGCAGCTCCTCGCCCCGGAGGCGACGGACCTCCCGCTCGAGCATCCGCGCGTACATCTCGAACCCGACGGCGGCGATGTGCCCCGACTGCCGCGCACCGAGGAACTCGCCCGCCCCACGGATCTCGAGGTCGAGCGCCGCGATCCGGAATCCCGCACCGAGGTCGGAGAACTCGACCAGGGCGGCGAGCCGGCGGCGCGCCTCGGCGGTCAGCTCGCGGCGCGACGGAATCAGCAGATAGGCGTACGCCCGCTGGTCCGAACGGCCGACGCGACCGCGCATCTGGTAGAGCTGGGCCAGGCCGAAGCGGTGGGCCTGGTTGACCAGGATCGTGTTGGCGCGCGGGATGTCCAGTCCGTTCTCGATGATCGTCGTCGCGACGAGCACGTCGAGCCGGCCCTGCACGAAGTCGAGCATCGCCCGCTCGAGCAGCCGCTCCGGCATCTGCCCGTGGGCATGGGCGATCCGCGCCTCGGGCACCAGCTCGCGCAGCTCGGCGGTGACCTGCTCGATGTCCTCGACGCGCGGATGCACGAAGTACACCTGCCCGCCGCGACGCAACTCGTTGCGCACGGCGGCGGCGACGATCGCGCGCGACCACGGCACGAGCCGGGTCTCGATCGCCAGCCGGTTGCGCGGCGGGGTCTCGATCACCGACAGGTCGCGCACGCCGGCCAGCGACATCTGCAGCGTGCGCGGGATCGGCGTCGCACTCATCGCGAGCACGTGCACGCCCGCGGCGAGCTGCTTGATGCGCTCCTTGTGGCGCACGCCGAACCGCTGCTCCTCGTCGATGATCAGCAGGCCGAGCCGCCGGAACGACACGTCCCGGCTCAGCAGGCGGTGCGTTCCGATCAGGATGTCGACCTCGCCGCGCGCGGTGGCTTCCAGCCGCTCGCGGGCGTCGGCCGGCGAGGCGAACCGCGAGATCATCTCGATGCGCACCGGCCACGCGGCCATCCGGGCCCGGAACGTCGCCAGGTGCTGCGCTGCAAGCACCGTGGTCGGAACGAGCACCGCGACCTGGAACCCCTGCTGGACGACCTTGAACGCCGCGCGCATCGCGACCTCGGTCTTCCCGTAGCCGACGTCGCCGCACAGCAGGCGATCCATCGGACGCCCCGAGGCCAGGTCGGCCTTGATCTCGGCGAGCGCGGCCCGCTGGTCCGGGGTCAGCTCGTGGGCGAACGCCTGCTCGAACTCGCGCTGCCACGGCGTGTCCTCGCCGAATGCGCGGGCACGCAGTGCCTGCCGCTCGGCGTAGAGTCTGAGCAGCTCGCCGGCGATCTCGGCCACGGCGCGGCGCGCGCGGCTGCGACGGCGCGCCCAGCCCGGACCGCCGAGCTTGTCGAGCGGCATCAGCGAGCGCTCGCCGGCGGAGTACTTCTGGATCAGGTCGAGCCGCGTGACCGGCACGTAGAGCCGGTCGCCGCCGGCGTATTCGAGCAGCAGCAGCTCCTCGCCGGTTCCGGGGCGCGTCTCGAGTCCCGCGTAGCGGCCGACCCCGTGGTCGACGTGCACGACCAGGTCCCCGGGCGAGAGATCGCGCAGGTCGGACACGAACGCCTTCTCGACGCGACGACGCCTCGGCGGCGGCGGGGCCTCGGGACCGAACAGCTCCCGCTCGCCGAGGACCAGCGGCCCGTCCGGCACCAGGTCGACGCCCTCCTCGAGCAGGCCCGGCGCGATCACGATCTCCCCGGGGCCCGGCGGCAGCGGGTCGTCCGGAACGTCGAGCCGGGCGGCCAGCCCTGCCTCCGCGACCAGCTCGGCAAGGCGCTGGCGCCGTCCGGGCGCGCGGGCGACGAGGACCGCCGGGCGTCCGGCGCGCGTCGCCTCGCCGAGGACCGTCCCGAGCTCGCCGAGGCGCTCGACGAGCACCGGGGCCGGCCGGCTCGGCAGCTCGACGAGTTCCCGCCCTCCGGCGGCGAGGGCGACCTGGCTGACCGCCAGCGGTGCCCGCGCGAGCTCCGGCGCGATCCGCTCCGGCGGCTCGAAGAGTTCCCCGGGAGGCGGCCAGTCGAGGCCGGAGGTCTCGACGCGCTCGTCCCACGCCGCCTGGCGCTCGTCGAACGCCCGCTCGAGCCGCTGCGCGATCTCGTCCGGCTCCCAGGCCACCAGCCGCCCGCCGGCCAGGTCCTGCAGTGTCACGAGGTCGTCGGCGAACGCGCGCACCGCCGCCTCGACACCGGCGAGCCGGCCCCGGCCCGGCCCCTCGGCGCCGACCGCGCGCTCGTCGTCGAGCACCCGGCGGGCCGCACCGAGCAGCCGGTCGAGCAGGGCGTCCTCGCGCTCGGGATCGAGCACGGTCTCGCGCGCGGGGAGGATCTCGACCGCCTCGCGCCGCCCCGTGGTCCGCTGGGTCGCCGGATCGAACGCGCGGATCGAGACCACCTGGTCGGCGTCGAGCTCGACGCGCACCGGCTCGGGCTCCTGCGGCGGCCACAGGTCGAACAGTCCGCCCCGGCGGGCGATGTCGCCCGGCGCGCCGACGACGTCGACCACCCGATAGCCCATGCCGACCGCCCTGCCGAACATCGGTCCGAGCTCGACCTCGTCGCCGACGGCAAGTCGGATCCGCCAGCTCCGGATCGTCTCGCGGGACGGGACCGGAACGATCAGGGCGTCCGCGGCCGCGACGACGACCGCCGGCTCGTCGCCCGCCAGGACGGACAGCGCGCCGACCCGCCGGGCGGCGATCGACGGATGCAGCGGCAGGCCGCGGTACGGGTCCGCGTCCATCGGCGGAAGCCGGGTCACCGGCACGCCGGCACGGGGGACGACATCGCCGAGCAGCGCCGCGAGCGCCTCGGCCACGCGCCGCGCCTCGCGGTCGTCGGGCACGACGACCAGCACCGGGGCCCGCGCCGTCGCCAGCGCCCGCGCCAGGCCCAGAAGTCGCCCGGAATACGAAAGTGAAGCGAAAGTCGAGGGCGCCGCACGCCCGTGGAGCGCGTCGGCGAGCCGCGCGCCGACCTCGCCGGGGATCAGCTCCCGGAACCACGGAGGCAGGGTCTGCGCGACCACGGGCGGCAGCATGCCGCGCGCCGGACCGGACCGCCAGCGCCCGACAGCGGCCGCGGGACGGCCGGGGCGGCTAACCGAGAGGGCAGCATGTATCAGCCGCGTGACAGGGCCGTCAGGTGGTCGTCGATGAAGGAGACCCGACGATGCGCGCCCTGTTCTACAGCCACGACTCCTACGGCCTCGGGCACATCCGGCGGACCCTCGTGCTCGCCGAGCGGCTGCTCGGCGACAATCCGCGGGCGTCCGGGCTTGTCCTGACCGGGGCGCCGCGCGCCTCGTGGCTGACCTATCCGGCGCGCTGCGACTTCGTCAAGCTTCCCTCGGTGACCAAGGACGAGGACGGCCGCTACGTGCCGCTCGAGCCGGGCGAGCGGCTCGAGGAGACGATCGGCCTGCGCCAGCGGCTGATCGAGGGCGCGGCGACGTTCTTCGCGCCCGACGTGCTGTTCGCCGATCACGTCGCCGCCGGGCTGTGCGGCGAGCTGCTCCCGCTGCTCGAGCGGATGCAGCGCACCGCGCCGTCGACGCTGCGCGTGCTCGGGATGCGCGACGTGATCGACGAGCCGCAGAAGGTCCGGCGCGCGTTCCGCGCGAGCGGCACGCTCGACGTGATCCGCCGGCACTACGACCGGGTCCTGGTCTACGGCACGCCGGAGATCTTCGACCCGGTCCGCGAATACGGCCTGCCCGCGGACGTCGCCGAGAAGCTCGTGTTCGCCGGCTACCTGCCCCGCGACGGGGCACGCACGGCCCCCGAGGCCATCCGGGCCCGCTACGCACCGCGGACCGGGCGGCTGGTCGCGGTCACGGCGGGCGGCGGCGGCGACGGGCTTCCGCTGATGCGCGCCGCACTGCGCGGGTACCGCGCTCTCGGCCCGGGAGCACCGTTCGAGCTGCTGCTGGTCACCGGTCCGCTGCTCAGCCCCCGCAAGCGCCGCCGCCTGCAGGCTCGCGCCGCCGAGATCGAGGGGCTGACCGTCGTCGAGCACGAGCGCGACCTGCCCGCGGTCTACCGGGCCGCCGAGTTCGTGATCGGCATGGCGGGCTACAACGCCGTCTGCGAGATGGCCTGCGCCGGCGCCCGGGCGCTGCTCGTCCCGCGCGTCTTCCCCCGGCGGGAGCAGGCGATCCGCGCCGGGCGCCTCGCCGCCCGCGGCGTGGTCCGCGTGCTCGACCCGGCCGAGGCGACACCCGAGCGCCTGATGCACGAGGTGCTCGCGGGACTCGACGCGCCCGCACCGCCGCGCGGCTGGGGACTGCCGTTCACCGCGCTGGAGGTCGTCTCCGCCCAGATCGGCCACGACCTGGCCCAGCGCCGCCCGGCGACACCGCTCGTCGCGCGTCACCGCCGTACCGGGCGGCCGGAGGCTCGCCCGTGATCGGCTACGTGCTCAAGATGTACCCGCGGTTCTCCGAGACGTTCATCGTCTCCGAGATCCTCGAACTCGAGCGTCGCGGCGTGCCGCTGACGATCATCTCGCTCAAGAAGCCGAACGACGGCCGGTTCCACGAGGACCTCGCGCGCGTGCGGGCCGGCGTGAAGTACCTGCCCGAACGCGCCGTCGGCCATCCGCTGCGCTACGCGCGCGCCCACCTGCGCGCCGTGCGGCGCGCCCCGGGATCCTGGCTCGGCTGCCTCGCGCTCGCGCTGCGTCACCTGCCGGCGTCCTGGAAGGGCTTCGTCCGCGCGCCGCTGGTCGCCGAGGCGGCCGCGGCCCGCGGCTGCACGCGGCTGCACGCACACTTCGCCAGCCTCCCGGCGATCACGGCGATGTTCGCGGCCCGACTGCTCGACGTGCCGTTCACGTTCACCGCGCACGCCAAGGACATCTACCACGAGGAGCGCTCGGAGCGGCTGCTCGCGCACCTGCTGCACGCGGCCGAGCGCGTCGTGACCGTCAGCGAGTTCAACCGCCGGCACCTGCGCGCGGTCGGCGGCGCGGAGCTTCCCGAGGACCGGATCGCGCTGGTCTACAACCACGTCGACGCGCGGGCGTTCACGCCCTCGCCGCGCGACGTCTCCGCCGGTGTGACGCCGACGATTCTCGCCGTCGGCCGGCTCGTCGAGAAGAAGGGGTTTGCGGACCTCGTCGATGCGTGCGCCCGACTGGTCGACCGCGGGGTCGACTTCCGGTGCCGGATCGTCGGCAAGGGACCGCTCGAGGCGGCGCTTGCCGCACGGATCCGCGAGCGTGGCATCGCGGATCGCGTGACGCTCGAGGGTCCCCGCCCGCGGGGCGAGATCGCAAGGCTCCTCGGCGAATCGACGCTGCTCGCCGCGCCGTGCGTGATCGGGCGCGACGGCAACCGGGACGGACTGCCGACCGTGATCCTCGAGGCGATGGCGTCGGGGCTCCCGGTGGTCTCGACCCGGGTCACGGGAATCCCGGAAGCCGTCGTCGACGGTGTCACCGGGCGGCTCGTCGAGCCGGGAGACGTCGCCGGGCTGGCCGACGCCCTCGCCGCGATGCTCGCCGATCCTGCCGCCTGCGCGGCGATGGGGCGCGCGGCGCGGGAGCGCGTGCTCGAGCGGTTCGACGTGCGGCGCAGCATCGACGCCCTCGCCGCCGTGTTCGCCGGCCGCTTCCCCGAGACGCCGGCGGACGGGACGACGCGGGATGCCGAGCCCGCGGGGGCGGGACGATGAGACTCGTCTACGTCTGCGCCGACCGCGGGATCCCTCTCGACGGCAGCAAGGGGGCGTCGGTCCACGTGCGCCAGACGGTCGGCGCGCTGCGCCGCGCCGGCGTGGACGTCACCGTCGCGGCGGCGCGTCCCGGCTCGGGCGCCGGACTCGACGCGCAGCTCGTCCCGCCACCGCCGCGCCGGCGACGCTCGGGACATGCGGTCGATGACGCGCTGGCCGAGATCGCCGCCGCCCGGGCCCTCGTCGATCGCACGCTGGAGACGGTCGACGGTCCGGTCGACGCGGTCTACGAACGCCTCTCGCTGTGGTCGCTCGCCGGCGTCGCCCTCGCCGAGCGCCTCGACGCGCCGTACGTGCTCGAGATCAACGCTCCGCTCGTCGAGGAGGCGTCCCGCTGGCGCGGCCTGGCGCTGACCGGTCTGGCGCGCGAGATCGAGGCGACCGTCGTGCGAAGCGCCGACGCGGTGGTCTGCGTCTCCTCGCCGCTCTGCCGCCGGGCGGAGCGGATCCGCGGCGGCGCGGCGGGCGTGCACCTGTTCACCAACCCGGTCGACCTGAAGCGGTTCGCCGCCCGCCCCGCCGGCAACGAGACGGCCGCCGACGCGCCGGCGACGGTCGCGTTCGTCGGCAGCCTCAAGCCGTGGCACGGGACCGACGACCTCGTCGTCGCCTTCGCCCGTGCGTGGGCGCGCCAGCCGCGGCTGCGGCTGCTCGTGATCGGCGACGGACCGGAGCGCGAAGGGATGGAGCGCCTGGCGGCGCGCCACGGCGTCGCCGAGGTCGTCGAGTTCACCGGGCCGGTGCCCCACGACGAGGTGGCCCGCCGGCTCGCCGCGGCGGAGATCGGCATCGCGCCCTACCCGCCGCTCGAGGACTTCTACTTCTCGCCGATGAAGCTCGCCGAGTACTGCGCCGCCGGGCTGGCCGTCGTGGCCACGTCCGCGGGCGACCTCGACGGCCTGCTCGAGCACGGCACGACCGCGCTGCGCGTCGCCCCGGGCGACCGCACCGGGCTGGCCGACGCGCTCGTGCGCCTGGCCGAGGACGCACCGCTGCGCGCGCGACTCGGAGCCGCGGCGCGGTCGCTCGCCGAATCGCGCCTGTCGCTCGACGCCGAGACCAGCCGGCTGCTCGCGCTGGTCGAATCCCTGCGCGGCCGGCGCGCCGCAGGAGCGTGCTGATGCGTATCGCCTACATCGTCAAGGAGTTCCCGCGCCTGTCCGAGACGTTCGTGATCAACGAACTGCTCGAGCTCGAGCGGCTCGGCCACGAGATCGTCGTCTACACGCGACACACGCCGCGCGAGAAGGTCCCGCACGCGTCGCTGCGCCGGCTGCAGGCCGAGGTGGTCAGCCTCGAGCCGATGCTGCGCGACCAGCTCTGGGAGTCGTTCGCGGCCCACCTGCGCGCCTCGCGAACCCTCGACGCCCGCTACGACCGGCGCCTCGAGCAGGCGATCGCGCTGCGCTCCCGGCGCGAGATGCGGTACTGGATCCTCTCCGCATGGCTCGCCGAGGACCTCGCGCGGCGCGGCATCGACCTCGTGCACGCCCACTTCGCCACCGGCAGCGCCTCGCTGGCCCGCTTCGCGTCGGCGCTGTCCGGCGTGCCGTACACCTTCACGGCGCACGCCAAGGACATCTACGCGGACGACGTCGATCGCGGCCGCCTGCGCGACACGCTGACCGAGGCGGCAGCGGTCGTCACGGTCAGCGACTTCAACAAGGCGTGGCTCGAGCGGCTGGCCCCCGAGGCGAGGATCGTCCGTGTCTACAACGGCGTCCCGGTCGGCGAGCTGGCGCGGATCGAGCGCGATCCGGCACCGCCGGAGTCCGCCCGGCTGCTGTTCGTCGGACGGCTGGTCGAGAAGAAGGGCCTGACGTTCCTGCTCGACGCGATGGCGCGGCTGCGCGCCGACGGGCGCAACGTGATGCTCGACGTCGTCGGAACCGGCCCGCTCGAGCCCGCCCTTCGCGAGCAGGCGCGCTCCCTCGGACTCGACGGCGCCGTCACGTGGTGCGGCGCCGCGAGCCAGCAGGACGTGCTCTCGCGCTGGATGCCGCACGCCACGCTGTTCGTGCTGCCGGCCGTGATCGCCGAGGACGGCGACCGCGACGGCCTGCCGACCACGCTGCTCGAGGCGATGGCTGCCGGCGTGCCGATCGTCTCGACCTGGGTCACCGGCATTCCCGAGATCACGGGCGGCGAGCAGGCGGGCCGTCTCGTCGCCGCCGGCGACGCTTCGGCGCTGGCCGACGCGATCGCGCGGGCCCTCGACGAGCCGCACGAGACGGCGGCCCGCGTGGCGGTCGGCCGCGAGCGCGCCCGGCGTCTGTTCGACGGCGCGAAGAACGTCCGCGAGCTGGCCGGCCTGTTCGAGGAGGTGACCGGGCAGGTGCCCCGGAGGATCGCCCGGTGAGTCCGGCACGCGGTGCGCGCGGTCGGCTGCGCCGGCTGGCGCGGCTCTATCGCAGCTTCGGTCCGATGCTGCGCCCCCATCGTGCCCGGATCGCGGGGGCGACCGCCGCGATGGTCGGCGCGATGCTCGCCGGCCTCGTCGCTCCGTGGCCGATGCAGATGGTGATCGACGGCGTGCTGCTCGGCCGGCGCAACGCCGGGATGCTCGGCATGCTCTCCGGCTGGCTGCCGCAGGATCCGACCGCGCTGCTCGTCCTGTGCTGCGTGCTTGTGGTGGCGATCACCGCCGCGCGCGCCGGGTTCGGCTACGCGCAGACGATTCTCGCCGCGACGGTCGGCCACCGCGTCGTCACCGAGCTGCGCGCGCAGCTGTTCGCGCGGCTGCAGCGGCTGTCGCTCGGATTCCACAGCCGGCAGAAGACGGGCGACCTGCTCGTCCGCCTGACCGGTGACGTGTCGATGCTGCGCGAGGTGCTGCTCCCCGCGCTGCTCGACGTCGCCTCGCGCGTGCTGGTGCTCGTCGGGATGCTCGCGCTGATGGCGATGATGGACCCGTTCCTGACGCTCGTCGCGGCCAGCCTGCTGCCGCTGCTCGCCCTGGTCTCCGGGCGCTACGGACGCAGGATCCGGGCCGCGACACGCTCCCAGCGCAAGAAGGAGGGCCGGATCGCCTCGGTCGCGGGCGAGGCGCTGTCCTCGGTGCCGGTCGTCCAGGCGTTCTCCGGCGAGGACGATGTCTCGGAGCGGTTCGCGACCCAGAACCGCCGCAGCCTGCGCGCCGGGCTGCGCACGCTGCGGCTCGAGCAGACGCTGACGCGCTCGACCGAGGTCGTGCTCGCGGTCGGATCCGCGCTGGTGCTGTTCTTCGGCGCACGGGCGGCCACGGACGGCGCCATGTCGCCGGGCGAGCTGGTCGTGTTCCTCGCCTACCTGCGCGGCATGTACCGCCCGGTGCAGGGCATCACGCGCCATGTCAGCCGGTTCAACAAGGCGATCGCCTGCGGCGAGCGGATCTTCGAGGTACTCGAGTCGCGCGAGCAGGTCGCCGAGCGTCCCGGGGCGCGCGTGCCGGAGCGCATCGCCGGCGAGATCGTGTTCGAGAACGTCACCTTCGGCTACGATCCCGAGCGGCCCGTGCTCCGCGACGTGTCGTTCCGGATTCCAGCAGGCCAGCGCGTCGGACTCGTCGGGCCGTCCGGGTCCGGCAAGTCGACCACGCTCGCCCTGCTGCTGCGCCTGCACGAGCCCCAGTCGGGACGGATCCTGGTCGACGGCATCGACATCCGCGACCTGCAGCTCGACGCGTGGCGCCGGCAGGTGGCGATCGTGCTCCAGGAGCCGTTCCTGTTCGGCATCTCGGCGCGCGAGAACATCCTGTTCGGCCGGCCGGACGCCACCGACGACGAGGTCGTCGCCGCGGCGCGGGCAGCGGGAGCCGACGAGTTCCTGTCCGCCCTGCCCGACGGCTACGACGCCATCCTCGGCGAGCGCGGCCAGTCGCTCTCGCGCGGCCAGCAGCAGCGCGTCGCCCTGGCCCGCGCCGTGCTGCGCGACGCGCCGATCCTGGTGTTCGACGAGCCGACGACGGGACTCGACGCCGCCACCGAGCGGGAGATCGTCGCGACCCTGTCCGAGATGGGCCGCGGCAGGACCTGCCTGTGGATCGCCCACGACCTCGAGCAGATCCTCGGCTGCGACCGCGTGATCGTGCTGCGGCACGGTCGCGTCGAGCAGGACGGCGATCCGGAAAGATTGATGTACGTCGACGGGGCCCTGCGCCGTCTGTTCCGCGAGGTCGGCTGATGGCTCAGACGGTTCCGATCGAGGATGAGCGGCTGCGCGCGCTCCCCGCGCTGCTCGACCCGGCACGCGCGGCGGGGCTGCTCGCCGCCGCCGTGCCGCTGTCGTGGGGCGGTCCGCCCGAGGTGCTGGCGATCGACGTCGTCAAGCACAACCCGGGCAAGCGCTGCGCGCTGGCCTACACCGTCGCCGGTCCCGACGGCCAGCGGTTGCGGCTGTTCGCGAAGGTCTACCGCACCGACCGCGGCGCGCGGATCTTCGCCGGCATGCAGCGGATCTACGAGCACGTCGACCGCGCCGAGCTGATCGTGCCCCGCCCGCTGGCGTACGCCTCGCGGGCCAAGCTGCTGGTCACCGAGTTCGTCGACGGCGTGCCGCTCGGCACGTCGATCTATGCCGCGGGCAATGCCGACGCGACGCGGCGCGCGGCGCGGGCGGTGGCCACGCTGCACCGCTGCCGTGCGGCGGTGACACGTCGCTGGGGCCCCCGGCACGAGATCGAGAACACCGCGGACTGGATCACCAGGCTGCCGCGGGCCGCGGACGACCCGCTCGTGGCGCGCGCCCGGGAGCTGCTCGACCGGCTCGCGGCCATCGGCAGCCGTCTGCCCGAGGTCCCGGGCCGCGTGGTCCACCGCGACTTCTATCTCGAGCAGCTGTTCGACCTCGACGGCCGGACGGTGCTCTACGACCTGGACGACATCCGCGAGGGCGATCCCGCGGTCGACGTCGGCAACCTGCTGGCCCACCTGACGCTGCGCGGGATGCAGTTCCCCGTCTCGCGCCCGGGGTGCGAGGGGGCGCGCCCCGTGTTTCTCGAGGAATACGCAGCCGCGATCGCGGGCGAGGACGAGCTTCATGCCGGCCTCGCCGACCGCGTCCGGTTCTACGAGGCGGCCAGTCTGCTGCGGCTGGTCGCCGTCTACGCGGCGCGCTCCCGCTGGAAGGAGAGCCTGCCGCCGATGCTGCTCGACGAGGCGCAGCGCCGCCTCGACGCTGGAGAACGATCGTGATGCGCAAAGGACATCGTGTCTTTGCTCTCGGCCTGCTGATCCTCGGCGCCGCCGCATCCGCCGCGTCCGCCGCGGTGCTCTCGGGCCGCGTGACCGACGAGCGCGGCCAGGGGATCGCGGGCGTCGACCTCGACTTCTACGTCGTCTCGACCGGTCGCGAGGAGAAACCGTCGGGCGACACGACCGACATCAACGGCTTCTACTCGGTGATCCTCCCGCCGGAGATCTACGACGTCTACTTCACGCCGCCGCTCGGCGCCGCCCTTGC
>RFIB01000196.1 GCA_003695625.1 Acidobacteriota bacterium | reverse complement strand
TCGTGGACCTGGCTCGCCGTACCGCCGATGTGGAACGTCCGCATCGTCAGCTGCGTGCCCGGCTCGCCGATCGACTGCGCCGCCAGCACGCCGACGGCCTGGCCGATCTCGACGAGGCGGCTCGTCGCCAGATCCTGGCCATAGCACAGCTGGCACACGCCGCGCACCGTCTCGCAGGTCAGCACGGACCGGATGCGGACCGACTCGATCCCTGCCATCTGGATCTGCGACGCCAGCTCGTCGGTGATCAGCTGGTCCTTGTCGACGATCAGCTCGCCGGTCGTCGGATCGTAGACCGGCTCGAGGGCCACGCGCCCGACGACCCGGTCGCGCAGCGACTCGATCACGTCGCCGCCCTCGACGATCGCCCGCGCGTCGAGCCCGTCGAGCGTCCCGCAGTCGCGCTCGGTGATGATCACGTCCTGCGCCACGTCGACGAGTCGCCGCGTCAGGTAGCCCGAGTCGGCGGTCTTGAGCGCAGTGTCGGCGAGCCCCTTGCGCGCACCGTGGGTCGAGATGAAGTACTGGGCCACCGTCAGGCCTTCGCGGAAGTTCGACGTGATCGGCGTCTCGATGATCTCGCCGGACGGCTTGGCCATCAGACCGCGCATGCCGGCGAGCTGCCGCATCTGCTGCTTGCTGCCCCGGGCGCCGGAATCGGCCATGACGTAGATCGAGTTGATCTCGTCGCCGCCCTCCTCGCTGCCCCGCATCTTGCGGAACATCGCCTCGGCCACCCTGTCCGTCACGTCGGACCAGATCGCGACGACCTTGTTGTACCGCTCGCCGTTCGTGATCGCGCCGTCGCGATACTGCTGCTCGACCTCGATCTGCTGCTGGCGTGCCTCGGCGACGAGCCGCTCCTTCTCCTCGGGAATCACCATGTCGTCGACGCCGATCGACATCCCCGCCTTCGTCGCATAGTTGAATCCGAGCGACTTGAGCGTGTCGACCATCGTCACCGTCATGCTGCTGCCGTAGCGGGCGTTGACGTAGTTGACCAGTTCCTGCAGGCCCTTCTTCTTGAGCACGCCGTTGATGAACGGCAGCCCCTCCGGCAGCGACAGATTGAACACGACGCGTCCGACCGTCGTGTCGAGGATGACGTTCTCGACCTCCTGCACGGAAGCCCGCGCGACATCCTGCGGATCGTACAGGGTCGTCAGGTCCATCAGCTGCCCGGAGTAGCGCAGCTTGATCGAACTCAGCGTCTCGACCTCGCCCGCCTGGTACGCGAGCAGCACCTCCTCGGTCGAGCCGAACAGCCGGCCTTCGCCCTTCCGGTTGCGCCGCGTCATGGTCAGGTAGTAGATGCCGAGCACCATGTCCTGCGTCGGCACGACGATCGGCTTGCCGTTGGCCGGCTTGAGCAGGTTCCGCGTGCTGAGCATCAGCACCTGCGCCTCGGCCTGGGCCCGGCTCGACAGCGGCACGTGGACCGCCATCTGGTCGCCGTCGAAGTCTGCGTTGAACGCCGTGCAGACCAGCGGGTGGATCCGGATCGCCTTGCCTTCGATCAGCGTCGGCTCGAACGCCTGGATTCCCAGCCGATGCAGCGTCGGCGCCCGGTTGAGCAGCACCGGGTGATGCTGGATCACCTCCTCGAGGATGTCCCACACCTCCGGCCGCTCGAGCTCGACCATCTCCTTGGCCGCCTTGATCGTCGAGACGATGCCGCGCTCCTCGAGCTTGTTGTAGATGAACGGCTTGAACAGCTCGAGCGCCATCTTCTTCGGCAGGCCGCACTGGTGCAGCTTGAGATCGGGCCCGACCACGATCACCGAACGCCCGGAGTAGTCGACGCGCTTGCCGAGCAGGTTCTGCCGGAACCGCCCCTGCTTGCCCTTGAGCGCGTCCGACAGCGACTTGAGCGGGCGGTTGTGCGTGCTGCGCAGCACGCGCCCCCGCCGCCCGTTGTCCATCAGCGCGTCGACCGCCTCCTGGAGCATCCGCTTCTCGTTGCGGACAATCACGTCCGGAGCACGGAGGTCGAGCAGCTTCTTGAGCCGGTTGTTGCGGTTGATCACCCGGCGATACAGGTCGTTGAGGTCGGATGTCGCGAAGCGACCACCCTCGAGCGGGACCAGCGGCCGGAGCTCCGGCGGAATCACCGGGATCACATCGAGGATCATCCACGACGGGCTGGCGCCCGAGCGCCGGAACGCGTCGATCACCTTGAGCCGCTTGGCCAGCTTCTGCCGCCGCTGGATCGAGGTCTCGTTGCGCATCGCGTCGCGCACCTCGACCGCCATCCGCTCGATGTCGAGGTCGGCGAGCAGAGTCTTGATCGCCTCCGCGCCCATGCCGGCCTCGAACAGCGCGTCCTCGTGCTCGTCACGGATCTGCCGGTACTCCTCCTCGCTGAGCAGCTGCCCCTTCTCGAGTTCGGGGACGTCGCCCGGGTCGAGCACGACGTACGCCTCGAAGTACAGGATCCGCTCCAGGTCACGCTTCGAGATGTCCAGCAGATGGCCGATGCGGCTCGGCAGCTGGTGGAAGAACCACACGTGCGAGACCGGCGAGGCCAGCTCGATGTGCCCCATCCGCTCGCGCCGCACCTTGGACTGGGTGACCTCGACGCCGCACTTGTCGCACACGACGCCGCGATGCTTCATGCGCTTGAACTTGCCGCACAGGCATTCCCAGTCGGTGACCGGCCCGAAGATCTTGGCGCAGAACAGCCCGTCCCGCTCCGGCTTGAACGTGCGGTAGTTGATCGTCTCCGGCTTGGTCACCTCGCCGTACGACCACGAGCGGATCTTCTCCGGCGACGCGAGTCCGATACGGATCGCCGAGAAGTCGTTGATCGTGCGCGCCTTGTCGAAAAAAAGCGAAGACTTGCTCAAAACAGCGTCTCCTTCGTCGCTCCTGCGATGCGGTTCACGCGTCGCCGACGCGACGTCAGGCCTCTTCGCCGACCGTTTCCGTCAGCAGTTCGATGTCCAGGCACAGCGCCTGCAGCTCCTTGACCAGCACGTTGAACGACTCCGGCAGCCCGGGCTCGATCCACGTCTGGCCCTTGACGATCGCCTCGTAGATCTTCGTGCGTCCGTACACGTCGTCGGACTTGCAGGTCAGCAGCTCCTGGAGCACATGGGCCGCTCCGTACGCTTCCAGCGCCCAGACCTCCATCTCGCCGAAGCGCTGGCCGCCGAACTGGGCCTTGCCGCCCAGCGGCTGCTGCGTGATCAGCGAGTACGGTCCGATCGAGCGCGCGTGGATCTTGTCGTCCACCAGGTGGCTCAGCTTCAGCAGGTAGATGTAGCCGACGGTCACCGGCTGTTCGATCGGCTCGCCGGTCATGCCGTCGTGGAGCGTGGTCTTGCCGTCGGTGGGCAGCCCGGCCTGCTCGAGAAAGCCCTTGATGTCGCTCTCGTGCGCCCCGTCGAAGACCGGCGTCGCGAAGTGCATGCCGAGCGCCTTGCCGGCCCACCCGAGGTGCGTCTCGAGGATCTGGCCGACGTTCATCCGGCTCGGCACGCCGAGCGGATTGAGCACGACCTCGACCGGCGTTCCGTCCGGCAGATAGGGCATGTCCTCGACGGGGACGATCTTGGCGATCACGCCCTTGTTGCCGTGCCGCCCGGCCATCTTGTCGCCGACCGACAGCTTGCGCTTCATCGCGATGAACACCTTGACCAGCTTGATCACGCCCGGCGACAGCTCGTCGCCCTTCTCGAGCGCCTCGATCCGCTCCCTGTGGAACTTCTCGAGCAGCTGGATCTTCTTGCGCGTGCGCTCCTCCAGCTTCCGGATCGCCTCGAGCGTCGTCGCCTTGCGCGGCTTGACGTCGAGCCGCATCAGGTCCTCGGTGGCCAGATCGCGGATGATCTCCCGCGTCAGCACCGTCCCCTGGGCGAGGATCTCGCGCTCCCCGTCGAGCGACATCAGCGGGGACTGCAGCGGCTCGCCGGCGAGCAGATCGGCGATCAGCCGGCGATTCTCCTCGGTGATGATCCGCACCTCGTCGTGGAGGTTCTTCTCCCACTGGCGGATCTGCTCCTGCTCGATCGCACGGTGCCGCGCGTCCTTCTCGACGCCCTTGCGAGCGAAGATCCGCACGTCGACGACGATGCCCTCGATCCCGGGCGGCGTCGTCAGGCTCGCATCGCGGACCTCGCCCGACTTCTCGCCGAAGATGGCGCGCAGCAGCTTCTCCTCGGGTGTCAGCTGCGTCTCGCCCTTCGGTGTCACCTTGCCGACGAGAATGTCGCCCGGCTTGACGTGGGCGCCGATGCGGATCACGCCGCTCTCGTCGAGATCCTTGAGGAACTCCTCCGAGACGTTCGGGATGTCGCGGGTGATCTCCTCGGGTCCTAGCTTGGTGTCACGCGCCTCGATCTCGAACTCCTCGATATGGATCGACGTGTAGGCGTCCTCCTTGACGAGGCCCTCCGAGACGACGATCGCATCCTCGAAGTTGTAGCCGCGCCACGGCATGAACGCGACCAGCACGTTGCGTCCCAGCGCCAGCTCCCCCTGATCCGTGCACGGCCCGTCGGCCAGCACCTGGCCCGCGCGCACGCGCTCGCCCTGCCGGACGAGCGGCTTCTGGTTGATGCACGTGTTCTGGTTCGAGCGGCGGAACTTGATCAGCGAGTAGACGTCGGCGCCGAAGTCCTCTCCCCCCTCCTCACCGGTGACGCGGACGATGATCCGCGTGGCGTCGATCTTGTCGACGACGCCCGAACGGCGGCAGATCACCACGGCCCCCGAGTCGCGCGCCGAGGTGGCCTCGAGGCCGGTGCCGACGATCGGCGCCTCGGGCTTGAGCAGCGGCACCGCCTGGCGCTGCATGTTCGAGCCCATCAGCGCGCGGTTCGCGTCGTCGTTCTCGAGGAACGGGATCAGCGCCGCCGCAACCGAGACGAGCTGCTTGGGCGAGACGTCCATGTAGTCGATCTCGTCGCGGTGCGCGTAGATGAATGTGCTTGCCCGCCGCGCGGTCACCATCTCGTTGACGAACCGGCCGTCCGGACCGACGAGGGCGTTCGCCTGGGCGATCGTCAGCTTGTCCTCTTCCCACGCCGTCAGGTAGAACGCGTACGGCTCGGCCTGCGGCAGCCGCCCGCCGGGCGGAATGCTGTTCTTGAGTTCCTCGAACTCCTCGACGGTCATCACGTCGCCGACCTGGCGTCCGCTGTCGCCTGCGTAGGTCAGCTGGACGTGGTCGAGCACACGGCCGTTCTGCACCTTCCGGTACGGCGACTCGATGAAGCCGTAGTCGTTGATCCGCGCATAGCAGGCCAGCGACGAGATCAGTCCGATGTTGGGACCTTCCGGCGTCTCGATCGGGCAGATGCGGCCGTAGTGCGTCGGATGCACGTCGCGGACCTCGAACCCGGCCCGCTCCCGCGACAGCCCGCCGGGGCCGAGCGCGGACAGGCGCCGCTTGTGGGTCACCTCGGACAGCGGATTGGTCTGGTCCATGAACTGGCTGAGCTGGCTCGAGCCGAAGAACTCCTGGACCGCTGCGACGACCGGCTTGGCGTTGACCAGGTCGTGCGGCATTGCGGTCGTCATCTCCTGATAGACCGACATCCGCTCCTTGATCGCGCGCTCCATCCGGATCAGGCCGATCCGGAACTGGTTCTCCAGCAGCTCGCCGACCGAGCGGACGCGCCGGCTGCCCAGGTGATCGATGTCGTCGAGCGGCAGCTCGCCCTGTGGAAGCTGCAGGAAGTAGCGGATCGCGGCGTAGAAGTCGTCGGGATGCAGGATCCGCTCGTCGAGCGGCCGGTTCAGCCCGAGCTTGGTGTTGAACTTCAGCCGGCCGACGCGCGAGAAGTCGTACCGCTGCGGGTCGAAGAACATCGAGTTGAACAGCTTCGTCGCCGCCTCGACCGTCGGCGGATCGCCGGGACGCAGCTTGCGATAGATCTCGACCAGCGCCTCCTCGCGCGTCTTGACCGGATCCTTGAGCAGCGTCAGGTGCAGCACCGGTCCGACGGGGTCGGTCTCGGGGAAGAACACGATCAGCCGCTCGATGCCGGCCTCGCGCACCTGCTGGAGGATCTCGGGCGTGATCTCCTCGTTGACGTCGGCGAGGACCTCGCCCGTCTCGGGATGGACCACCGGCTCGAGGGCGACCGCCTTCTGGAACTCCTCGTCCGCCAGCGCCACGTACTGGATGCCGGCGTCCTCGAGCCGGCGCAGATTCGCCTTGCGGATCTTGACGCCCTTGCGGAGGATCGTCTTGCCGTCGTCGTTCTTGACCTCCTCGAGGGCCGTGCGCAGCAGCAGCCCGGGGCCGACGCTCCACAGCAGGCGGTCCTTCTCGACGATGACCTCCGTCGGCGTGTAGAACTCGCGCAGCATCTCCTCGTCGGTCGTCAGGCCCAGCGCGCGCAGGAACACGGTTCCCGGGAACTTCCGCTTGCGATCGATGCGGACGTTGAGGATCTGCTTCTGGTCGAACTCGAATTCGACCCAGGCCCCGCGGTACGGAATGACCTTGGCCATGTAGGTCTGGCGATCCGGCGACGCCTGGAAGAACACGCCCGGCGACCGGTGGAGCTGCGAGACGATCACGCGCTCCGTGCCGTTGATCACGAACGTGCCGTTCTCGGTCAGCATCGGGATCTCGCCGAAGTAGACCTCCTGCTCCTTGATGTCGCGGATGCTGCGCGCCCCGGTCTCGGGGTCCTTGTCGTAGACCACGAGGTGGACGGTGACCTTGAGCGGGACGTTGAAGCTCATCCCGCGCGCCTGGCACTCCTCCATCGAGTACTTGAACTTGAGCCCGACCGGCTCGCCGCACTCCTCGCAGATCGGGGTCGTGTTGCGCGTCCGCTCGCCGCAGGACGGGCACGGCACCTCGGGCGACTTGGCGTCACGGACGATGAACGGCTGCCCGCAGCAGTCGCAGATCAGGCGCAGCTTCTCGATGCCCTGCAGCGTGTCGCACTTGCAGGCCCAGATGCCGATCGAATAGTTGATGAACTCGAGGCTGCACGTGCCCCGGAAGTCCTCGATCGGAAAGATCGACTTGAATACCGCCTGCAGCCCGACGTCCTCGCGGTCCTCGGGCGCGGTGTACATCTGCAGGAAGCGCTCGTACGAACGCTTCTGGACCTCGATCAGGTTGGGAACCTCGATCTTGGTCCGGATCTTCGAGAAGTCATGCCGCTGGCGCGGCGAATAGGGCGCGGTTGCCATCAGGGTTCACCCTCTTGCGAGCAACGGAAGGAACGCGGGAGCACCGTGCGCCCGCAGGGAGACGAAGGGGGCCGGAACAGGACGACACACCTTCCCCGTGCACCCCGCCGGGCGCCTGGAGAAGGGCGTGTCGTTGCGTGTCCGCACCAACCGAACCGGTCCGGTCGGGACGACGCTACTTGATCTCGACCTTGGCACCCACCTCCTCGAACTTCTTCTTGATCTCCTCGGCCTCTTCCTTGGTGACCGCCTCCTTGATCGGCTTCGGTGCACCCTCGACCAGCTCCTTGGCCTCCTTGAGACCGAGGCTCGTGACCTCGCGGACCGCCTTGATCACGTTGATCTTCTTCGGACCGACGTCGGTCAGCACGACGTCGAACTCGGTCTTCTCCTCGGCGGCCTCGCCGGCGGCCGGCGCACCGCCGACGGCGGCAACGGCGACCGGCGCCGCGGCCGAGACGCCCCACTTCTCCTCGAGCATCTTGACCAGCTCGGCGGCCTGCATGACGGTCAGCTCGCTGAGCTGGTCGGCAATCTGGTTCAGGTCAGCCATGATCGTTTGTCTCCCTTCGGCTCGGCTGCGGGCGCTGTCGCCCGACGGATCTGCAAGCCCTTGTTGTCACTTCGTCCCGCCACCGGTCGCCGGGTCGCGAGCCGGCGGCGCCATCCTGTTCGTGCCGCCCCGTGCGGCTGGCTCAGCCCTCCTGCTCCGACCGCCGGGTCAACACGGTCACGAGCTGGCTGGCCGGGGTGTTGAGCAGCCGGGCCAGGCTGGTTGCCGGCCCGTTGATCACCTGCAGCAGCATCGCGCGCGCCTCGTCGAGGCTCGGCAGCTCGGCGACCGCCTTGACCCCGGCCGGGTCGACGCGGTCGCGGCCGCTGACCAGCCCGCCCTTGATCTCGAGCTGGGGGTGGTCCTTGGCGAACGCGACGAGCGTCTTCGCCGTCTCGACCGGCTCCTGCTCGTGGTAGACGATCGCCGTCGGACCGCGGAACAGGTCCTCGAGCACCGCCCAGGCGCCGTCGCCCGCGGCGCGCCTGGCCAGGCGGTTCTTGACGACCCGCATCCGCGCGCCCTGCTTGCGCAGCCGCGCCCGCAGGTCGTTGATGTCGTTCGAGCTGATGCCGGCGAGGCTGACGAGGAAGATCGTCTCCGCCCGGCCGAGATCCGTGCGGATCTCCTCGACCAGCTTTTCCTTCTCGGCTCGCGTTCTGGGCATCGCCTGCTTCCCCGGCGCCGTCAGGCGCTTTCGGCGGTCTGGAGCCGCTCGATCTCCGCAAGGTCGATCTCGAGGCTCGGGCTCATCGTGGTCGCGACGTGCACCGACTGGATGTAGCGCCCCTTCGCTGCCGGCGGCTTGGCCCGCTGCACGGCGCCGACGAACGCCCGGAAGTTGTCCTCGAGCTTGCCGGGCTCGAACGACTTCTTGCCGATCACCCCGTGGATCGTCTTCGTCTTGCTGACGCGGAACTCGACCTTTCCGGCCTTGATCGCCTTGACGGCGTCGCCGATGTTCGGCGTGACCGTGCCGGTCTTCGGGTTCGGCATCAGTCCTCGCGGACCCAGCACGCGCCCAAGGCGCCCGATGTGGCGCATCATGTCCGGCGTCGCGACGACCGCGTCGAACTCGAGGAATCCGCCCGAGATCTTCTCGACCGCCTCCTCGCCCGACATCACGAGGTCCGCCCCGGCGTCCTTGGCCGCCTGCAGCTGGTCGGCGCCGCAGATCGCCAGCACGCGCACGTCGCGACCGGTGCCGTGCGGCAGGACGACGGTGCCGCGCACCATCTGGTCCGCGTGACGCGGATCGACTCCGAGCTGCATCGCCACCTCGACCGACTCGTCGAAGCCGGCCCAGGCGATCTCGCGCACGGTCTTCATCGCGGACTCGATCCCGACCGGCTCCCGGGGAGCCCGTTCGGCCGCCGCGCGGTACTTCTTTCCTCGGCGAGGCATGATTCGTTCTCCTAGCCTTCGATCTCGATGCCCATGCTGCGGGCCGTGCCGGCGATCGTCCTCACGGCGGCCTCCATGTCCGCCGCGGTCAGATCCGGCTCCTTGATCTTCGCGATCTCCTCGACCTGCGCCCGGGTGACCTTGCCGACCTTGACGCGGTTCGGCTCGCCGGAGCCCTTCTCAACCTTGGCCGCCTTGAGCAGCAGCACCGGCGCCGGCGGAGTCTTCGTGATGAACGTGAACGACCGGTCCTGGTAGATCGTGATCACCGCCGGGATGATCATCCCGTCCTGGCCCTGCGTCCTGGCGTTGAAGGCCTTGCAGAACTCCATGATGTTCACGCCGTGCTGGCCGAGCGCCGGCCCCACCGGCGGAGCCGGGGTGGCCTTGCCCGCCGGGCACTGCAGCTTGACGACCGCCATCACCTTCTTCGCCATCGGTGTTCACCCGTCGGCGCCGTCGGGGCGCCGTCTCGCGTCACTCGGGGCGGCGCACCTGGTGGAACTCGAGTTCCACCGGCGTCGCGCGCCCGAAGATGCTCACCATCACCTTGAGCGTGGCCCGGTCCTCGTTGACCTCCTCGACCACGCCCGTGAATCCGCTGAACGGCCCGTCGGTGATCTTGACGGTCTCTCCGACCCGGTAGATCACCTTCGGCTTCGGCTTCTCCTTGGTCACCGTCACCTGGTTCAGGATCCGGTCGACCTCCTCCTGCGGCAGCGGCAGCGGCTTCTGCCCGCCGCCGAGGAACCCGGTCACCTTCGGCGTGCTGCGCACCACGTGCCACGCCTCGTCGGACATCTCCATGTGCACCAGCACGTAGCCCGGGAAGATCTTCTTCTTCGTGTGGTACTTCTTGCCGTCGCGGACCTCGACGACCTCCTCGGTCGGCACGAGGACCTCGCCGATCCTGTCACCCATGCCGTAGGCGTCGGCCCGCTGGCGCAGCGATGCCTTGACCTTGTTCTCGAATCCCGAGTACGTGTGGATGATGTACCACTTCTTGCGGTCGTCCTCGGCCGGCGCCGGCGCCGGCTCCTGCTCGGCCTGCGGAGGTGTCGTCTCGTCCCCCGCGGGCGAGTCGCCCGCAGTCGCCTCGTCGGCGGACCCGGACACCGGCGCGGCAGGCGGCGCCGCATCCGGCTCCGGCCCGACGTGCTCCTGACGATCCTTGTCCGCCATCTCGGTCACCTCTCGAGCTCCGCGCCCCCGGCCGTCAGGAGACGATCCGGAACAGCTGCGTCGTCAGTGTCGCCAGCGCCAGGTCGACCACCCACAGGTAGCCGGCGATCAGCACGACGGCGACCACGACGACGATCGTCGTGCCGTAGACCTCCTGCCGGTTCGGCCACGAGGTCCGCTTGAGTTCGGCCCACACCTCGTCGAGGAAGGTCCGGAACCGCCGGAGACTGTTCACTGCCTGCTACCTCCGCTGCGTGCCGTCGGCCTGCGCCGCGCCGCCCGCATCCCGCCGGGGCGGGTTGGCAGGGCAGGAGGGACTCGAACCCCCAACCTACGGTTTTGGAGACCGTTGCTCTGCCAGTTGAGCTACTGCCCTGTGTTGGTCTCCTGCGGCCTCCGACCCCTACTCGAGGATCTCGGTCACCGTGCCGGCGCCGACGGTCCGTCCGCCCTCGCGGATCGCGAACCGCAGCCCCTTGTCCATCGCGATCGGCTGGATCAG
>RFIB01000195.1 GCA_003695625.1 Acidobacteriota bacterium | reverse complement strand
GCGTGAGTACTGGCGCTTCGAGCACTGCGTCGGCTCGGGCTGGAGGAGGGCGGGCCGCACCGGCGCGCTGTCGTACTGGCTCAACCTGTTGTAGCGATAACCGCGGCCCGGGGTGGCCTCGGGCTCACATGTGCCGGCTCAGGGCCTCGATCGGGTCGAGGCGCGCGGCCTTCTCGGCCGGATAGATCCCGAACACGAGTCCGGTGGCGGCGCAGACGGTGAAGGCGACCAGCGGCGCGGCGAACGACCAGGCGAACGGCCACCCGGAGAACGCGGAGATCGCCCAGGCGAGGGCGAAGCCGAGCACGACGCCGGCCAGCCCCCCGGCGAGCGAGACGGTCAGCGCCTCGATCACGAACTGCCGCCGGATGTCGCCGCGGCGCGCGCCGACGGCGCGCCGGATGCCGATCTCGCGTGTCCGCTCGACGACCGTCGCGAGCATGATGTTCATGATGCCGATGCCGCCGACGAGCAGCGAGATGCCGGCGATCGAGGCCATCACGATGTCGAAGATGCGCTGCGTCCGCCGATGCTGCTCGAGCAGGTCCTGGGGCACGACGATGCGGTAGTCCCGGACGCCCTGGTGGCGGACCTCGAGCAGCCGCCGGACGGTCGCCGCCGTCGCCGGAATGCTCGCCGTCTCGTCGACCTGGAGGTGGATCGCGTCCAGCTCGTCCTCGAGCGGCTTGAAGCGGAACCGCTTGAGCGCGGTGCGGATCGGCACGTAGATCCGGTTCTCGGGCGCATCGAGCGCCACGCCCTCGAAGCTGTCGCCGGCGATCGCCCGCGGAGCGGCGACGCCGACGACGGTCAGCCAGACATGGTTGACCTTGAACAGCCGCCCGACGGCGGACGCGCTGCCGAACAGGTCGCGCGCGACGCGGGCGCCGATCACCGCCACGGGCGCGTAGCGCAGGTTCTCCTGCTCGGTGAACGCTCGCCCTGCGGCCAGCGGAACGTGCGCCATGTCGAAGTGCGTCGGCGACACGCCGAACACGGCGGCGTCGCTGCGGCCCTCCCCGCTCAGGATGCCGTAGACGCTGATCTCCTTGATGGCGGTGTGGGCGACGACCTGCGGCAGCGTGTCGAGCGCGACCTCCAGGTCGCGCAGGGTCAGACCGAGCGAATCCTCGCGGATCTCCTTGAGTCGCTCCTCGGGCTGCTCGACCGCCTCGACGATCACGTTGCGCAGGCCGAGCGCGTCGATCATCTCGAGCGCCTGGCGGCGCGCCCCCTGGCCGATCGAGAGCATGCTGATCACCGCGCCGACGCCGAAGATCATGCCGAGCAGCGTCAGCAGCGTGCGCAGCCGGTGGTGCGCGAATTCGCCGAACGCCTCGCGGATGCCCGTGGCCCAGTCCATCACCCGGTCTCCGCCTGCCCCGCCGGCGGCGCGAGGGCGACGACGTCCCCCGGCGCCAGGCCGCTGCGGACGACCGTCCGGCTCAGGCTGCGCTCGCCGAGTTCGACCGGTCGGCGCTCGAAGCGGCGGCCGCTCCGGACCCAGACCCACGTCCCGTCCGCGTCGTGGAACAGCGCCTGGTTGGGCACCGTGACGACCCCCTCGCGTCGCACGACGAAGATCGACGCCAGCACCTGGCTGTGCGGTTTCATCAGCGCGCGGTCGGTCCGCTCGAGATCGATCGTCAGCTCGAAGTACTTGACCGGGCTGTCGCGTTCGATCGGGTTGGCGATCGGCTGCACCGTCGAGACGGTCCCGGCGATCCGCACGTCGGGGTGGGCGTCGAGGATCACGTGCACCTCGAGGCCGGGAGCGAGGCCCGCCGCCTCGGACTCGAGCACGTGCAGCCTGGCCTGCATCTCGTCCAGGTCGGGAAGCTCGCCCAGGCGCGTGCCCGACCAGACCGTGCTGCCGACGGACATCTTCTCGCCGCGCCAGTTCGTTGCGCGGAAGAAGACGCCGGCGTGCGGTGCGCGCACGTCGCGCGAGGCGAGCGCCTGCTCGAACTGCGCGAGCCGCACCTGCTGCGTGCGCCGCTTGCCGCGCAGGATCTCCATCTCGGCCTCGGCGCGGCGCGTGTAGCGCTCGAGGCGCGCGCGGGCCAGCTCGATCCGCGTCGCGAGCAGCTCGCGGTCGAGCTCGGCCTCGAGGATCTCGTTGCGCGAGAACAGCTCGGGGTCGCGCGGCGCCCAGCTCTCGGCGTCGCGAAGCTGCTGCTCGAGCACGGCGAGCGAGGCCTCGGCGCTGCGGCGTTCCTTGGCGAGTTCCTCGCGCTTGGCCTCGAGCTGCCGATCGAGCACGCGCAGCGTCTCGCGCGTCTGCTCGATGCGTGTGGCGAGGTACTCGTCGTCGAGCCGTGCGATCAGGTCGTCCGCCTCGACGGGCGAGCCGTCGTCGAGCAGGAACACGACCCGCTGCGGGCCCGGAAGCCGCTGGGGCACCTCGATCGGCGTCGTCCGCGCGGCCTCGAGTTCGCCGAAGCCCTTGATCTCGACCTCGAACAGTCGCGGCGCCACCGTGAACGTCGGCACGGCCGGATCGTGCTCGACGAGCCGGCAGCCGGCGCCGCCTGCCAGCGCGAGCATCGCGACCATGAAGGCCGTCCGCTCAGCGCGCCCCATCGCCTGCCTCCCGGCGCGTCGCGACACGGACGCGATCGCCCGGCTCGAGTCCCGACGCGACGAGCACCGTGCCGCGCCATCGCCCGGCCAGGGTCACCGTGACGGACTCGGCTCCGGCGTGGCCGCGCCGGCGGACCGTGACCGTCTCCCGCCCGTCGACCCGGTGCAGCGCTGCTTCGGGGATCTCGATCACCGGCTCGGGCGTCGGGGCGAGGATCTCGAGCGAGACGGCCATCCCGGGCCGCATCAGCTCCGGATCGGGCTCGTCGAGATCGACGATCGCGTCGAGCACCTTGGACGGGTCGTCGCGCGACCGTGTGCGGAACAGCCGGCCGAGCCGGCGCACGCGACCCGTGAACAGCCGCTCCGGCGCGGCGTCGAGGCGCACCTCGGCACGCTGGCCCTCGCGGACCCAGCGCGCGTCGGCCTCGGCGATCTCGGCCGCGACCTGCATCCGCGAAAGGTCCGCCAGCTCGATCAGCGGGCGCCCGCGCCAGACGCTCTGTCCGACCTGCGGCTTGTTGCCGCGCCAGTCGGGGATGTGCACGACGTAGCCCGGCCGCTCGGCGACGACACGCAGGCGGGCGAGGCCCTTCTCGAGCCGGTCGACCTCGCGCTCGAGCTCGGCCACAGCGCGTTCGGCGCTCTCGAGGCGCATCGCCGCCAGTCGGCGCGCCAGCTCGACGGCGCGCGTCGCCAGCTCGAGCCGGGTCGCGGCCAGCCGCGCGTCGAGGCGCAGCTTCTCGGTCTCGAGCCCCGCAGCGAGATGGGCGGGAACGTCGAGCTGGCGTTCGATACGCGCCTTCTCGGCCCTGGCCTCGGCCACCTCGAGCCGCCGCGCGTCGATCTGGTCGGCGAGTTCGAGCCGCGTCCGGTCGAGTTCCCGGCGCGAGGTGTCGAGCTCGGAGCGCTTGACCTCGAGGCGCTCGCTGATTCTGCGTCCGTCGAACGAGAGCAGCGGATCGCCCTCGTCGACGAACACGCCCTCGTCGACGATCGAGGTGATCGTGAACTCCCACATCCCCGGGATCTGGGGGCAGCCGACGATCACCGCGTCGGCCGACTCGAGTTCGCCGCTCGCCGGCAGCCGGCGGACGAACGGCTCGCGCCGCACCTCGACCCAGCGCTCCTCGGCCCGGGCCAGCCGCCGGCCGGCGCCCCACGCGACCGCGAGCACGGCGAGACCGAGCGCCGCGGCGAGGGCGATCCGGGCCCCGCGGGTCATCGGGGCGTCTCCTGTGCGGACGCCGGCCTGTCCAGCTCGCAGCGGACGCTCATCCCGGGGCGCATGATCCGCGGATCGCTCTGCTCGAGGCGCAGCGTGACCGGGAACCACGCCGCTCTGCCCCAGAGCGGGCGCTCCTCGCCGCCGATCCCGATCGCCGTCACCGTCGCGTCGAACGCCCGCTCCGGATAGGCGTCGAGCACGACCCGCGCCCGCTGCCCCGGGGCGATGCCGGGCAGGTCGACCTCGAGCGCCCAGGCGTGGACCTCGAGCGTGTCGAGATCCGGAATCCGCGCGATCACGAAGCCCATCTGGACCTGGTCGCCCTCCTGGAACTTCCGGCCCCACCACGGATGGGTGCCGTGGACGACGATCCCCGGCCGGTCGGCGCGCAGGACGAGCTGGTCGAGTTCGCGTTCGTAGCGTGCGATCGTCGTCTCGAGCCGGCGCAGCTCGGCCTCGTCGCTCGCCGTGGCGGCGCGGTCGGCGGCCGCGCCGACACGGATCGCCATGCGCGCCTCCTCGAGCGCGGCCTCCTTCTTGCGCAGCTCGAGCTGCCGCTCGCGCCAGTCCTTGCCGGCAAGGATGTCCTGCGGCACCGCTGCGTCGAGGCGGGCCTTCGCCGCCTCGGCCTCGGCCCGCGCCAGCTCCAGTTCGCGGGCGAGCCGGTCGAGTTCCGCCTGGGTGGCGCGCTCGACCGCGTCGCGGCGGCGCTGCCGCAGGTTGTCGCGCGCCTCGAGCAGCTCATCGAGGGTCGATCCCGGATCGAGGCGCGCGACCTCGTCCCCGGGCTCGACCGAGGCGCCCTCCTCGATCAGCCAGGTCAGCTCGACCTGCCAGCTGCTGGCACGCGGCACCCGGAAGTCCTGCGCCTCGCGGGCCACGAGGCTGCCGGTCAGGACGAGGCGATCGGCCGCGTCGGGCGCGGCGGGCGGCGCGGGGACGGGCTCCCGGGTCGCGGGCGCGGTGCCGAGCACGGCGAGCGGGACGGCGACGGCCCCCAGGGCGGTCCACGCGAGCAGTCGCCGTGCCGTGCGGATCGCCTCCACGCGGGTCCTCCCCCCCGGGCGGGAGGCGCTCCGCACCGGAAGGGGGAAACGCCTCGCCCAGGACCGTTCCTACGGTGCCCGGTCCGCGTCCGTCTAGGCGGACCGGGTCGGCTAGACTCCGCGGGACCGGCGAGCGGCCGACGCCGACCGCATGGGGAAGACGACGCATGGACACGCCTGCGGAGATACTCGAACACCTGCTCGAGGGGAACCGGCGCTTCGCCGCCGGGAGCGGGACGGGGGGATGGAAGCCGGCCCCGGCCGGACCGCAGCGTCCGCTGGCCGCGGTGCTCGGCTGCGCGGACGCGCGCGTGCCCGTCGAGGTGGTGTTCGATCAGCCACCGGGTGCGCTGTTCGTCGTCCGCGTCGCCGGCGAGGTCGCCACGCCCGAGGTGATCGCCAGCCTCGAGTTCGCCGTCGAGACCGCCGGCGTGCGGCTGATCGTCGTCCTCGGCCACGGCGACTGCGGCGCCGTGCAGGCGGCGCTCGCCGAGCGGGAGCAGCCCGGCTCGGTCCGCTCGGCCAATCTGCGCGACCTGGCGGCGCGGATCGCCCCCGCGCTGGCGGGGATCCCGGCCGGCGACGTCGACCGCGCCGTGCGGGCGCAGGCCGCCGCCGCGCGGCGGGCCCTGCTCGCCGGGTCCGCGACGCTGCGGCGCCGCGCGACCGGGCCGGACGGACTGCTCGTCGTCGCCGCGCAGTACCTGCTCGAGAGCGGTGAGGTCGTGCAGCTCGACGGGTGACCGGCCGCGCCGATGCCGTCCCGTCCGTTCG
>RFIB01000194.1 GCA_003695625.1 Acidobacteriota bacterium | reverse complement strand
GATCCAGCGCGAGACGCCGCCCGCCCCGGACGCAAGCCCGCCGCCGGCGCCGGACTTCGACCCGCCGGGCGCGCCGTTCGTCGGGCCGCGGCTTCCGCCGGGCCAAGGCCGGGACGGGAAGGTGATCGGCCCGACCGAACTCGAGCAGCAGGTGGACTCGTTCGGACGGCCGCCCCGCCCCGCGGCGGGCCCGCTGCCCGAGCGGGCGCGCTGGACGCCGCGCGAGGGGTTCCCGCCGCCGCCGGACAACCCCGCCGGCTACCCCCGGCCGCCGGCGCGGTGGATCGGGCCGGCGATCGACCCGACGTGGATCCCGACCCCGGCCTGGCCGCCGGACCAGGACCTGCGCGACTGGAGCCCGTCGCACTGGATCGAGCCGGTGATCGACCCGACGTGGGAGCCGACCGACGCGTGGGGCCGGATCCTCGGCGTCGAGTCGTTCGTCACGCCCGGCGGCGCGGCTCCCGGCGACGCGGCCCGCCCGGACGAGGCCGGCACACCGGACGAGGCCGGCACGCCGGACACGCCTCGCGAGGAGCCGCCCGCAGCGGAGCGCCCGCGTGGCTGAACCGGCACGCGATCCGTGTCCGCCGTCGCCCGCCGCCGAGCGCGGGTGGTGGGGCTCGCCGTGGACCGCGCTCGGCGCGCTGGCGCTCGGCATCGTCTGCGGCCTCGCCCTGAATCCGACCTCGGGCCTGGCCCGGGCGGCGCCCGGTGCGGTGGCGGCCGTGCTCGGGACGGCCGACCTGGCTGCGAACCTGTTCCTCCGGCTGCTCAAGATGCTCGTCGCGCCGCTGGTGCTGTTCTCGCTGGTCTCGGGGGTGGCGTCGATCGCCGACCCGCGCCGGCTCGGCCGGCTCGGGGCGCGGACGTTCGCGTACTACATCGCGACCAGCATGCTCGCCGTGCTCACGGGGCTGGTGCTGGTCAACCTGATCGGGCCGGGGCGCGGCGCGCGCCTGCCGATGGAGCAGCGCCCCGAGGCGCTGCCGGGGCAGGCGATCGGCGTGCGCGAGCTGATCGAGGGGCTCGTCCCGGACAACATCTTCGCCGCGCTCGCGCAGCTCGACATGCTGCCGATCATCACGTTCTCGCTGCTCGTCGGCTGGGCGCTGACGCGGCTCGACCCGGAGCGGCGGCGCGTGCTGACGCGGCTGTTCGACGCCGGCTTCCACCTGTTCACGCGGCTCGCGCTGATGGTGCTCGCCACGCTGCCCGTCGCCGTGTTCGCGCTGATCCTGCGCGTGGCGGCGCGCGCCGAGCTCCGCGTGTTCGGCGACCTGGCGCTCTACGTGCTGACCGTCGCGCTCGCGCTGGCGATCCACGCCCTCGTCACGCTGCCGCTGGTGGCCCGGCTGCTGGCCGGCGTGCGCCCGGGCCGCTGGGCGAGCGCGATGGCCCCCGCGCTGCTGACGGCGTTCTCGACGTCGTCGTCGAGCGCGACGCTGCCGGTGACGATCGAGTCGGCCGAGGACCGCGGCGGGGTCGACCACAGGACGGCCTCGTTCGTGCTGCCGCTCGGCGCGACGATCAACATGGACGGGACGGCGCTCTACGAGTGCGTGGCGACGATCTTCCTCGCCCAGTACTACGCATCGAGCGCCGGCTACGAGCTGACCCTGACGCGCCAGCTGATCGTGGTCGTCACCGCGCTGCTGGCGTCGATCGGCGCCGCCGGGATTCCGTCCGCGGGGCTGGTGATGATGACGATCATCCTGACCGCGCTCGAGCTTCCGCTCGAGGGGGCCCTGCTGCTGCTGGCGGTCGACCGCCCGCTCGACATGCTGCGCACCACCGTCAACGTCTGGAGCGACTCGATCGGGGCGGCGGTGATCCACCGCGTCGAGGAGGGCACCCCGCCCTGTCCGCGCGTCAGCGGCGCCTGATCGCCGCGGCGAGGATCGCGGCGACCGACTTGGCGTCCCGGATCCGGCCGTCGGCCACCGCCTCGACCGCCTCGCCGAACGGCATCGTGACCGGCTCGATCACCTCGTCCGCGTCGTGGTTCGTCGCGGCCGGCACCAGATCGTGCGCCTCGAACAGCCAGATCACCTCGTCGGTGAAGCCGGGGGTGGTCAGGATCGAGCCGAGCGGGACGAGCCGCCCCGGCCGCACGCCGACCTCCTCCTCGACCTCGCGCGCCGCGCAGCGGTCCGGCGGCTCGCCGGGCCGGTCGAGCTTGCCGGCCGGGATCTCGAGGATCGTCCCGCCGACGGCGTGGCGGTACTGCCGGATCAGGATCACCTCGCCGTCCTCGAGAAACGGCAGCGCCGCGGCGGCGCCGGGATGGCGGATCGTCTCGAGCGTCGCGCGACGCCCGCCGGGGAGTTCCACGTCGTCGAGATCGATCTTCAGCAGACGGCCCTCGTAGACGCGGCGGCGCGAGAGCAGTCTCGCCTCGTCGTCACGCATCGTGCCCTCCCTCGATCACGTCGAGCACGCGGGTCAGCGGTCCGTCCTCGATCACCGCGTCCGCCGCCTGCCGCACGTCGTCCCCCTTGGGATGGAACGCGATCCCCAGTCCCGCCTCGCGCAGCACGCCGAGATCGTTCCACGCGTCGCCGACGTAGACCGTGCGCTCGAGCGGCACCCCGAACTCGCGCGCCAGCGCGCGCAGCGCCTCGGGCTTGCCGGTCACGTCGTACGGGGTGGCCTGCCAGCCGGCGATCCGGCCCTGGTCGTCGAACCAGATGCGGTTGGTGTACACGCGGTCGAACTCGAGATCCGGCAGCAGCGTCGAGAGCGTCAGGTCGATCGTCCCCGAGATCACCGCGACACGCACCCCGTGCCGGCGCAGCGCGGCCACCGTCTCGGCCGCACCGGGCATCGCCCGCAGCTCGGCGCGGATCACCTCCTCGAGCTGGGCGCGCCGCACGTCGCGGGCGATCCAGTCGCCGACGTCGAGCGCGACCCACTGGGGATAGGAGATCCTTCCGGCGCGGAACATCTCGAACCGCCGCCCGTTGATCGCGTCGCCGTCGAGAAAGCGCCGGTTGAGCACCTGCCAGACGGTCTTGCCGTCGGGATGGTGGACGAGCGTGCCGTCGACGTCGAAGGCGACCAGGCGATACGCGCTCGTCATCGATGTCCTCCCGCGTCCGCTCATCGCCCGTCGGCGATCAGGAACGCCCAGTTCGCCAGCAGTGCGATGACGAAGGCGGCGAGCAGGAACGCGCGCGATCCCGTCCCGTCGAGCGCGACGCGCGGGCGCGGCAGCCGGCCGAGCCACAGGATCCACGACACCGGCGTCCACGACCACACGACGAGGAGAAACCCGAACAGCAGCGGGTTCATCCGCAGCGCGGTCGCGAGGTCGCCGTGCGCCAGCGCGAGGATGCCGCGCGTCGTGCCGCAGGTCGGGCACGGCAGCCCGGTCAGGTCGTGGAACCGGCACGATCCGGCGAAACCCGCGAACAGCTCGACCGGCAGCAGCCACAGCAGCAGCGGCACGAGCGTGCCGGCGAGGGCGACGACGATCTCGAGCCGCGCGGAGGGCGCTCCGGGCGGCACGAGGTAGACGCGCGGCCGGACGGCGCGCGGCTCGGCGGCGCTGGTCACGGGCGCTCCCCGTCGTCGCCCGCGGGGCCGGGCTCGGGAGCGGGCGGTGGCGGGACCGGCGGCAGCGGCGGGTCGAGCCGGAATGCGGGAGCGGCCGGAGAGCCGGTGACCGCGAGCTGGTGATCGTCCGGCGAAGGCGGTCCGGCGGGCCAGAGCCGGGCGAGGCGTCCGGCGAGCCATCCGCGGACCTCGGCGTCCGGGTCGAGGCTCAGGCGCAGCACGAGCCCGTCGGGCCGCCGCTCGAGCCGGCCGCTGCCGCGGGCCGCGACTCCCGGTGCGCTGATCGTCACGTCGTCGAGCATGATCGATCCGCCGCGCAGCGCAACCCGGGCGGCGACCGCGCGCGGACGTGCCGGCGGCGGAGGCTCGAGCCGATCGGGCACGCTCTCCGCGCCGCGGGGCGCCTCGGCCTCGCGTTCGGCGAGCGCCGCGACCCACGGCGCAAGCAGATCCCAGCCGGGCGCCTCGAACGGATCGATGCGCACGTCGATCCGGCCTCCCACCGCGCCGTCCGCGGTCACGCGCGCCTGGCCGTCGAGCCGCGCCGCGCCGGCGAGCGCCGCGTCGCCTGCCCCGCCTCCGGTGACCGCGCGCAGCAGCGCGGCGGCGTCCGCCCCGGCGAGCGACCCGCGCCACGCGGTCGCGCCGTCCGCGGCCGACTCGAAGGCGACCCGCAGCGTGCCGCCGAGCAGGTCCCCGG
>RFIB01000027.1 GCA_003695625.1 Acidobacteriota bacterium | reverse complement strand
GCGACGCGACGAGCCGGACGACGCGTGAGCGTCCGGGCGACGCGCGCGCTCGCAGCCGCCGCGATCGTCGCGCTCGTCGCGACCGCGGCCGCGTGCGGGCGCGAGGCTGCCGGCGCGGCCGGCGCGGCGCGGGGCGAGGTGCTCGAGGTCGTCGACGGCGACACGCTGCGCGTGCGCACGGAGGACGGCCCGCAGCTCGTCAGGCTGATCGGGATCGACGCGCCCGAACTGCACCATCCGGAGGCCGGCGAGCAGTACCTCGGCGCCGAGGCGCGGGCGTTCGCCGCCGAGCGCCTCGCCCGATCGGGCGTCACCCTCGAACCGGACGACGGGCAGCCGCGCCGCGACCGCTTCGGCCGGATGCTGGCCTACGTGCGGACGGACGAGGGGGAGGACCTCGGCGCGGCGCTGGTCGAGCGCGGGTTCGCGCGCGTGCTCACGCGGTACCGGTTCGCGCGCAAGGAGCGCTATCTCGAACTCGAGCGCCGCGCACGGAAGGCCGGGCTCGGCCTGTGGAAGGACGGCGGCCTGGCGGAGGTCCGGTGGCTTCTCGCGCGGCGGACACCGGCGCTCACGGTCCTGCCGATGACCGGCGGACGCTACGCGGTGCTCGTGCTCGGCCGGGTGCGCGCCGGGGTCAGCGGGCGCGCGCTGTCCGACGCGCTGTGGGCCGCCCGCCGCGCGCAGGGGCTCTTCGAGCGTGACCGGAGACGGGCGGAGGCGATCCTCGACGAGGCCGGCTTCCGTCGCCTCGAGGGGGCGGACGCGGCGTCAGCGGTCCGCTGACGGCGGGCCGAGCAGTTCGTCGGCGACCGCCTCGTCGAGTCCGCGCTCGACCACGGGCGTCCCGTCGAGCGTGGCCAGGTCGGTCTGCGACAGGTCGAGCCGCGGCGCGAACGCCGCGAGCAGCAGTCGCCAGGCGAGCAGCCGCGGATCGTCCGGACCGACCCCGAGCAGCGCCGTGCCGGTCTCGATGTCCGGCCCCCCGTCTGTCCGTGCGGCACATGCGAGCTGCGCCCCGCCCGGTCCGGCGAGACATGCGCGATCCCCGTACGCGGCGAGGACGAACGGGCTGGCGGGCCACGCGACGAAGCGCGGGGAGGCCAGCGCGAGGCGGACGGCCCGGCCTGCCGGCGAGCCGTCGTCCGCACCGGCGACCCCGACGGGCAGCGGCAGCGCCAGGCGCCGCAGAAGACCGGGATCGCTCGCCAGCACCTCGTCGTAGAGCGCCACCGCCTCGTGGTCGAGCCGGCCCGCGCGGCGCAGCGCGTCGGCCATCCGGGCCGCGACCCGCGTCCGGAGCAGCATCTCCGCGCGCGGGAGCAGGCGGCGCGCCCGGCGCCCCTGTTCGAGGCAGCCCTCGGTGTCCCCGCGCAGCCAGGAGGCCTCGGCGGCCAGCGCGGCGAGCCGTCCGTTCCAGACGTCCTGCGGCATCCGCTCGGCGGGCGGCGGATCCGCCGCCAGCTCGCCGAGCAGCGTGAGCGCCGGGCCGGCGCCGAACAGCTCGATCGCATCCGGGTAGAGCCAGTCCGGCACGTCGAGCTGCGGACCCGGTGCCTCGGTCAGAGTCAGCACGGGACGCAGTCCGCCCGCGAGGAGCAGGGGGCGGACACGCCGGCCCGAGGCCCAGGCCAGCGTCCGGTGGCGCAGGCCGTCGAGCCACAGCAGCGGGCGCCTGCGAACAGCCGCCAGGCCGGCCGCCTCCCGCGCGCGCTGCGCCAGCTCGACGTGGATCCGGCGATCGAGCAGCGCGTTCTCGGCGCGAAGCTCGGCGTCGGTGCCCGACAGGTGCGACGTCCGGTCCGGCCGCATCAGCGCGCGGCGCGAGGCCGCCAGGGCCCGCTCCGGATGACCGGCGGCGAGCAGCAGCTCCGCGGCGGTGACCAGGTTCTGCGCCTGCTGGTGCTGGCTCATTCTCGGCGGCAGGCGCCTGGCCAGGGTCATCATCTCGCGCGCGGCCGCCGCCGCCTCGCCGAGGCGCCCTTCGGTCAGATAGACCGTCACGAGCTGGCGCCACGGGTTGGCGTACGGGTCCGGATCGCGAACCGCCTCGAGCAGGTAGCTCTCGGCCTCCTCGTAGCGCCCGACCTCCATCGCCGCGAGGGCCGCGTTGCTCAGCGACAGGCTGGGCACGCGGTAGACCGTCCGCGCCGTCTCGAGCATCTCGAGGCACGCCGGGTAGCCGTCCATCGCGCACAGCCCGTTGCGCGCGACGAGCACGTCGATCGCCTCGCCGCCCGCGATCGCCCGGGCCGCGGCGGCGCGCGCCTCGTCGATCCGGCCGAGCTTCATCAGCGGCCAGACCTCGAAGCTGTCGGTGTCCCAGCCGTACTCGTCGCGGAATCGCCGGTAGGCCGCGATCAGCTCCTCGTTGAGACCGAGATCCGACAGCGCTTGGACCTCGCGCCACAGGATCTCCTCGTGCCAGCCCTCGCGCCCGGGCAGGACGCGGCCGTCCTCGGTCTCGACCAGCGCGCGGGCGCGCCGCAGCCAGCGCAGCGCGAGCGGGACATTGCCCTCGCCGTCGTGAAGCGCGACCGCGAGGGCGTAGAGCGCCGGGACCGAGTCGGGACGGGCCGCCAGGATCCCGCCCGCGAGCTCGCGCGCCCGGACGTAGTGTCCCTGCTCGAGCGCTGCCAGCGCGAGGCGCTCCTCGCCGTCCGCCGGGAGGGCGTCGGTCGCCGCGCGACCCGGGGCGCCGGAGACGAGCGGGAGCAGG